>JAKQQT010000749.1 GCA_029564025.1 Armatimonadota bacterium | reverse complement strand
ATCATTCACGGGGACTGCCGGGACGCGCTGCCGGTGGAGTGCGACGCCGTTGTGACCGATCCGCCGTATGGGATGAAGTGGAACGCCAAGGGCAGGATCGGGCGACCGTCTTCTGTGGCGACCGCAGGCGGCGTGTACGGGCGCGACTGGGGTGCAATCGAAGGCGACGACAAGCCGTTTGACCCTGCGCTGTTGCTGAGCATCGGCAAGCCGCTAGTGACGTGGGGGGCGAACCACTACGCCAGCAGGTTGCCGGACTCGCCGGGTTGGCTGGTCTGGGACAAGAAGCGCGGCGGGACTGCCGGGCGTGGGTTCATCGGGAGCGACTGCGAACTCGCATGGTGCAGCGAGACCGGAGATTGCACGGCAATCTTCTGCCTGTACTGGGACGGGTTCCGGCGTGATTGCGAGGTGGGTGAGCACTTCCACCCGACGCAAAAGCCGGTGGCGCTAATGTCTTGGTGCATGGACAAGGCTAAGGTGCCGGAAGGCGCGACAGTGCTTGACCCGTACATGGGAAGCGGCACGACGGGGATCGCCTGCATCCGCACGGGGCGCAAGTTCATCGGCATCGAGATAGACGCCGGGCACTTCGAGACGGCGCGGGCGCGGCTGGAGCGCGAACTGGCGCAAGGGCTTTTAGACTTCGGCGGCGGTGCGTCAGCACCTACGCACAACCCTGGGGCTGACCGTTGCCCCACAGAAAGAGAGAACGCGAATGGATGAGCAAAGTACACATGCCGAGGTGCCGCTTGTGGGGCATACGGTCGAGCCCGTTGTTGTGCGCCTTTCCGATTCCGTGACCATCATCCACGGGGACTGCCGCGACTGCCTGCCCATCGAGGCGGACGCGGTTATCACGGACCCGCCATACTTCCGCGTTGTGTCGGATGCGTGGGATCGCCAATGGGACACGGCGGAAGGCTTCCTTGATTTCATCGGGGACCGTTGCGCGGCGTGGCATCGGGACATCAAACCGAACGGGAGCCTTTACTGCTTTGCCAGCCCAAAAATGGCGGCGAGGGTGGAGTGCAAGATTGCCGAGCGGTTCAATGTGCTGAACAGCATCGTTTGGGACAAGGGGAGGCTTTCGAGAATGGCTGGCAAGGAAGATGAACGCTTGCGCCAGTTTGTTCCAATGTCCGAAAGGATCATTTTCGCGGAGCATTACGGCGCGGACAACATCGCAAAGGGTGAGGCTGGCTATCAAACGAAGTGCGACGAGTTGCGCGGCTTTGTTTTTGAGCCGTTGCGGGCGTATCTGGCTGGAGAGAGGGACCGCGCCGGAATAGACAACGCAACAATCAACGCGGCATGGTGTGAGTGGAAGGGTGTTTCGAGCACATCGCAAACCCAGAAATGGTTTTCAAATTCTTGTTTCAATCCGCCAACGGCGGAAGCCTATCAATGGCTTCGGGAATTGTTCAACAAAGGCGGCGGCGAATACCTGCGGCGCGAGTACGAATACCTGCGGCGCGAGTACGAAGACCTGCGGCGCGAGTACGAAGACCTGCGGCAAGAATATGAGGCGCTTCGCCGTCCGTTTTTCTTGAACCAACAGAAACAGCATACAGACATTTGGAGCTTCGACGCACCGCCGAACGCAAGCGACCGCCACCCGTGCGCCAAGCCGATCAGCCTTATGGAGCACATTGTCACGGCGAGCACAAAGCCTGGGCAAACGGTTCGGGATGACTTCATGGGCGGTGGGTCAACGGGGATCGCCTGCATCCGCACGGGGCGCAAGTTCATCGGCATAGAACTCGACGCGGGCCACTTCGCCACGGCGCGGGCGAGGCTGGAGCGCGAACTGGCGCAAGGGCTTTTAGACTTCGGCGGCGGTGCGGTAGCACCTACGCACAACCCCAGCCATCAAGGGACGACGCACCTTGTGCGGCGTACCTTGGATGGCGTTGTTCAATTTCAAAAATAAGCAGGAGGAAAATATGAAAATCATGGCAGATAGAGTTCCGGTGTTCCGTGGGCGCGGAATCGAAATACGGATGCTGGAAGACGGGCCTGGGCATTCGCCGTGCTATGTCGGGCTTCCGACGATGCACCCGATTGATGACGGCATGGAGATCCCGCCCGCGTTGAAGCTGAACGAAAAGGAGGCGCAGGAGTTGTGCGACTCGCTATGGGAGGCAGGAATCCGCCCGTCTAACGGAGCTGGCAGCGTTGGACAACTGGCCGCAACGCAGGCGCATCTGGCCGACATGAAGAAACTGGCGTTTCATGCGCTCCGCGTTCCGTAAATTGAACGCTACGCTTCACCTTCCAACTGAAGCGCAGCGAAAGGAGGTAAGGTGAAAGCGATTGTTCGCAATTCTTTCGTCTGTGGCAGGTGGCAAGACAACCCACCGCCAGAAGACGCCACGCTGATGATCGCCGATCCGGTGTACGGCAGCGAGGACGTGCTGGAACTCGTCAAGATGGCCGTTGATCGTCGGTTGCCGTCCGCAATTTTCATGTGGCCGGATGACGTGTGGGGGTTGCCGGTCAAGCCCGACCAGCTCCTGCACTGGATCAAGCCGGAATCCACCAAGAACACGTCGAAGCGGTACAGCCGTTTTGTGGAGGTGATCGCCTGCTACGGGTTGACATTTGCCGAACCGATGCACTGGTCGAATCGGACGGGCATCTTCACTGACCGCCTGTTTCGCAACGACGATCACAAATGGAAGAAGCCGGAAAGCCTTATCGAACGACTGATCCGCAACCACTGGCCAAGGCACGGAGTCGTGTACGATCCGTGTGCCGGGAGCAGGACGGTAGAAACGGTATGCCGGAGACTGGGCATAGGAAGCGTGTCGGTTGATATTGCGAACC
>JAKQQT010000613.1 GCA_029564025.1 Armatimonadota bacterium | reverse complement strand
TCCGTAGTGCCCGGCGCGCCGGGGTTGATGGCTTTCCTTCATCCCGTGGCAGACATGTGGCGCGAAGTGATTGACAGGGCTCTGCTTTACTGCGCGCGCGAGGCCAATGCGCC
This sequence comes from Armatimonadota bacterium, assembly GCA_029564025.1. Taxonomy (GTDB): domain Bacteria; phylum Armatimonadota; class DTGP01; order JAKQQT01; family JAKQQT01; genus JAKQQT01. The sequence continues at coordinate 2,892 of JAKQQT010000613.1, read as the reverse complement.
TCTTCCGTTGGTCTGGCGGTGGCCGCGCAACCTTCCGGCCGTGGCGGCGATGTCGCACGACAGCGACCTGAACGAACCGGAAAACGCGGCGCTGATGTTGCAGACGCTCAAGGAACTCGGTATTCGTACTACGTGGTGTTTGATGCATCCCGGTCTTCCCGCGGAGACGGTCCGCGCCATCGAAAGCGACGGCCATGAGTTGGCGTTCCACTACGACGCGATGTCGGACGGGTGTCCGTGGAGCGAGGAGGAGTTCGTGCGCCAGTACGAGGGACTGCGCGCGGAGTACGGTTGCTCGCCGGTGACGAACAAGAACCACTACCTGCGCTGGGAAGGCGACACCGAGTTCTACGACTGGCTGATACGCCGGGGGTTCCAGATGGACCAGTGCAAGGGCGCGTCGAAGACGGGCGAGGCCGGTTTCAACTTCGGCACAACAGGGCCGTTCTTCCCGGTGGATAAAGCCGGCGAACGCCTCGATGTGCTGGAAGCGCCAACCATCACCCAGGACCTGTGCATCTTCGCGCCGCCGGAGATCGCCGAACCGCTGAGAAACGCCGTGCTGAAATCGCACGGCCTACTGCATCACCTGTTCCATCCGGCGCACATCGCGAAGCCCGGAGTGGCCGACGCCTTGAAGGCCTGTGTGAACGATGCGCGGACCGCCGGCATGGAGTGGTGGACCTTCGCGCGTTTGAATGAGTGGGAACGCGCCCGGCGGATGGTTCGGTGGTACGACTGTGACACGCTGGTCTCCGAAACGGAAATCGATGGCTTGACGGTTCTGGTTCCGGACGACAAGGGCGACACGGAGCGCTGGGGATTTACTTTCCGTAAAGAGGTGATCTCGCTGAAACCGGGAGAGACGGCGTGTTTGAAACAGGAGCGAGGAAAATGAACAAAGCCCTGGCCATTGAAGGCGGATCGCCCGCCAAAACCGGGCCGTACACGCGGTTGCCCCATTACGGCGAGGAAGAACTGAAGGAATTGCGGGAAGCCCTGGAACAGGGAACGCTGTTCTACGCGCAGGGCAGAAAGGTTTACGCGCTGGAAGAGGCGTTTGCGGAGTGGGTTGGCGCCAAACACGCGGTGGCCTGCAGTAGCGGAACGGCTTCGATCCACACGGCGCTGATGGCTGCCGGCATCTCGCCCGGCGATGAGGTGATCGTGTCGCCAATCACCGACCTGGGCTCGGTGGTTCCGATCCTGTTCCAGGGCGCGGTTCCCGTGTTCGCCGACCTCGATCCACGCAACTACACGATGGACCCTTCGTCGGTGGAAGAGAACATCGGCCCGAAAACGAAGGCGGTTCTGGCAGTGCATCTGTGGGGCAACACGTGCGACCTGGATGCCCTGAAGGACATATGCGACCGGCGCGGATTGATCCTCATCGAGGACTGCGCCCAGGCGTGGGGCGCAACGTACAAGAGAAGGAAGGCCGGGACGGTCGGGCGCATCGGATGCTACAGCCTGAATGAGTTCAAGCACATCGCGTGCGGCGACGGAGGATTGGTGTGCACCGATGACGACGTCCTGGCACGGAGGCTTAGGCTGGCCACGGACAAGGGCTACAACCGGGAAGCGGGCGCGGCGATTCGGAATCCGACCTTCCTGGCCGCCAACTACCGCATGACGGAACTGCAGGGCGCGGTGGCGAAAGCGCAACTGCTGAAGGTGGACGACATCGTTGCGCGCCGGCGCCGGTGGATTGGTGAACTGATGGCGCGCACGGCGGACTTTCCGAACATCCTGCCGCCCATACCGACGCATGGATGCGATCCGTCCTGGTGGTTCTATATGTTCCGCGCCGCGCCGGGTTGCGACGCCGACAAAATCGCGGAAGCGTTGCAGGCGGAGGGTGTACCGGTGTGGGCGCACTACATCGGTCAGTGCGTGTACGAGTACCGGTTGTTTACGGATCATCTGGCCTTCGAACACGGCGGCCACGCGTATCAGGCGAGAGTGTACGGCAAAGGCATCGCCCCGGTTGCCGAGGATATCCTGCGCGACGCAATTATCCTGCCGTTGCACGAGGACTTCACGGACAGAGACCTCGACGAGACGGTGGAGGCGTTCATAAAGGTGGGAAACTGGGAAGGCGCTAAGCGCGTTTAGTCCGCGAATTCGTCCTTGTCGGGCAGTAGCGCGAGGACCGCGAGGCCGACGCAACTGAGGACCCCGAGAAGTCCGACGGCGGCGGGGTATTTCTTGCCTTGAGCATAGGCGATGCTTCCCCACGTCTGAAAAGCGAGCCCAATCACGAACGGCACGGCGAAAAGGTAGATTGAAAGCGACGGGATTTTGGCGAAGGCGGGAATCAGCAGGCCGACGACCTGCAGAGTCAGCCCCGTGTTGATTCCCCTCGATGCCTGTGGTTTGTATTCGGGAAGCATAGGTCTCCTAGCGCCGGTGGTCCCACACGTCGTAATTCACGAGGTGCGCCGGCAGGCGTCCGGCTGATACATCCAGGATTGCCTCGGCGGCCATCCGGGCCATGGCGTTGCGCGTGGTTTCGTCGGCGGACCCGATATGCGGCAGGGCGACGACATTGGGCAGTTCCAGCAGGGGATCCTGTTGAGAGACCGGTTCCACCTCGAACACGTCCAGCCCGGCGGCATAGAGGCGGCCCTCGCGGAGGGCTTCGGTCAGGGCAGGTTGGTCCACAATCGGCCCGCGAGCCGTGTTGACGAGCACGGCGGAGGGCTTCATCCGCGCCAACTGGTTTGCCCCGATCATCCCGCGCGTTTCGGGTGTGAGCGGCGTGTGTATGGTCACAAAGTCGCTCTCGGATAGCAGTGTGTCGAGATCGACGAATCTCGCCCCGGTGAGGCGCTCGATGTCGGGATACTGCTTGCCTGAATGGTAAAGGATGGGCATTTCGAAGCCCATCGC
>JAKQQT010000261.1 GCA_029564025.1 Armatimonadota bacterium | reverse complement strand
CTGGCTGCTCACGCCTTACCGCCGTACGGTATATCTGGATGGAGCGGCGGAAGAGCGCATTGCGTTTGAGGTGCACAACAATGCGGAGACGCCGCGAACCGTCCGGCTGGAGGTTGAATTTGCCGGGGAGGTCTTTCCTGCAACGCTTTCTGAGGCCGAAGTCTCCGTGGAGGCGAAGAGTGCGGCGAACGTGACGCTGGCCTGCGCGCTGCCGGAGGGCGTGGAGGAGGTATCCTGCCGCGTACACGCAACGCCGCAGGATACGCCTGAGTTTTCGACGTATGCGACGGTCACGTTGCACCGGGGCGTTGCGCCGGCAGAACAACCGCTCGACCTGCCCCTGGTGTTCAAACCGTACACCCACGAGAATGAACAGTTCGGGTATCTGCCCCGCTATCCGCTGGATAATCAGGTGTATTTCAACAAGAAAGGCCGGCCCTTTGTTGTCGCCAAAACCGCCCTGCTGACCGGGAGCGATACGGGCTGGAGATCCTTGTCGGAAGTGGCGGGGACCGACGGTGACGCCCTCCCCTTCACCACGCGGTCCTCCAAATGCGCTTTTGACTCGGACGACACGGTGTATCTCCTGGGCCAAGTGGAAGGGCGTGCCGCCCTGTTATATGCCAAACCCGGCGAGGAACGCCTGAATTCGTGTTTCCTTCCGGTGCGGGGCAGCGTGGACCTGGAACAGTTCTCGGGTAACAACCGGCCAGAAGGTCCGCCGCCGCTGGCATCCTACACCCTTACCGAGAAAGACCCGGACGTATTCTGGCGCAGGCTGAATGATCTGCATCTGCTGCTGCCAGTCAAAAATGCGGACGGCACCCTTGCTGTCGAAGAACCGGTGCTGATTTCCCGGAAGTGCATCGGATTTTCCGCCCATTCCGGCATTCCCTCGTCCGTGGTGTCCCGGGATGGCAAGGTGCACGTTGCCTGGGCCGAAGCAACCGAGCCGGAAGAAAAGGCGCCCGGCGTGCCGACCTTTGTGGTAACTTATGACCGTAACACACGACAACTTGGTAAGCCCGCCCTGGTGGGCTATGGTCCGCCGGCCAATGATTGCCATAACACACCCTCTATTACCATGGATAGCCAGGGCTACCTCCATGTGCTCATCGGCACCCATGGCCGTACCTTCCAGTATGTGCGATTCTTGCAACCCAACGACGCCGGAGGCGGCTGGACTGAACCCGAGGAACTCGGTCCCGGCCTGGGCCAGACCTATGTCGGGCTGGTATGCGACCAGAAGGACACGCTGCATGTTGTGTTCCGGCTGTGGTTCGACGA
>JAKQQT010000565.1 GCA_029564025.1 Armatimonadota bacterium | reverse complement strand
CCGAAGCGGATACCGCGTCGTAATCGCCGATGAACAGGTATGCGAAGCGTGCAACACACTCGACTTGCGACCCAGCGTCGAAACCGTGGAGAGGTGGATCCGCGAAAACCGCATCTCACGGCTCGGTTTCAGTTACCGTCTGGACGCGGAAGACGGCGTCCTGGCATTTGAAAGATTCCACCAGAGACTGCGTGAACGTCTTCTTCTCGCCAACCAGGGCGGTCCTGTGCGAAGGATGTTCTTCGCCGGGCTTCCGGCCGCCTGCGACATCGTGCGGTCACGCTTCGGCAATGATGTACCGGTTTTCCACGGCGACGAAAGCCCTGCGGAAAGCCTTCGCATGCTCGGTGTGCCCGAATCCAACATGCCCCCTGATATCGCCGGGGAACCCTTGTACGACAAGGCGCGCATGGAATTCGCGCGTACCCTCGTGGCAGACGGTCGTTACACGGATGTACAGCCTGTTGACCGAAGCGGATACCGCAACTTCGGAACGGAACACGACGGATTGGCTGACCGGGTTGCCCACGGCGTTCATGCCGGTCTTCCGCCGTTGATGCGCGCACACGTGGGTCCTTACGGACCGAATCGTGAGGAAGCCGTCCGCCTCTTCACGGACTGGGCCTACCGGCTCGCTTCGTCCGGCATGCTCGATGTCCTTTCCATCGGAACGTCGCAGTTGACGCAGTCCGCATTTGGGAAGGACTGGGAGGGAATGCCGAACGGCGGCGGGGTGCCGATCAATTCCGAGGACGAATACCGGGCGATATGGCGCGCCGCCAGACCGATGCTGGTACGCACATATGCCGGCACCGTCGAAATTCCCGCGCTGGCGCGCATGCACGACGACACGATACACAACGCCTGGCATGCGTTGTCCTTCTGGTGGTTCTGTCAACTGGACGGACGGGGACCGAACGATCTGCTCACCAACCTGCGACAACATTTCGAGGTGTTGAAATACGCGGCGGAGAATAACAGGCCTGTTGAACCCAACGTTCCGCACCACTTCGCTTTTCGGGCCGCGGACGACATCACTTACGTTGTTTCCGGTTTGCTGGCCGCGGGATCCATTCGCCGTATGGGCGTC
>JAKQQT010000530.1 GCA_029564025.1 Armatimonadota bacterium | reverse complement strand
AGTCCAGAAATCCGGTTGGCTTTCCCATTATCTGCCTCCTTGTACATTCACGCCGGCCTGCGCCAGTTCAAGGGCCCCCATAACTATCTTGTAGTCTTCGGGAATTACCCGGACAAAGCGTTCCTGTTCTTTTTCCCAGTTGCCGAGTATCCGGCCGGCTGTTTCCGATCCGGTATACTGTTGATGGTTCACTATCATGTCGCGAAGTTCTTCGCTTTCGGCGGACGGAACCGGTTCAAGCGAGACCATCTCGCGGTTGCAGTTCGCGGCGAGCCGGCCGTCGGGGTCATAGACCCAGGCGATACCGCCGGACATACCGGCCGCGAAGTTTCGTCCCGTCGGCCCGAGGATGACGGCGCGTCCGCCGGTCATGTATTCACAACCATGATCGCCTACGCCTTCCACAACCACCCGGGCGCCGGAGTTCCGCACGCAGAAGCGTTCGGCGGCAAGGCCCCGGATATATGCTTCGCCGGCGGTCGCGCCGTAAAACGCGACGTTTCCGATTATCATGTTTTCATGGGCACTGAAGGTCGATTCCTTCGGAGGCATGATCACGAGCCGGCCTCCGCACAAGCCCTTCCCCACGTAGTCGTTTGCGTCGCCGGAAAGGGTAAAGGTGATGCCGCGTGCGAGCCAGGCGCCAAAACTCTGGCCGGCCGAACCGGCAAAGTGTACGCCCACCGAACCTTCGGGGAGTCCCTCATTTCCGGTTTTCCGGGAAACGGTATGACTGAGCATGGTTCCTACCGCACGGTCGGTGTTGGTGATCGGCAATTCGAGCGATACGGGCTTACCCGTTTCAATCCCCGGTGTGCATTCGTTTATGAGCGTCCGGTCAAGGATTGTTTCAAGTCCGTGGTCCTGTGCCATGGTGTGGTACACCGCGCTTGCCTCGTTCCCTTTCCGGGCGGGCGTAAGCACGGCGGAAAGGTTGATGCCCCTCGACTTGCTCGTAAGCACGGAGGTGTCCTGTTCCAGCAGGTCCACCCGGCCGATGAGTTCGTTCCAGCTCCGCACTCCGAGCGAGGCCATGATGCCGCGGAGTTCTTCCGCAACGTACATGAAGAAATTGACCACATAGTCCGGACTTCCGGTAAACCGGCCGCGGAGCCGCTTGTCCTGTGTCGCGATGCCCACGGGACAGGTATTCTTGTGACACTTCCGCATCATGACACAGCCGAGCGTAATGAGAGGCGCGGTGGAAAAGCCGCATTCCTCGGCGCCGAGTATCGCGGCGATCGCCACGTCGCGGCCGGTCTTGAGCTGGCCGTCGGTCTGGAGTACCACCCGGGTGCGCAAGTCGTTGAGGACCAGGGTCTGGTGGGTTTCGGCGATGCCGAGTTCCCAGGGAAGCCCAGCATTCCGCACACCCGTCAGGGGTGATGCGCCGGTGCCGCCGTCGTGGCCGGAAACGAGGATGTGATCCGCGTGTCCCTTGGCCACACCCGAGGCAATGGTGCCGACTCCCACTTCCGAAACGAGCTTCACCGAAATGCGCGCGGAGGGGTTCGCGTTCTTGAGGTCGAATATGAGTTGTGCCAAATCTTCTATAGAATAGATGTCGTGATGGGGCGGAGGACTGATGAGTCCGACACCGGGCGTT
>JAKQQT010000525.1 GCA_029564025.1 Armatimonadota bacterium | reverse complement strand
CGGCCGTGACCAGGAGGAATCGCTGGAATACAGCGTTCTCGTTGGTGATGTGCTGTCGCTGAATGATGATGTCGATCTGCCGTCTTCAGTTGCGTCAAACGGATCGAACGGCATTCAGCCAAAGGCGTCGCAAGTGACGCTCGACCTGTCGCAACTTCATCCCTCGCGGTTCGATGCGTTGAAACTGATTCTGCGTCACTACTCCGGAGATGCGGAACTTGTCGTCACCCGAGGTGGACTCCGGATTCAGTCGGACACGCGGATCAATCCGACCCCGGAGTTTATGGTTGAGATTGTGAAGTTGCTGGGCGAAGACGCCGTGACGGTGAAATGACAAAAGGCCGCCGCGTGCGAATACGCGGCGGCCCGTAGTTCAGGGTGTCAGACGGCTTCGATAATCCCCAGGAAGTCGGCCGCTTTCAGTGAAGCGCCGCCCACCAAGGCCCCGTCGATGTTCGGCTTGGACAGCAGTTCCTTCGCGTTGTCCGGCTTCACGCTTCCGCCGTACTGGATTCGAACTGCTTCGGCCGTTGCCTGGTCATAGAGACGGGCCACGGTGGCGCGTATCACTCCACACACGCGGTCGGCTTCGTCTGACGCGCACACTTCGCCGGTGCCGATAGCCCACACGGGTTCGTAGGCGATCACCAGGCCGGCGACCTGCGCGGCGGTGATGTTCTTCAGCGCGCCCTCGATCTGGCCGGAGACCACCTTGTCGGTGTTTCCCGCCTTGCGCTCGCTCAGCAGTTCGCCACAGCAGATGATCGGTACCAGACCGTTCTCCAGCGCGTAACGCGCCTTGATGTTGACGCTGGCGTCGGTGTCGCCGAACACCTTCAGCGCGTCGGGATCCTCCACCGATTCCTCCACGCCGAACCGGCCGCGCGTTTCACTGTGGCCGATGATCACGTGGCTGGCGCCTGCGTCCTTCAGGTACTGCGGAGAGATCTGGCTGGTATAAGCGCCTTTCTCTTTCCAGAAGCAGTTTTGTCCGGCCACGGCGATGGGCGAGCCCTTCAGGGCTTCCGCCACGGCGTTCAACGCCAGGAAAGTGGGCGCCACGCCGACTTCGCACTTGGGATTCGGCAGGGCCGCGCGCAATTCTTTCGCCAGAGCCACGCCTTCCGCCACGGTTTTATTCAGTTTCCAGTTGCCAAAGATAACCTTGCGTCTCATACGGGTAGGGTAGTATCCTTTCGTGAAGTGTCGTTCCTTCTCAAGATAGACAAACCGGCCGAGTTCAGGATATCGTACCCGTCAGGACGCCAGTACCGGCTCGACGGTAATCTCCACGTTTCCGTGAAGGGCTTTTGATATCAGGCAATAATCCTCGGCCTTGACCGCGGCTTCAAGAGCCTTCGCGCCGATCTCCTCGCTCGCATCGGTCAGGTGCAGGCGAGGCTTCAGGCGGATGGCCGTGAACTTCAGGCTTTTATCCGGTTGGCGTACCACGTCTCCCTCTGCGGTCACCTCGAACCGCTCCAGCGGCAGTCGTTTACGCTCTGCCAGGATCGCCAGGGTGATGCTGTAGCACGATACCACGGCGTTGACCAACAGCTCCTCGGGATTGGACTTGCCTTCCGGCCCGCCCAACTGCGCGGGGCGCGCGTAGTCGGTGTAGCGTCCTTCGCAAGACAGCGTTCCCTCTCCGTCACTGTCGCCGGTCCATATGCTTTCAACGGTAAATACGTGTTTTTCTTCGCTCATTGAATGTCTCCTCCTGTAAGACAAGGCATTATATGAATATCGCTATGTACATTTGTCAAGCCGATTGGAGTGGTTATCAAAGGGCTGAAAGAAAACTCACGCATCGATGCCTAACCCCCGCTTTCCGCGAACGCTCCGGGCACACGGGCCTGCGGGGGCAGTCAGAGTGGCCTTTTTGCTCCCCTCCTTCTCAAGGAGGGGCAGGAGGTGGTTTTCCGTCTCATGCGAGCCAACCACCCCTACCCCCTCCTTGAAAAGGAGGGGAATCGAAGCCGTATGTCACAAATACACCCTTCAGGCCAACTTGGTTGGCCAGCATGTCTGGCCTGGACGGTGTGCATCCGTACGCATGTGCTTACTTGTCCAGCAACGCCACAACGCCGGGGAGTGCCTTGCCTTCCAGGAATTCCAGGCTGGCCCCGCCGCCCGTGCTGATGTGGGTCACCTTGTCGGCGTAGCCCAGTTGCTCAATCGCCGCGGCTGAGTCGCCGCCGCCGATGATGCTGGTGCTGTCGCTGTCGGCGACGGCCTGGGCAACCGCGCGGGTCCCCACGGCAAAGTCGGCGTCCTCGAAGACGCCCATCGGGCCGTTCCAGACGACGGTCTTCGCGCCCAGGATTACCTTCGCGAACTGCTTGATGGTTTCGGGTCCTATGTCAACTCCCTGCATCCCGGCGGGAATGGCGTCGGAGGCCACGATTTGCTTCTTCAATCCGGCTCGTTCCTCCGGGCTGAGGCCGAGTGGGAACTTGTCCACGGCCATCACATCCACCGGCAGGTGGATCTTACCGCCGGCTTTGGCGAGGACTTCCTTGCATGCGTCGACGAAATCCGCCGCCAGCAGGCTGTCGCCGATCTCAAGGCCCTTCGCTTTCAGGAATGTGTAGGCCATACCGCCGCCGATGATGAGGTGGTCAACCTTTGGCAGGAGATT
>JAKQQT010000519.1 GCA_029564025.1 Armatimonadota bacterium | reverse complement strand
CGGCCGTGCTCACCGGCGGGAACCTCGGCCTGACCGGGGATTTCCGGATCGGCAACGCCTCGGGCGGGTCCGGCACCGTCACCAACACCGGCACGGCGATCACGGCAGCCAACCTTCAGGCGGGCTATCAGGCCGGCGCCTTCGGACGTCTGATCCACACCGGCGGCAGCATCAGCGCGGGGACCTATCTGCAGATCGGACGCAACGGCGGGATCGGCGAATGCGAAATGGACGCGCCGTTCAGCGCCAAAATCATGATCATCGGAACCGGACTGGCGCCGACCATCCCGGGGACCGGCACCGTCACGGTGGCTGAGAATGCCGTGGGCTCCGTCAGCGAGTTCCTGCGCGTCAACAACGGCGACCTCTTCATGCGCGGCGGCCAGATCCGTCTGCTGAATACCGGTAACAAGAATGTGACCAACCTCTACGTGCGCACCGGCGAGGACCGGCGCGGCCTGATCCGCGGCTGGGGCTCGTTCACCAATGTGGACGAGAGCATCACGTTGCGCATGGTCAACAACGGCCAGATCATCGCCGACGGCGAGGGCGTGGAACGCGATCTCGATTTCAATCTGATCGCCGTCGTCAACAATGACATCCCTGTGGTTTACACCGACACCAACGGCTGGTATGCGGTCAACAAGGGGTGCGTGCGCTACCCGCGCACAGCGCAAACTTTTGTATCAGGCCAGAACTATTGTCTAGGCGACTTATACACGAAACCGGTTCCGGAAATGGTCAACAGTATCGGTTTTTCTTTCAATACTGAAAAGTGGGCCATGATAAGAGGCTTTTTCTGCGCACCCGACCGCAGCGACATCCCTGCCGGGCTGCCCGCGCATCTGCGCCCGATCGGGGTATGGCAGATCGGGGCGTTCGGCGAAAAAGTGAAGCTGACCAAGGTTTCGTTCTCCGGCGTCTCGCTGACCTTCCGTTACGACCATACTCAGATCCGCCCTACGGACAGCAGCCTGCGCCTCTTCCGCCACGACGGGACCGCTTGGGGACAGGTCGGGACCGCCGCGCCCGGCGGCGATCCGCTGATCGCGACCGACGCCCCGCTCGCGCCGGTCGCGACCGGCGACTACAACATCGGCTGGTTCGCGGTCATGGCCGTGGAAAACAACGGGACGATGATCTCCATCAACTAGCAGTCAATACGTGGTCATCAAGAGGACATCCATCATGAAGAACTTACTGCTGACGCTTTGCCTGATCGGTGGCGCGCTGAAGGCGAACGCGCAAGAACGAGACGTGTATTATTCTAACCCGTCCGCAGGTTACGGATCGTGGGACGTCGTCAGCAACTGGAGCATCTATGC
>JAKQQT010000516.1 GCA_029564025.1 Armatimonadota bacterium | reverse complement strand
GGAGGACAAACCATGCCACTCCTCAAAGAGGAAAAAGCCGCGATTGTCGCGGAGTACGGAGCGCAAGCCGGTGACACCGGATCGCCCGAAGTGCAGATTGCGATGCTGTCCAGCCGCATCCTGCAGTTGACTGAACACCTGAAGACTCACAAGAAAGACCACCACAGCCGGCGCGGCCTGCTGATGATGGTCGGTCAACGCCGCCGTCTTCTCAACTACCTGATGAAGAAGGATATCAACCGTTACCGTTCAATCGTGAGCCGGTTGGGTCTGCGACGGTAAACATCGCGAAAGACGATTTTCTGAAGGCTGGATGCGGAGCGCGGAAGATGCAAAGGACAAGTGGCCTACACGAAGTCCCGCGTGCTTCCCGCCGCATTCAGCCTTCCATGTATGTGAAGGTTGAAAGTTGAAAGAAGACCTCGGAACGGTGTGCGACCTCTACCGTTTCGTTCCGTGACCTTCTTTCAGCCTTCAGCCTTCCGTTGGAGGAATCCATGAGTAGTAAAGTGGAAACCCGGTTGAACGACACGGTGTTGTCGCTTGAAACCGGCAAGTTGGCCAGGCAGGCCAACGGGTCCGTAGTGGCCCAATTCGGTGATACGGTGGTCCTTTGCACCGCCGTGATGAATGATGAACCCCGTCCGGGGGTGGACTTCTTCCCCCTGACGTGCGACCTGGAGGAACGATTCTACTCCGCGGGCAAAATCCCCGGTTCGTTCCCCCGCCGCGAAGGGCGCCCCAGTGAACGCGCCGTCTTGACGTCCCGGCTGATCGACCGGCCGATCCGCCCCCTGTTCCCGAAAGGCTTCCGGAACGACGTGCAGGTTATCTGCACCGTGATGAGCGTGGACGGGCAGAACTGGCCGGACGTGGTGGCCCTTGTCGGCGCCAGCGCGGCCCTGCACATTTCCGACATCCCGTTCCTCGGTCCCATTGCGGCGGTTCGCGTTGGGCGCATCGAGGGTGAACTGGTCGTCAACCCGACCCTCGAGCAGATGGAAACCAGCGACCTCGATCTCGTGGTTGCCGGCACCAGGGACGACGTCATCATGATCGAGGCCGCAGCGAACGAAGTGGCCGAAGCCGACATGATCGCCGCCATCGCCTGGGCTCACGAGCAGTTGATACCGCTGTGCGCTCTTCAGGAGGAATTGCGCGAGCAGGCCGGGAAGCCCAAGGTAACTCCGCCGGTGGTGGAGGTTCCCGAGGACGCTGTTGAGGCTGTCAAGGCTTACGCCGCTGAAATCCGGAGCACAATACAGGATCCGGACAAGGCCGCCCGCGAGAACGCCATCAGCGAAATGACGAAGGACATCGTTGCCCGCGTCATCGCCGCCGACGAATCCTTCGCCGAGCGCACCAGCGACCTGAAGCAGGCCGTCGACAAGGTGGTCAAGCAACAGGTCCGTTCGCTGATCCTGGAAGAAGGCAAGCGCCCGGACGGACGCGGCCTGCGCGATCTTCGCGACCTGTCCGCTGAGATCGGGGTTCTGCCCCGCGCCCACGGAAGCGGCCTGTTCACACGCGGACAGACGCAGGTGTTGTCCACCGCAACCCTCGGCAGTCTCGGCGACGAACAGTTGCTGGACAGCCTGATGGGCGACAATACCAAGCGCTACCTGCACCATTACAACTTCCCGCCGTACAGCGTGGGTGAAGCGCGCCCCCTGCGCGGAACGGGCCGCCGGGAGATAGGCCACGGAGCCCTCGCCGAAAAGGCGATCCGTCCGATGCTCCCCGCGTTTGAGGATTTCCCCTACGTAATCCGTGTCGTCTCCGACGTCCTGGAAAGCAACGGCTCTTCCTCGATGGCCAGCACCTGCGGTTCCTCGCTGAGCCTGATGGCCGCCGGTGTTCCTCTCAAGGCGCACGTTGGCGGAATCGCCATGGGCCTCATCAGCGACGGCGAAAAGTACGTCGTGCTGACCGACATCCAGGGAATGGAAGACTTCAGCGGCGATATGGACTTCAAGGTCACGGGCACCCGGGCCGGAATCACCGCGATTCAGATGGACACCAAGATCGGCGGTATTCCCGAGCCCGTGTTCCGCGATGCCATTGACCAGGCCCGCGACGCCCGTATGAAGGTCCTGGACGTGATGGAGGCCGCCATCCCCGGGCCGAAAACAGAACTCAGCGAATACGCCCCGCGCGTTTTCAAGTTGAGCATCAACCCGGAACTGATCGGCACGCTGATCGGACCGGGCGGAAAAACAATCAAGAAAATCCAGGCAGACACCGGCGCCAAAATCGACATCGAGCAGGACGGCACCGTGTACATCGCGGCCGTGGACGGCCCTGCCGGCGACATGGCGCGCAAGATGGTGGAAGCGCTTACCAAGGAAGTCGTGGTCGGCGAAGTCTTCACCGGCACCGTAACCCGCATCATGGGCATCGGAGCCTTCGTGGAGATTGTTCCCGGCAAAGACGGTCTTCTGCCTCCAACCGAGATTGCCCCAATCCGACCGAACCGCATCGAGGACGTGGTCAACCTGGGCGACGTCATCGAGGTTCGCGTGAAGGAAGTCGACAGCCAGGGTCGCATCAACCTGACACGGCGCGATCTGGCCGGTTGGGAAGAAGCCGGCGAGAAAGTGAAGGCCGCCGGACCCGGACGCGGAGGAGACCGAGGCGATCGCGGCGACAGAGGCCCGCGCGGCGGTCAGGGACGCGGTGACCGGAGCGACCGGGGCCCGCGCGGTCGAGGCGAGAACAACGCGGACAATCCCGGCGTCGTTGGTTTCCGCTTCCGCCCCAAAAAGGGCTGAGCACAAGCCGCACGGAAATGTAAAATCGCAGGGCCGTCCCCACGGGCGGCCCTGTTCCTGTTTGTGTCCGCCAGGACCTTGGACCGCATGTCCCGCTTGGGCTAGCATAACACTGGAAACACACTCGCAGTCAACCCCCGGGGAGGGGGGCTTTTTTCATGATTCAGACAACCAGACTCGACAATGGCATCACCATCCTGTCCGAACATATTCCCTACGTGCAGTCGGTCGCTATGGGCATCTGGTACGGGGTCGGCTCCCGCGAAGAGGACGACCGTATCCACGGCATATCGCACGTGATCGAACACATGATGTTCAAGGGCACGGAACGCCGAAACGCGTACGAAATCGCACTGGAGATCGACTTCGTCGGCGGCGTGCTGAACGCCTTCACCGACAAGGAACACACCTGCTACTACGCGCGCGTGCTGGGCGAGCACCTGCCCGTTGCGTCCGATGTGCTGAGCGATATCACGATGAACTCGCTGTACGATGCCGGGGAACTGGACCGCGAAAAAGGCGTCATCCTGGAGGAAATCAAGCGCTACGAGGACTCGCCGGATGAACTGGTGCACGACCTGTTCGTCCAGAACCTCTTCTCCAACCACCCGATTGGTCGAAGCGTCATCGGCACTCCGGCGACCGTCAGCGCGTTGAAACGCGAGGACATCCTGGAGTACACTGAACATTTCTACCGCCCGAACCGCTGTTACGTGGTCACCGCCGGTTGCGCGAAACACGAGGATGTCGTCCGCCTGTTCGAGAAGACACTCGGAACTGCTCAAGGATCCACAACTCCAATGGTGACATCGGATGTTAGGCCCACCAACGGCGAATTCCGCGTGGAGCGCCCCACCGAACAGGTGCACTTCTGCCTCGGTTCCGCGGGTCCGTCGCACTACGACGACGACAAATACCCGCTGGCCGTGATGGACGCCGCGCTCGGTAGCGGAATGAGCAGTCGCCTGTTCCAGGAAGTGCGCGAACGGCGCGGACTGGCGTATTCCATCGGCTCGTACCCGCACTCCTACCGCGAGGGCGGCTTCTTCGCCATCTACGCCGGAACAAGCCCGGACAAACTGGACGAGGTGCTGAGCGTTTGCCGAAAGGAATGCGACGACGTCCGGGCAAACGGCATCCGCGAGGACGAACTCATTCGCGCGAAGAACCAGATGAAAGGCGCCCTTCTTCTGAGCCTCGAGAGCATGTCGAATCGCATGACTCGCCTGGCAAAGTCGCAGTTGTACTTCGACCGCGTCATTCCCATCGAGGAAATCGTGGGCAAGGTGGAAGCGGTGACCAACGACGACATCATCCGCGTGGCCGGTCGCGTGCTGGACCCGGACGTGATGAACCTGACCATGATCGGCCCGGAGCACAGGAACGGCTCGACAAACGCGTAATCATCTACCGAGGGAGCAAACAGATGGAAAAGATCGGTGTGATTGTGGGAAATCGCGGTTTCTTCCCCTCGCATTTGTGCGAATCGGGACGCCGCGATATGCTGGCCGCGGTACAGAGGCAGGGACTGGAACCGGTGGCGCTGTCTCCGGAAGACACGCGGCACGGGGCGGTTGAATCCGTAGCCGAGGCCCGCAAGTGCGCGGAACTGCTGAAGGCGAACCGCGAGGAGATCATCGGCATCGTGGTCACCCTGCCGAACTTCGGCGACGAGCGCGCCATCGCGAACTCGCTGAAATGGGCGAATCTTGACGTGCCGGTGCTGATACAGGCAACCGACGACGTCGGCTCGAAGATGACGATTCAGGAACGCCGCGACTCCTTCTGCGGCAAGATGTCTTGTTGCAACAACCTGCGGCAGGTCGGGGTGGATTATTCACTGACGACACGCCATACCACGGATCCCAACAGCGCCGAATTTGACGCGGACCTGAAGCGTTTCATCGCCACATGCCGTGTCGTGAAGGCGTTGAGAACCGCGCGCCTCGGTGTCATCGGCGCCCGGCCGGCCGCGTTTAAGACGGTACGGTTCAGCGAGAAACTGCTGGAATACTCCGGAATCAGCGTGGAGACTCTGGACCTGGCGGAACTGCTGGGCTGGGCCAACAAGATGGCCGACGCCGAGCCCGAAGTGAATGCGAAACTCGAATCGATCCGGGCGTACACCAGCGTGGAAGACGTGCCCGAGGCCGGCCTGCTCAAGATGGCGAAACTGGGCGTCGGCATCGACCGGTGGATGGCGGAAAACGAACTCACCGGTACCGCCATCCAGTGCTGGACGGCGCTTGAGGAGTTCTACGGAGTGGTCCCGTGCGCCCTGATGAGCATGATGTCCAACGGCCTTCTCCCCAGCGCGTGCGAAACGGACATAGCCGGTTTGGTCGGCATGGTCGCCCTGCAAGCCGCGTCGGGCCGTCCCGCCGCCCTGCTGGACTGGAACAACAACTTCGGAACCGAGCCGGACAAGGCCGTCGTGTTCCACTGTTCCAACCTTCCGAAGGACTTCTTCTCGGAGCAGAAGATGGACTTCCAGGAGATAATCGCCGGTTCCGTCGGCAAGGACAACGCGTTCGGCACGATCGTGGGACGCGTGGCTCCCGGCCCGTTCTCGTACTGCCGCGTCTCCACAGACGACATCAACGGCGTGGTGACCTCATACCTCGGACAGGGACGCTTCACCGACGATAAACTGCTGACCTTCGGCGGTTACGGCGTCATCGAGATTCCGGACTTCCAGGACCTCCTGCAGTTCATCTGCCGGAACGGATTCGAGCACCACGTGGCCGCAACCCGCGCGGAAGTGGCGGACGCCGTGCACGACGCGCTCGAAACCTACATGGGCTGGGAAGTTTATCACCACTCGTAATCTTTCGCAAGGGGGATAACCATGGCGGACGCCAGGTACACCATCGGGCTGGATTTCGGCACCAATTCCGTTCGGGCTCTGCTGGTCGATGCCCGGACCGGCGAGGAAATCGCCACTTCCGTCTGGAACTATGAGCACGGCGACGCGGGCATCCTGCTGGATCCGCACGATCCGGACCTCGCCAGGCAGAATCCGGACGACTACCTGACCGGTATCGAGAAAACCGTCACCGCCGTGATGGCGCGGGCGCGCGAACGCGGAATCGAACCGGAACAGGTGGCCGGCATCGGGGTGGACACCACCGGAAGCACGCCGATCCCGGTTGACGCTGATGGCGTCCCCCTGTACAGGCGTCCAAAATTCGCGAACCATCCCGCCGCGATGGCATGGCTGTGGAAGGACCACACGGGCCACGCGGAAGCGGCCCGCATCACGGAAACCGCCGAACGACTTCGGCCGCAGTACCTCGCCAAGTGCGGCGGCACATATTCGTCCGAGTGGTTGTGGTCCAAAATCCTCCAGTGCGCCAATACGTCGCCGGAGGTGTTCGACGCCGCGTACACGTGGGTGGAATGTGCCGATTGGATTCCCGGCATCCTGACCGGAACCACGCACCCGTCGGTTATCAAGCGGTGCGTGTGCGCGGCAGGCCACAAGGCGATGTTCAACGACGCCTGGGGCGGCTACCCTGACGCGGAGTTTCTGGGCGAAGTCGATCACCGGCTTCCGCGCATCCGGGCGACATTGCCGGATCGGGCATACACAATTTCCGACACATCCGGCGGCCTGACACAGGAATGGGCGTTGAAACTGGGGCTTCGCGAGGGCATCCCCGTGGCGGTCGGCGCGTTTGACGCGCACCTCGGCGCGGTAGGATGCGGCATTGCCCCGGGCGTGCTGGTGCGCATACTCGGCACGTCCTCCTGCGACATGATGGTCGCGCCCTTGAACACGGACCTGCCGGACATCCCCGGCCTGTGCGGCATCGTGCCGGGCTCCATCCTGCCGGACTCCTACGGACTGGAAGCCGGACAATCCGCGGTCGGCGACGTTTTCAACTGGTTCGTCAATGTCGTCAAGCCCTATGGTTCAGCCGGTTCGCACGAAGCGCTGACGGAAGGCGCGGCGAAGTTGAAGCCCGGCGAAAGCGGCTTGATAGGGCTCGATTGGCACAACGGCAACCGTACGGTGCTGGTCGATCAGCGGTTGACGGGCATGATACTCGGTGTGAACCTGCACTCGACACCCGCCGAAGTATACCGCTCGCTCATCGAGTCGACGGCATTCGGCGCGAAGGTCATCATGGAGCGTTTCGAGGAATACGGCGTGAAGGTGAACCGCGTCATCAACGCCGGCGGCATCGCGGTGAAGAATCCCGTGGCGATGCAGATCTACGCGGACATCCTGAACCGCACGATGGAGGTAACCAGCAGTTCCCAGACGTGCGCGCTCGGTTCCGCGATGGCCGGCGCCGTGGTGGCCGGCATCCACCCGACGTTTGCCTCAGCGACGAAGGCGATGACAACCACCGAGGACCGCGCGTTCCACCCGAACCCGACAGCCGTCGCTGTTTACGAGCGGTTGTTCCGCGTGTACAAGTCCCTGCACGACGCGTTTGGCATTCCGGGACGCACGGCGGACGTGTCGCGACTGATGAAGGACCTGCTGGCGATACGCGATGAGGCGCGGAGCTGATGGAGTACGCTGAACTGCGCGAGGAGGTGTGGCGCGCGAACGTCGGCCTCGCGAAGGCCGGCCTCGTCACGCTGACCTGGGGCAACGCCAGCGGGTGCGACCACGAACGCGGCTTCGTGGCCATCAAACCCAGCGGTGTGCCGTACGACGCCTTGAGACCGGAAGATATCTTGGTGCTGGAACTTGAGACGGCTCGGGCAATCGACGGAAACCTTCAGCCTTCCACCGACGCGCCGACCCACCTGTGCCTGTACCGCGCATGGCCGTCAGTGGGTGGTATCGTGCACACCCACTCGCCGAAAGCCACCGCGTTCGCCCAGGCCGGGCGTTGGATTCCCTGCCTCGGCACCACCCACGCAGATGCATTTCACGGTGAGATTCCGGTGACTCGCCCGCTGACGCGCGAGGAAATCGACGAGGAGTATGAGCGCAACACCGGCCGCGTCATCGTGGAAGCGCTGAACGCGTGCGGACTTCAGCCTCTGGAAATGCCAGCCGTTCTGGTGCGGAACCACGGTCCATTCACGTGGGGGAGGAATCCCGCGGAAGCCCTCGAAAACGCGATCGTGCTGGAGGCCGTCGCCGCGATGGCGCTCGATACCCTGGCCCTGAATCCCGAAGTGGAACCAATCAGCGGCGGTCTCCTGAACCTGCATTTTGAGCGTAAACACGGTGAGGACGCGTATTACGGCCAGAGGTAGTGGCGATCCTCCGTGGCCGCCCTTTTGACACCGTAGGGGCCCGTACGGGCCCTGTCGCGATAACCTGATGCAGAAAGGGGCACGGCGTGCCGTGCCCCTACCGTTTCTAAAGAAAGAAAGTGCGGGGTTAGGGGCCTAGACCGTCCCTACCGGATCAGCGCTTGATGTAACCTTCACGCGCCAGCATCTCGGCGGTCAGCACGCACCCCTTCGCCGCGCCCATCTTGGTGTTGTGCGACAGCAGGACGTACTTCACTCCGTTCGGCAACGCGTGGTCCTCGCGAATTCGTCCGACCACCGTGCTCATTCCGCCTTCGGTCATGCGGTCCCATTTCGGTTGCGGATGGAACGGGTCCTCGGTGACGGTGATCATGTTTTGGGGCGCGGACGGCAGGTCGGTGCGCACCGCTTTGTTGAACGCCTCGATGGCGGCTTTCACATCGTCCACGCTCGCGGGCTTGTCCAGCGCCACGAAAACGCTTTCTGTGTGTCCGTCCTGAACATTCACGCGCGTGCAGGTGCATGAAACGGCGAACGGCGCGTCTTCGATGCCTTCCGCATTCAGCGATCCCAGAATCTTCTGAGTTTCGCGCTGAACCTTCTGCTCTTCCTTCGGGATGTAGGGCACCACGTTGTCCAGGATGTCCATTCCCAGAACTCCGCCGCTTCGGCCCGCGCCGGAGAGTGCCTGCATGCTTGTCATCAACACGGTCCGTACACCGAACGCGTCGTGCAGAGGCTTTAATGTGATGGCCAGGCCGATGGTCGTGCAGTTCGGATTCGGGGTGATATAGCCCTTCCAGCCGCGGTTCTTCCTCTGGATATCCAGCAGTTTCGCGTGTTCGGGATTGACGCCGGGGACCAACAGCGGCACGTCCGGTTCATAGCGGAAAGCGGAAGCGGTGCTGATGACCGGCGTGGTTTTCGCATACAACGGTTCCAGTTCGCGTGCGGTATCGGCCTCAAGGCCCGTGAAAATGACGTCGTAGTCCTCGGCGCGCAGGTCCGTGGACAACTGAACCGTCATATCCTTCACGCTCTTATCGCACGGTTCTTCGCAGAACCACTGCGAGGCGCCCGCCGGGGTGCGCACGGCGTCGCCGTACTTCTGCCCCGCGCTTCGTGTGGAGCCCGCCAGGGCGGATATCTCGATATACGGATGGCCGCTCAGGGCCACGATGAACTGCTGACCCACGATGCCCGTGGCGCCGACGATTGCCGCTTTCATTGGTGTTGTGTGGATTCCCTTCTACAGAATGACGCGGGCGGTCTCCCACGATTGATAGGGTCA
>JAKQQT010000507.1 GCA_029564025.1 Armatimonadota bacterium | reverse complement strand
CCGGATGGTGGCTCGATATCGGCCCAAATCGCCGATACTTGGTATAACAGCCAATCCGGAGACCTACCGGCGTCTCGCCCTCAGTTGGGGCGTGACACCTTTGATGGCGCCTCAA
Source organism: Armatimonadota bacterium (assembly GCA_029564025.1). Classification (GTDB taxonomy): domain Bacteria; phylum Armatimonadota; class DTGP01; order JAKQQT01; family JAKQQT01; genus JAKQQT01. The sequence goes on along the minus strand of JAKQQT010000507.1, from coordinate 41,914 downwards.
TCCGAAACCGTGGACGATACCCTGAGAAACAGTTTTCGCGCCGCCCGGCACTCGGGCCTCGTCAAGCCCGGCGATACCGTGGTTCTGACCGCCGGATTCCCGGCAGGCCAGTCCGGAAACACCAACCTGATCCGCGTCGCGACCTTCAAGGAGGGATGAAGATGAGTGAGCCTGTCGCCACGAACCGCCGCCGCACTCGCAAGAAGCCCGGTTTCTGGGAAAATGCGGTGGGAACGCTGGCGAAGCTTTGTCTGTGGGCAATCGTCGCCGTGATCCTCGTGGCCTTTGCCGAAAAGATATGGCAACCGGTGGGCCTGAAGAAGGATCTGGAAGCGAACCTGGCGGCCTCACGCGCCGAAAAAGCGCGCTACCTGCAGGAGAATGCGGCCCTGCGGCGCCGCATTCAGTATCTGCAAACCGACGAGGGCGTCCGTTCGCAGGCCCGCAAACTCGGCTATATCAACGGCAACGAGGTTCCGTTGCGCGCTCAGGAACCTCCCCCGCCTCCGCCGGCACAAGGCGACTGAGCATTACGGCGGTCTGAGACTGGCATCCCTCCGCCGGCTTCGGACTGCCGTCTGCCAGCCACTATTCCTCTGCTTCGGATTCGCCTTCCTCGCCCTCGGGCGGGGCCGAGTATTCCTCGGACTCCCGTGAGAACACACCGTCGCTGTCGTCGTAGGCGAACAACTCGGCGTAGCGTCCCCAATCGATGGCAGTGTCCAACTGGCGTTCGGCTTCCTCCGTGGTGAACTGACGCTCCATGTCTTCCAGCACGTCGTCCCACCGGATCCGGTTGGCGATATCGGATTCAATGCCGTGCAGGATTGCGCGGATCAACTGCACGTTCTCGCGGGCCTGATCGCGGAATATCTCCTTGCGCTCCTGAAGGCCGGCGTCGGCAAACCGCACGCCCACCGGTGTCAGGAATACGTCACCCTCCTCCACGTCGCCCAGTCCCAGCAGGTCAAGCGCCTGAACCAGCGGCAACAGGTCGTCGACTTCCATGTTCAGATCCCGGCCGACCACGTAGATGTCTTCCCGGTCGTTGGCCGAATGCAATCGTTCCACCAGTCCGGTGATCTGGCCGACTTCCACGTGCGGAAGAACCTGGAAAGGCCGCAGGGCCGGCGCTTCCGGCATGGCGACCGGAGTTTCCGGACCGAACGGCGCAACCACCTCGGAAGGATTCGTCATCACACCGTACAGGTAGTCGACCATGCGGATATGTTCCGGATGGTCTTTGGCGCGTTCCTCCAGCGGCAGTCCCGGCATGTCCACGCGTATATTGCCCGGATCGGTGCCCATCACCACCAATCGGTCGCCCATGGTCACGGCTTCGTCTATGTTGTGCGTCACCAGCACCACGGCCTTCGTCGGGATTTTGCGTTCCGCCCACAGCGAGAGAAGCTCCTTTTTGAGGTTTTCGGCGGTCAGCACGTCCAGCGTGGAAAACGGCTCGTCCATAAACAGGATTTCCGGTTCCACCACCAACGCCCGGGCAAAACCCACGCGTTGGCGCATACCGCCCGACAGTTCCTTCGGATACGCGTCCTCGAAACCGTCCAGACCGATGGTGTCGATCGCCTTCAGGATGCTTCTCCGGCGCTGTGTTTCCGACAGGTCGGAGTTCAGAACGCCGACTTCCACGTTTTCGTACACCGTCAGCCAAGGGAATAGCGCAAACGTCTGGAACACGATGGCGATGGAAGCGTTGGGTCCTTCGTGCGGTTCTCCACGGAAAAGGACGCGTCCGCCGGACGGTTTCGACAGGCCGGAGAGGATGCGCAACAGCGTGGACTTGCCGGCGCCGGACGGTCCCAGCACCACCACAATCTCGCCTTCGCGGATATCCAGGCAGATATCGCGAAGGACTTGAATCCTGCGCCGTCCCTCGCCGTAGAACTTCGAGATGTTGTCGGCGGAAAGCAACACGGTGCCACGCAGGTCCGGGTTATTGGTTTTGGTCGTCTGTTTCACGGTGTCACCTGATCTAAGTCATTCGGAATCGTTCTTCGGCGATTTCATACAGTTTCTGCCACACAAACCGGTTAAGCAACACCACGTAAGCGCACATCATGGCGATGCTGAGGATGATGCCCGGCCAGTCGCCCTTCTGTGTCGTCTCGGTAATCAGCGCTCCCAGTCCGGGCGCCGTGAGGGTTGTGTCACCCCAAACAGCGACTTCCGCGACGATACTGGCGTTCCAGGCGCCGCCCGCGGCGGTCAGCGCGCCCGTAACCCAGGAGGGGAAAATAGCCGGCAGAACCAGCCGGCGCCACCGGTTCCAGCCCCGCAAACCGAAAACCTGAGCGGCTTCCCGCAAATCCGCCGGCACCTGCAACGCGCCGGCAATGACGTTAAACAGCACGTACCACTGCGTGCCGACCATCAGCAGGAGGATGCTTCCCCATGACAAAGGCACTCCGGTCGCCACGAATGCGAACGTAATCAACGGAAAGATCACGTTGGCCGGAAAGGCCGCGCCGATCTGAACAAGAGGCTGGGCTATTTTGGCCAGTTTCGGAGAAAAACCGATACGCACGCCGATCGGAACCCAGATGATCGTCGCCAGGATCACCACCGCCGTTACGCGCAACAGCGTCAGCAAGCCCAGCCACGCCGTGTGGCCGATCATCGGCAGGGTCCACGAAAACACGGCCAGGCTGACCCCGCGCAGAACCAGCGACGCCCCGATAATCACCAGGGGAATCGCAATGATCCACCGAAGCAAGGAAAAAAACCTCGAATGGCCGGGGCGCCGCGCCTCACGCGCCTCCATCCGTCCGATAATGCGCTGGATCCAGCCGCCGGTCGGAGCCAGAACGCGGTCGGTAAACCACGCCTGCAACTGGGAATTGCGCAGAATGTCCAGTATCACGCTGGTGGGTTGGTCGTCGTCGCGTCCCTCGATACGGTATTTCTGCGCCCACGCCACCACCGGCCGCCAGAACAACTGGTCCACCAGAACAACCACGGCGACAATCGCCGCGATCGCCCATACTATGGCGGCAATATCCTTCTGGTGCACCGCTTCCGCCATGTACGATCCCAGCCCCGGCAACTGGTAGTTATGGTTCAGCACCGTGATGGCTTCCGAGGCCGCCAGGAAGAACCAGCCGCTTCCAAAACTGACCATGCTGTTCCATACGAGGCCGGTCATCGCGAACGGAACTTCCAGCTTGATGAACCTCTGCGATGGCGTCAGCCGGAAGTTGACGGCGGCTTCGTGCAGTTCGCGCGGTATCGTTTTCAGCGACTGGTAGAAACTGAACGCGATGTTCCAGGCCATGCTGGAGAAAATCGCCACGATGCTGACGCACTCCAGGCCGAGCACCGATCCGGGGAACAGCGTCATGAATCCGGTGACAGTTACCGATACGAAACCGAGCACCGGGATGGACTGCAGGATATCGAGTGTGGGAATCAGCACCTGTTCCGCTCGCCGGTTGTACGCCGCGATTCTGCCCATGGTGAGGGCGAAGGCCAGGCTGATGCCGTAGGCAAGAAACATGCGCACCACGGAACGCCAGGCATATGCGGGCAACGCTGAAGGGGACAGTCGGATGCTGAACGCCGGCGGATCGAGCGCGGAGGTCATCAACTGGAGCGTGTGCATGAACGCCAGCAAAGCGGCGAAGAACGCGACGAAGATTGCCGCGTCCCTCCAACCGAAGCGCGCCCAGAGACGCCCTTCCCGCGCTGTAATGAGCATGTTTGCCATCATCAGGTCCGGGCCGCTTGTCGCGACCGGTCACCTTTGGCGCGGGCCGGGGGCCGTCACGCCGGATCCTAGCGCAGGGAAACCAGGTACATAGCCAGGGCCTCGCGCTGAAGAGGTGTCAGTTTCTCGTTTTTGGGCATCATGGATCCGGGCACCACGGCCGCGGGGTCCTCAAGATGCCTCACGTGCCACATCACATCGGGTTTCGAGGTGCCGATTGAGGTCAGATTCGGTCCGGTCAATCCACCCCTTTCACCGACACGGTGGCAGTCGCGGCAACCAATGGCGTCGCTCCAGAACAGGTTCTCGCCTTCCGTCACCAGGGCCGGAGGCGGTGTAAACTCCGCCTGGGCGGCCGCGTGAGGAGCGCCCGGCGAAACCTCGTTCGCCCCTCCCCTGAATACCAGTTGCCCTCCCAGGTGCCCGGTGGCGCCCACGGCCAGAGCCGCGACAATCCCGGCCAGCACATGAAGCGCCCTCGTCCAACCGGTCGCCTTGTCGCGATCGGCGATGCGAAGCACGACCAGTATCAGGGCCAGGACCGTTGTTACAATAGCCAACAAGCGGTGCTGAACCGCAACAACCGGTGGGATCGAATTCGAGTACATATCCGAGAATGTCATCCACCCGGTGACCACCGAGGGAATCGTCATCACGGCACCCACCAGCATCATCCAGAATCCCACGGCGCGCCATACCGGTTTTCGCACAATAGACGCAAGCATATCGAACACGATTCCGGTCAACAGCATGGCAATCGGAAAATGCGTCGCGATGGCGTGTTGTTCGGGCAGTGTCGGCACGGTCATGGCCGTCTCCTGTGGTAATGCACGCGAAACCGTCGGCCCGACAGACATCCGGCGCCGGACGGCGGAATCCATTTATTGTAGTATTTGCCGGTTCCCTGAAAAGATAGAGGGCCTATTTGCGCCCCGTGTCGCGTAGAATGGAATTTGACCTTTACCACGCACGGGGAACTGCCTCATTTGAAACGTACCGACCAGCCGCTGTACATCAACGACGCTCCCTGGCCGACCGCTCCGCCGACTACGGTTTCGGGACGGCGAGCCCGGCGCCGCGCCTTGCGAGAGGATTTCACGGACGGTCGCGGGCGCGAGTCCGCGCAGGCGCTTTCAACCGACACCGCGCGCACCCCGGCCGGCATCATCTGGCAACAGCTTTCGGCGCCGCTGATGCTGGTGCTGATGTCTGTCGCCGCCATCAGCCTTCTCTATTCCGACTGGCGGAACGTCAGCGCCATCCTGCTGATTATCATCATCAACTCGGGGCTAGGTTTCATCGAGGAGACGCGCGCCGACAGAACCATCACCAGATTACGCCGTATTGCCGTGCCCTCGGTGCGCGTCCGGGACCGCGACGGCTCCGAACACCTCATTCGCGCCCACGAAGTGAAACCCGGCGACGTGATTCTGCTGGAAGCCGGTTCCCTGATTCCCGCCGACGCGCGGCTGATAGAAAGCAGTAACCTTCGCATCCAGGAGATCACTCCCGAAGGCGAGACGGTGCGAATCAACAAGCGAAACGATCAAGGCGGTAGTCATTCTCCGATTGACAACATGCTGTGGCGCGGCTCCACGGTGATCCACGGCACCGGCGCCGCTGTTGTGCTGGCCGCCAACGCGCAGGCGGACACGCCCGTCCAGACACCGGTCGCATCGAAGATTCGAGCCGAACTGACTCCCCTCCAGAAAAGAGTGGCTCTGGTGTGCGACGTCCTTCTTGCCGCCATCATGGTGGACGTGGCCCTGGTTGTTACTGCAGGCGCGGTGTACGGCAAAACCACCGAGGAGATGATCGCCGCCGCCGTTGTCGTGGTCGTGGCGGCATGCCCCATCGGCCTGCCAGGCGTGATGACGATTGCCCTGGCGCAGGGCGCGCAGACGATGCTGGAGAACAACATCCTGGTGCGACGCCTGTCCAGCGTGGAAAACGTTGCTTCGGTGAACGTTATCTGCGCGGACAAAGCCGGCACTCTGGTCGAGGAGCACCAGACGGTTCGCGTTGTCAGCATTGCCGGGTACAACACGGAACTGGTCGGCCAGAGCGCGCTCGATCAGCATGACACCACCGCCCGGAACCACAGACGACAGCGCACGCATCCTGCCACGAAGATCCTGCTCGCACTGGCGGCGATGTGCCGCGAAGACCGCTGTGTGCCCGGCGGCAAAGCCGAATCCAACGGAAAAAAAGCCCCCCAGGCCGTCGATGAAGCGTTTGTGAGGGCCGCGACGGAGCACGATATCCCGGAGGCAAGCCTCGATGAAGCCTATCCGGTCGTCGCCGAAGCCCCCTTCAGCGCGGCACGAAAAAGGGTCAGCACCGTCCACCAACTGCGGTGCGACTGCCAGAATGTTCCCCTTGCCTGGCTGTTCCGTGGCGACTCATCGCCATTCTTCCTTGTGACGAAAGGCTCGTTCGACAGCGTGCTTTCGGTGTGCAACCGCGTGTGGCGCGGCGACCAGATTGTCCCCCTGACCGGCGAATTGCGCCGCGAACTGGGCGACAAGCAAGCCGGCCTCGTTGAGGAAGGCCTTTACGTGCTCGGAATCGCGTGCCGTCCCCTCGAGAAAGCCCCGGACGGCGCCGTGGAGCCGCTGGAAACCGGGTTGGTGTTTATCGGCATGGCCGGGATGAACCATCCGCCGCGCGAAGGCGTGAGGCTGGCCATCTGGAGTTGCCTGTCCGCCGGTATCCGGCCCGTGATGCTGTCCGGCGATGACGGCCCGACAGCCGGCAGAATCGCCCGGGCTCTGCACATTTCGTTTAACAACAAAGTACTGACAGGCGCCGAACTGGCACAAATTCCGGACGAAGACCTTCCGTCCGTTCTTCAAGACGTTTCCGCTTTCTCGCGCATCACACCCGAACAGCGCCTGGCGCTGGTAACGGCCTTCCAGAAAAGCGGCGCCAACGTTTCAATCACCGGGCATCACGTCGATGACGCCCCGGCGCTTCAGAAGGCGGACATCGGCGCCGCGATGGGCGTCTCCGGAACCGACATCGCGCAGGATTCCGCCGACATCGTGATCATGGACGACAACTTCTCCACGCTCGTCCGCGCGATGGAAATCGGCCGTACCGTCTGCCGGAACGCCCGGCGGTATATCGGATACATCATCGCCAGCACCGTCGGACAAGTGGCGTGCATCCTGCTGACGCAAGCGTTTGGTATGCCCGTCCCGCTTACGGTTCTGCAACTGCTCTGGATAAACCTCATCACCGGCGGCATCCCCGGCCTGGCGCTCGGTCTGGAACCCGCCGACAAGAACGTGATGCGCTCCGGGCCGCGCCCCCAGAACGAAGGGCCGTTCAGCCAGGGACTCGGTTACCAGATGGTCGTCATGGGCTTCCTGGTGGGCATTCTGGCGATGTGCGTGGGCGTGTGGGGATACCAGACCCAAGGCGGACACGCGGGACCATGGAGCGCCATGATCTTCACGGCGCTCACCTCTGCCGAGATGAGCTACGCGCTGAACGCCCGGTCCGAAACGCAATCGCTATTCCGCATCGGCCTGGCTACCAACCGACCCCTGCTGACGGCGGCGATGACCATTTTCGTGATGCATATGGCCATCCTCTACCTTCCGCCTCTGCAGTCGATCTTCCACACACACGCGCTGACCGGCATTCAGTTGCTCGTCAGCCTCGGCGCGGGAAGCATCGTCTTCTGGGCTGTGGAGTTCGAAAAGTGGACCCGCCGGCGCGTGGATCTGATTCGCGAAACCGGCACGCTCTGAGTCAGTCCTTCGCGCGCGCGGCCAACCAATCCACCACCGCCGTTCTTCCGCACGCCATCAGGCGCTTTTTCTGACCGGCTGACAGGTCGAAGTCGGTCGCCTTCCGGTTCGGAACGGTGATTGTGATGACCTGTGGCGATTCCGCTGTCATCCTGTCCCGCGCACCCAGCAGAGTCTCCATCAGCGCTGAGGCATAAGCGATCGGCCCGCGCACATTGCGGGGACGTTCGGTATCCGGCCCGGCCACCCGAAAACCAAGCACCGGCAAGCCGGCCGAACGGCAGAGATCGAACGGGAAGTTCAGGGCAACGCCCCCGTCTACAAACACGGCTTCCGCGAATGGAGCCTTGCGCGGTTTCAACGCCACCGGCTCGAAGAAAAACGGCAGAGCCGCGCTCATTCGTACCGCCAGCGCAGGGCTGAACGCGTCGGGATTGTGGCCGTAATAGTGAAGGTCATCGGGCAGGACCACCAGTCGTCCTCTGGCGATATCGGCAGTCACGGCGCGCAAACGGTATTCCCCGGTTTCATCGCGCAGGTCGGCGAAGGTGCGAACACCGCGCGCTTCCAGCAATCCACCGAGCCACTCCTGCAGGCGGGCGCCCTTGTAAATGCCGTGGTCCTTGAGCAGGCTCAGCAGGGGTCCAAAGGCGGGGACGATGTCTTCCGGCGCGGAATCGCGCAGGGAGGCGAAATCGAACCGCATGAGGATGGAACGCAGTTCCGAGGCTTTGTAGCCGGCCGTGACGAGCGCGGCAATCATCGCCCCGGCCGAGGTTCCGATGCACCGGCGGAACGTGTATCCCCAGGCTTCCAGAACCTCCAGCGCGCCCACATAGGCAATGGCGCGCACTCCCCCGCCCGCGAACACGGCGTCGTAACGTTTGTTGGCATCGTTCGGCATCCCGGATAATCTCCCGGGCGCCGAAGCATCAACCTTTCACGGCGCCCAATTGGATGCCCTTGACGAAGTACTTTTGTCCGACCACGAACAGAACCACAAGCGGAAGCATCGTCATCACGCTGGCCGCCATAATCAGCTGGGTCTCGCGGCCTTGCATCGAATCGAACACCAGCAAGCCAATCGGCAGAGTACGGAGCCACTCGTCCTTTATCATCACAAGCGGCCAGAAGAACGCCTGCCACGAGCCCATGAACGTGAAGATAGCCAGCGTGATAAGGCCCGGCCTCGCGAGCGGCAGAACGACGTCCCAGAAGATGCAACTCCGCGAAGCGCCGTCCATCTCCGCCGCTTCGTCCAGGCTCAGGGGAACGCTGAACATGAACTGCCGCAGAAGGAATGTGCCGAACGCAGTGAACGCCGCCGGGATGATAAGGCCGGAATACGTGTTCAGCAGTCCCAGCCTCTCGAACAGCGCGTAGTTGGGAATCAGCGTCACCACGCCGGGTATCATCAGCGTGGCGAGGTACATCAGGAACACCTGCTCGCGACCCGGCCACCGGATGCGGGTAAACGCAAACGCCGCCATCGCGCTGGTCAGAACCTGCAGAACGGTTACCCAACCGGCGATGAACAGGCTGTTGAAGTAGTACTGAGCGAACGGGATGCGGCGGTCCGGCACGCTTGAGGCGATAACCTCCAGGTAGTTGTTTACGCGCGTGTACTCGCCGGGTCGGGCCGGATCGACCTCGTAGCGCGTCTGCCACTGCACGGGCAGAAAACGCCCGCTCTCAACCTCGGTGAGCGGTTTGAACGAGGTGGCCAGCATCCAGAAGAACGGAACCAGCATCGTCATCGCGACAGCGGCAAGAACGACGTGGCTCAGCACGGTCTTCGCAATCTGGGCAGGCTTGCTCACGTCGCGCTCTCCACGTACCGGCTTCCGGTCCGCCACTGAATCAGCGTGATCACCAGAATCGCCAGGAACATCGTCCACGAAACGGTGCAGGCATAACCCAGTCGGAATTCCAAAAACGCCTTGTTGTAGATATAGTACCCCAGCGTCGTCGTCGCGCCGGCCGGCCCCCCGTTCGTCATGACCCGGGCGACTTCGAACCCTCCCTGCAGGCCGCCGATGACGCTCATGATGACCACGAAGAAGGTGGTCGGCGCCAGTTGCGGCCAGGTCACGTTCCAGAACTTCGCCCACGGCGCCGCACCGTCAAGATCCGCGGCTTCGTACAATTCCGGCGGGATATTGGAGAGGCCTGCCAGGTACAACAGCATGTTGCCGCCGCCGACGCCGGCCCAGATGCCCATCAGTATCAGGGCCGGCTTGGCCCAGTCCGGATCCAGATGCCACTTGGGCAGTTGCTCGAACGTGATCGGCGCGGTGTGCAGAAGGTTCTCGCGGAACCAGTTGATACCCCCATGGCTGATCAGCCAGTCCAGGCTGAGGTTCAGGAACCCGAAGTCGGGATTGTAGATGGCCTTCCACATCACGAACAGCGCGACCCCGCTGGTGATGGTCGGGATGTAGAACATCGTGCGGTACGCAACGATGCCCCTCAGTTTGCGGTTCAGAATCAAGGCGAGTATCAGAGAGCCTGCAATGCTGAATGGTATCCCGAACATCAGGTAGACGGTGTTCCAGAGGTACTGGTAAAAGTCCGGGTCCGAGAACATGTCACGAAAATTCAGCAGGCCCACCCAGCGCAGGGGCACGCCGGGACGGATGTCCCAGTTGGTGAATGAAGCCAGCAACGAAACGAAGACCGGAAAGGTGGTGAACAGCAGGAAGCCGAGGAAATTGGGCAGAAGGAAACCGAGCGCCGAGAACAGGTCCTTCCGGTTGCGCGCGCGTTGGAAGGACCAGCCGACTTCCGACAGGTCGCGCTTGTGAACCTTCGACGGCGCGAGGGGAGTCACGGGTTCGCTCCTCCGGTTTTCACGGCGCGGTCGGCCAGGTACCGTTCGCGGACCACCGGGTCGCGCTCGATGTTTCTCTGGATCAACGCGTTGATTTTTCTCGCCGCGGTCTTCATCGCCGTTTCCGGGTCGACCTTCCCGCTCCGGATCAGGTCGCGTTGGCCGTCGGTGATGGTCTGGGTGATGAACGGGCTTGCGTACGGTGTCATCTCGAGGCCCTTGCTGTGTTTCATCTGCTCGATCCACAGGGCGTTGTCGGTTTCATTCGGAAACCTCGGATCGAACCGGAATTCCGGGGTGTCCGCGTAGCGCGGGATGGCCGACAATCCGTCGCCGCCGCTGTTGATGTTGCGGTTGTAAGGTTCTGACGCCAGGAACTCGGCGAACAGCATGGACGCGTCCTTGTTCTTCCCTCGCACGTTCACACCGGTGGACCGCCACAACAGGCGGTTCGCGTGCTCGCGGCCGTGCGGCATCGGGGCGACGCCGATGCGGAGGTTCGGGTACTTCCGCCACTGGATGACGGCAAACCGGCCCGAAACAATCATTCCGATGTGACCGCCCATGAAGTAGTTCAGGCTCCCCGTGCCCCACCCGCCGGCGGAGGACATCGCGCTTTCCTCGGCGGCGGTCGGCATCACGTGGTGCCTGTATTGCAGGTCATGGTAGAACCGCGCGCCGGCGACAGCCTCCGGTGAATCCAGCACGCATTTAGTGCCGTCATCGGAGAAGAAGCGCCCCCCGGCTTGCCAGATGCACTCCTCGATACCGTAGCCCATCACGCCGTAGGACTCATAACCTCGTCCGTCCGCCTTTCGCCGGGTCAGCCGTTTGGCGGTCTCCACAAACTCGTCCCACGTCCAGTCGCCTTTCGGATACGGCACACCCAGTTTGTCGAACAGATCCTTGTTGTAGAACAGCGCCGTGGACGCGCAGTTCGTGGGCATGGAGTACTGGCGCCCGTCCACGGTCGCGGCGTCGCGCAACGCCGGCCACAGGATGTCGAGCCCGAATCCGCGCCGGTTGGCCGTGTCCGTCAGGTCCTCCAGTATCCCCGCGTCGTGATACGAAACCAGTTGGCCGCGTTCGTACATATCGAAAAGGTCCGGCCCGACTCCGCCCACGCTTTGAACAACGACCTTGTCCATTCCGGCGTTTGTGGGATCGAGTTTGATGTCGATATCCGGTCTGCCCTTCGCAACGCAGAACTCGCGGAACAGCGCCATCTGTTCACGGCGCGCGGGATTGTCGTCGGTAACCCAGGTGAGCATGGTTTTTCCGGCGGGCGAAGATTGAGGCTTACGCCACTGCGCGATGAACGACAACGCCGTGAAAAGGATAATCGCCGAGATGAAGAATGTCCGCATGGCAGTTCAAAACGGGCCGGGATGCAGTCGCCCATACGGGACCGTACGGGAAGTGCGCCGTCTAGATATTTTTCGCCGTGATTCCGAACGAACGTGAGGAATCTGTGGGTAATCCATGCTCCCCTCTGGCGGGGAGCCGAGCAATCGCCCATACGGGCCCGAAGGGGCAGATTTCTCGCTGACGCTCGAAATGACGGCGCTTTACGCTCAGTCAGTCGTTTGAGTTGGTAAAGATGGCTACCCCAGTCACCCCAATTGTATCACGCACTCGGCTTCGCAACCGACGCGGCCAGCGCCTCGCGCAACGTCGGGTACCGGAACTTGAATCCCTCTGTCTGCGCCTTGGCGGGAATCACCTTCTGGCTGTGTAACAGTGTGTCGGCAAACTCGCCCAGCATCAATCGGAGCGCAAATCCCGGCGCCGGCATGACTGCCGGCCGGCCGAGCGCGGAACCCAGGGCCTTCGCGAATTCCGCCTGACGCACGACACCTGGCGACGCCGCGTTCACAGGGCCGCTCCAATCATTGTCAATGGCCGCCAGAATCATGTTTACGAGGTCCGTTCGATGAATCCACGGAAACCACTGCCTGCCGGAGCCCATCGGCCCGCCCAGCCCGGCCTTGAAGGGCGTGATCATCTGTTGCAACGCGCCCCCGCCGGAATCCAGCACTACCGCAATTCTCAACATAACGACGCGGATGCCCGGTTCGGCCGCTTTCGAGACCTCTGATTCCCATTCCACACATACCCCGGGCAGAAAGCCCGTTCCCGGTCCGGAGTCCTCGGCCAGTTCCTCCTCGCCCCTGTCGCCGTAATACCCGACTGCCGACGCGGAAACCAACACCCTGGGCTTCGGTTCCAGCCGCGAAATCGCCTCGACCAGTCGGCGTGTGCCCAGCACGCGGGAATCCCGAATGGCGCGTTTCTTCTCCGGCGTCCAGCGGCCGGAAATGGTTTCGCCTGCCAGGTTCACCACGGCATCGATGCGGGGCAGGTGCGTTGCGGCAGTAGAAGACCATTCAACAGGTTCAACGGCACCTCCGAAATCAGGCAGGCGCGCAACGTTGCGGCTGAGGAGCACCGGACGTTCAGCCCGCTCAATGAGCGCCTTCACAAGCGCACGGCCAACGAACCCGCCCGGACCGGTGACTGCTGTTATCATGAAACCACTACCCTCCGTATCACCAAGGCGTTGAACTACCGGCGCCCTGTGCCTTCATAATGAGTGAGGCAAAGCAACGCCGGGCATTCATACACAGGCGCTACCGTTACTATAACTATGGCTGAACTATACCTGGAACTAGGCCGCCGCGTTCGCGCTGAACGCCGCGGAGACACTTACCGATTTTCGTTGGACATGGCGGATCAACCGGTTCTCACGAACCTGCTGATTGCTGAGCGCGACGGTGAGCCGGTGCGCTGGATCCACGCCGTCCGCTCCCAGGACGGCCTCGAGATAACCGGCGAGATTGCCGACCGGTGGAAGATTACCGCGGAGATTACCGTCGCTGGCGACCTCGCTCCCCGGGCGCATTGGACCGTCTGTGCGCAGTACCTCGGTATGGAGCCTGCGGAAACCGCCTGGGACGTCTTCTGGGATGTGCAACTGAAAAAGGCGCAACCTTTTGTGCCCGGTATTTTCTACGGCGAAAACCGGCCGGATGGAAAAGGCTCGTACCCCCGCTGGTCCCCCGTTGACGAAGATGATCCCGCTTCTTCGCCCGTCTGGCGGTTCCGCACCGACCGAACGATGACGCCCTTCGCGATGCTCCGGAATACAGACACAGCGGCGGCCGTATCCACCCCGGTTTCGTTCAGCCACGGTGAATCGGGACTCGGCTTCGGAAGCGACGGACGCATCAGCCACCTGTCCCTGCACTTCCCGTGGCGCGAAGAACCGGTCAGCCCCGCGCTGTTCGGTCCCGACGGGTCCAGGCCCAGATCGCGCTCTTTCGTCGTATTGCCCTCCGAAACAGTCGAGTTTTCGTTCGAGGCGTGCGTCACCGACGACGGTTGGCGGTCTCTGTTGCGTGACATGTACAAGGACGATCCCGATGACCTTCAACCGTGGATTTCCGGCGGTGAAGCCGCCGAACTCGCGGCCGACGGTTTGATGCAGTGGCACTTTTCCCGCGATCCAGCCACCCTTTACGAAACGGCCGGTTTCGACCGCTACTTCCGGCCTGATCCGACACAACTGGACCGGCCCGATATGCACATCGCGTGGGTCAGCGGTGCCCCCTATGCCCTTGCCCTCGCCCGTTACGGCACGCGCACCGGACGGAACGACCTGGCGCAAGCCGGCTTAAGCGTGCTGGACCGAATCGCCGAAGAGGGAATCGCGCCTGCGGGGATGTTCTATCCTCGCTGGACCAGGGAAGATGGATGGACCCACGGTTGGAACGCCGGGAGACCCGCCGCTCCCTACGCCCAGAGCCGGACGATTGCCGAGGCTACCTGGTTCTACATTATCGGCCTTCACAGCAGAGCGCCTTGGATAACCCCGGCGAGGCGCGATTTATGGTGCCGCGCCGTGGAGTCCAATCTGGATTTCGCCCTGAAGATTCAAAGGGACGACGGCTCGTTTGGAACGTACTACCACCTCGAAACCGGAAATGTGGAGGAGTGGGAGGGGGCGGGAGGTCTCTCCTGGATTCCGGCCCTGCTGGACGCTCACCGAACGACGCGCGCGGACGGATTGCCCTTCCCGAACTCCGCCGCCTACCGCGAGGCCGCCGTGAAAGCGGGAAGATACTACGCGCAATCGATACGGAATGAATCACTTTTCGGCGCCCCCGAGGACGTTCCGTACGGCGTCACGTCAGAAGACGGCTATAATGCCCTCATTGCGATGCTCAACCTGTACGAGGAGGAAGGCGATGAGGAGTGGCTGGAATTGTCCCGCCACGCCGCGGACTACATGCTGTCGTTCCGGATGTCGTACAACACTCCGTTCTCGCCGTACACCTTGCTCGGCCAGTATGATTTCCGAACCAAGGGCGGTGATATCGCCTCGCCCTCGAACCAGCACCTGCACAACTACGGACTGATTTGCCTGCCGGAACTGCTGAGGCTGTGGCGCATCACACGGGACGACTTCTACTTCGCCCGCGCCCGCGACCACCTGTTCTGCTTCCGCCAGTTCATCGCCCGTGAGGACGGTGACTTCAATGCTCGCCGCGGTATGGTTCCAGAACAATGGTTCCACACGGACTGGACACACCCGAAGGGCTACATCCTACCCCTGGCTCACGCTTGGTGCGCGGGCTGGACCGTCTGGATCGAGGACTGGCTCAGTTCGTTCGGGCACATCTTCATCGACCCGGACTGCGAAGGGTTGTATCTGCTGGAATCACTGGTCGTCGAAGACGTGGACTGGCAGACGGGAGTATTGCGCCTCACGAATCCGTGGACCAGGGACCTCGCCCTGCGTGTTGTCAACTTGAGGTCCGAGGAACGCCGCCTGCTGAAGATAACCGCCGGAGACAGCGTAATCCTGCAGTTCTGAGGAGTGAACACCGTTATTACTCCCTTTCGCTCAGAAACCCGCTGAACGCATACGGGCAAATCGCAATGAGCAACGCCGAACCCAACAGCCATTCCACCTCCGTCGATATTGCCTCGCAGGCTCTCGATGTGCTGGGCATCCAGTCCGCATCCGTTCACCGCATTGACGTAATCGGGGAAAATCCCTGGGGCACCGGCGGATTCCGCGTCTATCTTGCCGATGGTTCCACGCGCATCCTGAAGGCGAAGCGGACCGGTGATTCGAAGGGAAATCCGGAGGGCGCCCGGCGCGAGGCGCTGTTTTACGGGATGCTTGCTGAACGTATGCCGGTTCGCGTACCCCGCGTGGACGCCGTTTGCCTGGATAAGAAGCAGATAACCGCCGTGCTGATGGAGGATTGTCCCGCCGCTCCGCCCCTGGAGGGTTGGACACGGGACCACTTCCTTCGGGCGGCCGAGGATCTGGCCCGCTTTCACGCCGCCTTATGGAACCGCGGCGATGAACTTCGCGCGCTGGGCTTCTCCGGCACACCCTCATTCATCGAGGCGGAGGACATGCCGCAACACGCCCGGCTTTGCTGGAACCACCTCGCCGGCAAGGCGCATTTCAAGGACATTCTGACCACCGAACGCCTCCAGATCATCGATAAACGGATCGATAGCGTCGCCGCCACACAGGCTCACCTGGAGGCGTTGCCCGAAACCTTGATACACGGCGATTGCCACATCGGGAACGTGAGACAGGACGGAACAGGCGTTTTCGTGTGGACAGACTGGCAGGGGGTGCGCATCGGACGCGGCCCGGAGGACATCGCCTTCATGTACCTGCGTGTCAATCACCCGGACGGGCGCGTGCCGCTGGACAATATGCTGATTGTCTACCATCAGAAACTCGGCAAAAGCCTCGGTCAGGACGTACCGATGAACCGGATACGCCTGGCCGCCGCGGCTTACGAGTGGTCCGTCCGTCTTCTCCAGATGCCGCACTACCTCGACGGCGCATCGACCGGGCATCTGCAGACCGAACTCCGTCGCATCGATTCGCTCGCCGAGGCGTTGGGCATCCGATAGTTTCCCCAAAAACACAGTAGGGGCCCGTACGGGCCCCTATGTACCTAACCAGCCTTACGTGTCGAAAGCCTAGCGGCTTTCGGGTTGTTCGTTCAGGAACACCACGTACTTCCACCAGTTGTGCTGTCGCCCGTCGGTGGCTACGCCGGCCACGTGCGGGAAGCGCTTGAACCACCAGATGTGGTAGTTGCGGTGGTAGTCGCCGGTGTACGGTGTCGCCCAGGCGCTTCGGTTGATCATCTTCCGGGGCGCGCCCTCGCTCGGATAGTTCGGGTAGTTCAGCCAGTCGTCCGCATCGCTGGACACGTATGTCGTGTTCGCGAAGTCGTAGTCGGATGTCCCGTTCGGCGGATAGTGAACGTTGCCGCACGAAGCCTTGCCCGGTGTGATTTTCTCGAACCTGGTGAACTTGTCGAACAGCGTGCGTTCGCTGGCCGCATTCCATCCGCCGTAGACCTTGAAGCCGAGGATACTTTCGGAGCGGTGCCCCCAATCTTCAAGCATACAGTCGTTGCCGCGTTCGTAGTTGAATCCACTGAGGATAAACAGGCGGTTGCCGGTCTGGCCGGGCACGGGTCCGGAGTTGCACCAGTAGGCGTTTTTGCCGGCCATGGTGGTTTCCCACCAGCCGAGGCCCGGTATGCCTTGCAACCAGATTTCGTCCACGTCCCCCACGTCAACGCGGCGCACCAGGTCGAACTGCCGGATGATGGCGTTGTAGTCTCCGCCAACCTTCGTCCAGTTCCCCGCGCGGGTTTCCGCCAGGTACTGGGCGTCGGTGTAGCGCGTTCCATCGAGGTGCAGAGGCCATTCGTCCAGGATGAACTGTGGCAACATGTAAATCCGCAGATAACCGTTGCTGGCGAGTTCCATATCCTTGCGGTGGTTCTCATTATTCGTGATGGGGTTGTTCCACCCGAACACCAAGCGTACTTTCTTGTTGCCTTCAGACTCGATAATCGGTTCGTAGTTGATGGCCAGAACCCGCAACGCACGGTATTCCAGTGGCGTGTCCCTGGCAAGGCGCACGGCCGTGGCGACATCGATGTTCTTCGATTCCCGATAGGATGCCCAACGGGTTTGAATATCGATGTCTGTCGGAGCGCGCATCAATCCCGCGGCAACCATCAAGGCCGCCGCCGCGTCTTCCAGCGATGATTCCGGCTTGCGGACTTCGATTTCATATATCGATACCGGATTGCTGTCGGCCACGCCGGTGATAACGATGGACAGCATGCTCACGCCGGTCACGCGCGCGGTCTTCATTGGTACGACGGTGCGGTCTGAAGAACCGGGCGGTGTATATCCACCGCGCTCGATCGGTCCGTTCTCACCCGCGTTGTAGTACGTACGGGTATCGTTGTAAGGATTTCGTCCGCTGGAATTCGTCACCTGGTTGGTCAGTTCGATATGCCAGGCTGTCGGATGGTTCTTCCAGTGGACGACCACTTCGGTGATCGTGGCATTTGTCAGCGGGAATGAGATGCGAATCGGCGTTGTGGGCGATACCCCGGCCACCGAACCGCTCTCCCAGTACGTGCTGTACATGCCGTCAGTCAGGTTGCCGGTTCCTGTTCCTCCCGGCACCGGATTGGGTGTCATACCCGCGATGATATTGGTAATCGCCGGGAAACTCGTCATGTGCTGGGTCACCGTGCCGCGAGCCGTGTTCACCCACTTCGGACCGGCCATCAGGCGCCCATCCTTGTGTGCGCCAAGGACGGCTGTTCCGATGGGAACCGGTATAACGTAAACGCCGTTGGCTCCGGTGTAAACGTACGGACCGCCGTCCAGCATGAATCCGACCGCCGCTCCCGAAATGGGCCGTCCCAGCGGGTCGCTGATGATTCCCGTGACGAAGTTTGGATACGTTATACCCAGGTCGATCTGGTATTCCACGCTTTCCGTCACGTTCTGCTGGACACTGCCTGTGGCCTCACCCTTCACGGCGGATATCGTGAAGATTTGCGGTGTGGCTGTCGCCGTAACCAGTGCCTCGTATTTTCCGTTTACATCCGTGGTAAGGGTGGCAACGGTGTTGTTGCTCTGGTCCTTGATGGTAACGGTGGCGTCCGCAATTGTGAACACCGGTCCGCCGGTTGAATCGTACACAATCCCGCGGATCACAGCCGCGCCCGGCGGCAATCCGGGGGCGGATTCCACGCTTCCCGTGGTTGTCGTTACGTCGTCCGACCAACCGCCGGGTACGAGGCACATCCACTTCACGTAGACCGGGGTGTAGTACTGCATCAGCGCCAATTTGCCTTCCGGCATTGGTTGAACGCCGATCTTGGACGCCGTGTTGACGCTCAACCGGTATCCCCCGGCAACAGGATCGCTGTTTCCGAACCTGTTCTGCGCCTGCCACCAGTCCGCGGCGAACCAGGTGGTTCCGGATTTCAACCGCGTCGCAACGGTCGCGTATTGCACGTTTGGCGAGTTAACGGTGTACGGGTATCCCTCGATGATTATCTCCGGGCCCGGATGCCGCCGGGCCGGCGTCCCCTCTTCCGCGCCCAGGGTAGTCATGATTCCCATGGCATAGGAACCGTACGAGTCCAATGCAATACCAACACCCGGGATATCAGCGCCGGTTACGTACTGTGCGCCTTCCGAGTCCATCAGGACCTGGGTATTGAATCGTTGAATCGGCGCAACTTCCTTCTGCCCCTCGTAAGCTCGGCCGGCGAAGTACATCGTCGCGTCGCCCACGGGAGTCATCTCGTCCGCATAGGCCATCGGGTGATGGTACTTGGTTGCCTGCAACAGCATCGAGGTTTCGCCGTCCTGCGGATCCGGGGCGATTACCACATCGGAGCCCGACTGGCCCGTATTGGCGGGATCCTGAAGGCTCTTCCAACCGTGCAGATTGCCATCGCGGAAATCATAGGAGACGATTCCGGCCGGTACGGCCGGAGGGGTGAAACCCGTGTAGCCATTGAAATAAAGGGTGTACCCCGACTGGGAAGTACCCGTGGCCAGCGCTGACTGCAGGGGAAACACAACCTTCACACAGCCGCCCATCGGCATGGCCTTGGTTGGCAGGGGAGTCTGGTCGTAATATACGGCAATGTCCGAACCGTCGGGCCGAACGAGGTCCCCGGTCAGCGATGCCGGAATAGTTGCGGTTGCCAGTTCGGACGCGGCGAAGGCCCGTCCGGATGTGTTGTTGATTGTGAAAGGCAGACGGTTCCTGTAATAGAGGTCGGCCCATGTCTGAGCGCGGGCGGATTGTCCCATCAGCATCATGCCCAGAGCGGACAAAAGCGCCAGGCGCCAGGTGAACGTAACGGTGCGTCGCATGTGAACTTGCCTCCATGCCGTGTGACGGTGCGCCAGTATGCTCCTTACAAAGCCTCCGGGCGCATGGAATCATCTTCATGATAAGGCATGTCGAAAGCCGCGCGAACAAACGGCGTCGGGAGGCGCAGGCTTGTTGGGGAAGGATCAGCCGTTCGTCAGGCCGTCAAGACCGGCGAATGCGCGCAACAGCAGAACCGCATCGGTGATCGTCACGGATCCGCTGTGGTCGGCGTCCGCCGGGTTGAACGCGTGGTCCGGCGCGGTGATGGTGAACTCCGCGCTGTCGTGCTCTGTCAGCGTTCCCACACTGGCGGTCAGCTTATACGTTCCCGGTGTGTCCACCCGCACATCATCAAGCACGGCGACACCGTTTATCACCGGAAACTTCGTTGTTCCGAGCAGTTTGGCGCACGAAGGTCCAACACCTGAGGCAAGTTTCACACGGACGAATCCGTTGAAGTCCGAGGCGATGGTTCCGTCTGCTTTCCTTACAACGACCAATGGTGATTCCGAAAGGGATTCCCCTGCCTTGGCCGTTCCGGGTTGGCCCGTGAACTCAAACGATCTTGGCACATTCACACCCACCTTGGGGTACCGGACCACCCGGGCGCGGTAAGTTTCCACAACGTAGACGGCGAATTCGTCCACCGCAATTGCGCGGGCATCGGAGAGGATACCGTCTCCCGGCGCTGACGAGTTAACCACCGTGTTCAGGCTCGGTTGTCCGTATACGATGGTAGCCGTGGTGCTGGTTCCGGGGTAGAACAGCACGCGCTTGTTGTATGTGTCGCTGATGTACACACCGTCCTTGTCGAGGGCAACATCCGTCGGGTAGTACAGCGAGTTGGCGCTGATTCCGCCGTTGTTCACGACGTGCGCGGTGAAGTTCGGTTGCCCGTAGACGCGTGTGGCCGACTGGCTTCCGTGAGGATAAAACAGCACCCGGTGGTTTGCGCGGTCGGCAATGTATACCCCATCGGCCGAAACGGCAGTTCCTGCCGCGCTGTTCATCCACTTCTCATTCGATCCCGTGAACATGCTGTAAAGGGTTTCGGCGCCGTACACACGAGTGGCCCACGAACTGCCCGGCGGGTAATACAGCACCCGGCAGATGAACGAGTCAGTTACGTAGGCCCCTCCGTTGGCGTCCAGCGATACGTTTTCAGGATACGTGAGGCTGTTGGGAGAAATGCCATCCCACTGGGGACATGAGGAACCAAAGCCCGGTTGGCCGAATACCCGGCTGGCTGTGGTTTCACCGGGACGGTAAAAAAGAGCGCGCGAGTTTCGCCAGTCCGCGATGATAACGCCGGAATCGTTGGCTTCCACCTCTGCCGGACGGGACAGGCTGGACGCATTGAGCCCGTAGTGGTTGTAAAACGTGCTTGAGTAATCCGGCTGTCCGTACACCCGCGAGGCGAGGATAGAGCCACCCGGCATAAACAGCACGCGATTCAGCATCTCATCGCTGATGTAAACACCCTCTTCGGTTACCGCGACACCCCTGGGAGACACCATCCGGCCATTGGGTGGAAGGTCCGGGTTGTTGGAAATCACCACGTTCAGGTTCGGTTGTCCGTAAACGCGGTCGGGCATCACCAGGGCTTGCCCCGGTGCGGCGAAGATAAGCACGGCAAGAGCGGTAGATGCTGTTCGGAAGTTCATGGTGTTGACAACCCCGCGGCGATTTTCAGAGTGGCGGCTACATCGGCGACATTGAAGAAACCGTCTCCGTTCACATCACCTGCCAGCGATTCTCCCGGCGCCGCGCCAATTGTGACAGACACCGTTTCCGGAATGGGAAAGGTGGCCGTGGTGACCATCAATTCGTATGTTCCGGGCTTGTCGATGGCGAGGTTGGTAAACGTCGCGATTCCGGCAACCGCCGACACGGTGGTCGTTCCGAGCAACGTTCCGCACGACGGACCGGAACCCGGCTTGATGCGTATGCGCACATTACCTGTGTAGTTTGTCGCTTGCGCGCCGTTGGAATAACGTACAACAGCCGAAGGCTGGACCTCAAATGGTTGCCCCGCGCGCGCGCCAACTGGAGCCGTCAAGAACGAAACACTCGCCGCCATCGGGGTTGTGGTTTTCGGAAACCTCAGCACCCGTCCGCCAAAATCGCAAACATAAACGCCGGTGGCATCCGTTGTGACCGAGCGCGGCGCGTAGAACCCGTACGGCGTGACTCCATTCCAGTTAAGGCGCACCGTGGTGAAATCCGTCTGACCGTAAACCACCGAGGCGACATTACTGCCGTGCGGCCAGAACAGCGCCCGGCTGTTCAGATAGTCGTCCACATAAAATCCCGTCTCGTCCACGGCGCATCCCAGCGGTTGTTGCAGGGTGTTGGGTCCGCATCCTCCATCGTTCGGGAAAAACGATGTGAAATCCGGCTGTCCGTAGACGCGTGTGGCGGTTGTCGAACCGTGCGGGAAGAACAACGCCCGGTGGTTATTGTAATCCACCACATAAAGGCCTTCCGAGTCGACCGCAATCCCGCGCGGGGAAGATACCGCGGTATCGCTGGCGCCCTGGTAGTTCGTCGTGAACTTCGGCTGGCCCCAGACCTTCGTCGCCGTGGTGCTGTTCGGCGGAAAAAAGAGAACGCGGTTGTTGCCGGTATCCGCCACGTACAGGCCGCCTGTCCCGTCCGTAGCCAGGAAGGACGGGCCGAACAGCGAGTTCTCGTTCAAACCGTAGTAGTTGGCCTTGTTTGAGGTGAACGAAGGTTGGCCGTAAACACGCGTGGCGGTGGTGGAACCGTGCGGGTAGAAGAGCACTCGGTTGTTGTTGCCGTCCGCAATGTAGACACCGAAACTGTCGCGCGCCACACCCCAGGGGTAGTTCAGGCTGTTGGCGCTTACGCCGCCGTTGTTGGGGCTGAGGCTTTCGAAGTTCGGCTGGCCGTAAACAGCCGTGGCTTCCACGGCCTCGCCCGGAAAGAAAAGGACTCGGTGGTAATAGTTGTCCGAAATGTACACACCTTCAGGCCCGGCCGCCACGTCATACGGCAGGTTGATGCGCGCATTGGGCGGAACGGCGGAGTTGCCCGGCAGGGCGGTGGCAAAGTCCGGTTGACCGTACACGCGGTCTGCGATGATCTGGGCGCGGACACACGCGGTTGAAAAGACCATGAGGGACACGGCCAGAATGAGGCCGCCAAACAGATTTCGGTTCATCATTGAGCGTAGGTCGGCCGCCGTGCTGGCAATGGCAACTTATGAAAGGCGGCTTTTCTATAACTATAGCGTCTTTGACGACACGCCGCGCACAACCGGTCAGGCCAGCGTTTTTCGGTACCACTCCATCGTCGTTCGAAGACCGTCGATGAAGCCGACCGCCGGTTCGTAACCGATCAGTTCCCGCGCCTTGTTGATGTCCGCCTGGCTGTCGCGCACGTCCCCTTCACGTTCGGGGCCGTATTCCGGCTGAACGCCGGTGCCCAGAATCTCCTGTATGCTGTCCAGCAGTTGCCTGAGCGTGATTCGGTCGCCGCACGCGACGTTCATCGTCTGCCCGGCGGCCGAGGCGGGCGCGGTGCAAGCCAGCAGATTGGCGCGCACGTTGTTGCTGACGAAGGTGAAGTCCCTGCTGTGGAAACCGTCTCCGAAGATGGTGGGCGTCTGCCCTGTCAGCAGTGCCGTGGCGAACTTGGCGATGACGCCGGTGTAGTAACTCTTCGGATCCTGCCTCGGACCGAAGACATTGAAATAGCGCAGGCTCACTGTCTCAAGCCCGTACACATCGAAGAAAATGCGGCAGTACTCCTCGGCGGTCAGTTTCTGCAAAGCGTACGGCGACTTCGGGCGCGGGGGCATCGTTTCGACCTTCGGCAATGTCGGCATGTCTCCGTAGACACTGGAGGACGATGCGTAAACAAGACGGCGGACTTTCGCGTCGCGCGCGGCAAGGAGAAGATTCAGCGTGCCGTCAACGTTAGCGTTGTGCGAAGCCAGAGGGTCTTTCACACTGCGCGGCACACTGGGAATAGCCGCCTGGTGGAGTATGTAATCGATGCCGTCCACGGCGGAGCGCACGACTTCCAAATCCGTGATACTGCCCTCGATCACATCGCACCCGGGCGGGATGTTGGACATGTGTCCGGTGCTGAAGTCATCCAGCACGCGCACGGTATGCCCCATGCCGACCAGCGTTTCGGCTATGTGCGAGCCGATGAAACCGCCGCCGCCGGTGACCAGGAACGTCGGGTTTCCCGCAAATTGGATTTCCCGCATCGTGCGAACCTCCAAAACAAAAAAGACCCCGCCCTTCCGGGCGGGGTCGATACAGTCCGGTGGTGGACCTGAAGGGATTCGAACCCTTGGCCTCCTCAATGCCATTGAGGCGCGCTCCCAACTGCGCCACAGGCCCAGCACACAGATTTTACAACAGGAAGGGGGCAGAGGTCAAATGCCCCCTTCCTTCCGTGTTATCACGGGTAAACCGGCTCCTTGCCGTTCAGATGGCGTATCAACCGCGCCACGTCCGCCATAGTCAGCTTTCCATCGCCGAATCCGCGTGGATCGGCGGAGGGCTTCGGTGCGGTGTCAACGGCGGCGATGCTGATATCGGCCGTTCCGTTCATCGGCTTCGTGCGCGCCAGACCGCCCACCGCCTTCAACAGCGCTTTCACGTCGTCCGCATTGACCAGTCCGTCTCCGTTTGCGTCGCCGTAGATGAACGTTCCGGAGCAGGTTCCGCCGCCGTCCGAACAAGTTCTCTCCCGAATGGTCACAGAGGCGCATTCGATCGTTCCCGCGTCCGTCGATACGACATCAACCACGTGCAATTTCCACGTGCCGTTCACCGCCGCGCCCGCCTTGCCGTAAAACGCGGAGAGCGGTTGTTCCGGACGGAAGGATCCGGTAAACGGGGCCGTTCCGGTTGCGATGGAGTTCGCCGCCGTGTCGTCGAAGATGGTATCGTTCGAACCGGCCGGGCAGTCCGCCCCGAACTTGTCTCCGGAACCTCCCCTGCCCGACGCCAGCGCCACCTTCGTGCCGTCCGGCCCGATCAGGCTGATGTCCAGGTCGGAATCCCACGTGTGGCTGATGTACAGCGCTACCGTAACATCCGCCAGAGTACCGCTGAGTCCGGAAACGCTGATTGGTAGGTCAACGCCTGCCAGGTCGCCGTCCGGTATGGCAACCGGTCCCGTTGCCGTGTATGTGATCGGCGACGAAACCGTGCCGGTGGCGACGGCAAATGGGACGTTGTACACGCCCTGCCCGCACGTCACCTGAATCGTACCGGTGATTGGTGTTCCGCATACGAATAACGGCGAGACGCCGATCTTGTACGGAGTGGTGTTGGCTCGCGTACCCCCGGCCGGGATATCCGGCACCGGAGCCGAGGCGTCGACAACCGTCACTCCCGATGTCGTCACGCTCATCCCCGTCGTCACGCCGGTTGCGTCCGTCGCCCCGGTGTTGCCGAAGGTGACCGTGAGTTTCACGCACTCGTTGTAGTCGATGACGCCGTTGTTGTTACCAAGCGAATCATCGACGGCCACATTGGTCACAGCCAGAACGGGCTTGAAGTCCACCAGATTCACCCCGGCTGAAAACTCCGAGGTGTCGCCCGTGGGAGAAGTCGCCGTGGCGGTGATGACACTGCCTGCCGGCAGGGCGCACGGAACCGTGGCGCTGACGGGTATCGAACCGGCGGCATCCGTGGTCACGCTTGTCGAACCAAGGTACACAGCGCCCTGTTGAGTGCACGGCGCGGTGCAGGCGGGTCCCGAGAAGAAGTCGACGGCGTAAACAGTGTTCGCCTTGCTGTTCATCGTGCCGGTGACGGTCGCCTGACCGCCTGACAGCGTGGCTTTCGTAAGCACCGGGAAGTTTTGCAATCCGTTCGACCCGGTGTCGGCGTCCAGGTTATCGTTGGGCGTAACACCCTCCGGCCCGATATCGATACCGAGGAGGGTGTTGCTGTGAATTGAGTTGCCGCGCACGGCGATTCCTGTGCAGGAGCCGTTGTAGCCGTCGCGTATCCACACGCCCCGCTCGCCGTTGAACGCGACGGTGTTTCCGGCGCCCGCGGCCGTTCCGCCGATTGTGACGCCGGTGACGCCACTGAAGCACTCGATACCGTTCTGACGGTTCGGCAGAGGCAATACGCCGTCGGCCTGAACGCCGATGCGGTTGCCGAGGATTTGAACGTTGGAGATGCTGAGTTCACTGGCCTGGACGCCGTTTCCGAAGTTGCCGGACACCAGGTTTCCCTGGCCGGGGAGACTGCCGCCGATGACGTGGTTGCTGTTGGCCCAGAACAGGCCGATGCCTTGCCAGTAATTGCCGACGGCGGCCGTTCCCGCCGCATTCGTCCCCACGTGATTTCCCTGCACCACACCGCCGCTGGAGTTCTGCAGGACGATACCTCCTCCCATGTTGCCGGACACCACGTTGTTGAGTACCATCGGGTTAGTGGAGTTCAGGTATGCGCCTTGGTAAGCGTTGCCAACGGCGGTGGCGCCTGTTACGTCGGTTCCGATATAGTTACCCTGAATACGGGTGTTTGTCGCCCAATCGCCGACGCCGGCGCCGTAATTGCCGGAGATGACGTTGCGAGCGCTCGCCACCGTACCTCCGATGGTGTTGTTTGAAGCCCCGCAACACAGACTGATGCCTTCACGGGCATTGCCCAGCGGCTTCGTGCCGGTGATGTCCAACCCGATGATGTTGCCCTGCACCAGGTTGTCCCGGTTTCCTTCGGTGTAGAACTGAATACCGCTGGAACCGCTGGCAGAGACGATATTGCCGTCGCCCGGAGCCAGTCCGCCGATGACGTTGTCGTGGCTTGCTCCAAGAAGGACAATACCGTGAGCCATGTTGCCCAGAGGCAAACTACCCGTAACGTCCGTGCCGACCAGATTTCCATAAACCCGGTTGGCCGAAGTCTCACTCAGTTCAATACCGCTGTTAATGTTGCCCGAGATGGTGTTTCCGCCAACCACAGCGTCCTTGCCGTACCGAACCACAACACCCGCATTGTTCGGAATTGCCGCATCACCCATCACGCACAATCCGATGACGTTCTGCAGGACGGAGTTACCGTCGGAACCGGTATCGGCAATCTCGACGCCGTTGTGCCAGTTGCCCGATATCACGTTCTTCGACACCGTGTTATGATGGGCTCCCGAACACAGGCGGACGCCCAGCCAGTGGTTGGCCAGCGGCTCCACCCCGGTCACGTCGACGCCGATGTAATTGCCCTGGATGGTGTTGAGTGTCACATCCGGGCCGCGCAGTTCGACACCCGCCGCGTAGTTGCCGGATATCAGGTTCGCCTGCCCGGCACCCAGGCCGCCGATAACGTTGTTGTTGGCGCCGTTGAGGAACTGCACAGCCGAGTCCAGGTTGGCGATCTCGAGCATACCGCTCGGGTCAGGGCCGATGAAGTTGCCGGTGACCATCGTGCCGGCGGCGCCGTCCAGGAGAATTCCGGCACTGTTGTTGCCCGAGATAACGTTCCGCTCCGCCGCCGTGGAGCCGCCGATGATGTTGTTATCACCCTGCACCAGAATACCCGGCGTGCACGGTGACCGGTATATCCCGGTCGGGTCGATACCGATTTGGCATCCGGTTACGGTGTTTCCGCCGCTCTCCAGAACGATGCCGGCCCGCGCGTATCCCTCGATATTCAACGCCTTGATGACGCACGAGTCCGCCTGGATGACCAGGCCGTCGCAGTTTCCGCTGGACCATCCGCCGAGGACGATCAACGGCGTTCCGGTGAAGCCAGGTTGTGTTGTGCCGTCAATGACCACCGATTCGGTGACTGGTGGCAGTGGTGAAACGGGTGCTATCTGCTGGAGGCCGCCGGGGATGTTGAAGGTGATGGTGTCCAGGCCGGCCCTGGCGTTGGCATCCAGTATCGCCTGCCGCAGTGAGCCTTCGCCGGAATCGTACACGTTGGTCACCACGAGACTGCTCTCGACGGGCAGGTCGGCGACCTTTACGGACAGGCTGAACTCCGACGTGTTACCGGCGGAATCCGTGGCCGTCGCGGTGACCCCGGCGCCCGGCCTGGAAGGCGCGGGCAATGACACGTTGAACGCCGCGTTACCGAAGGCGTCGGTGGTCACATTCTGCGAGCCGAGATACACCTCACCCTGCCCATAGGCTCCCGCAACGTAAAGGGCGTTGTTGAAGAATTCCAGCCGGAATGTGGTGGACGGAACACTGTTCAGCGTGCCTGTGATGTCTATATTGCCTGCGCTGTAGGCGGCCGACGTCAGTACCGGATAGTTCTGCAACATGTTGGGTCCGGTGTCGCTATCACGGGCGTCATTTCGCGTCACGCCGGCAGGTTCCAGGTCGATTCCCAGCAGATTGTGGTTTCGGATGGAGTTGCGGAGTATGCGGTTCCGCACCGGGCTCACGTTACCTGCCAGCACGACACCGTTGCCTCCGTAGCCAGCGATGATGTTGCCGTCGCCGGTTCCCGGTCCCCCGATGTCGTTTTCGTGGGCGCCTTCGCGTATGTTCACGGCATGGTCACCGCCGCCCAGGATGATATTCCCGGTGATGTCCACGCCAATGTGGTTTCCGCGAACGACGTTGTGCGCCGTGCCGGAATCAACGAGGGCCACGCCCGACCAGCCGCCCACGATGATGTTGCGCTCACCGGCCCCGGCGCCTCCGATGATGTTCCTCTGCGAGCCCTGGGCGATGTTCACGCCGGCCCAGCCCGCGCCGAGGTTCTGGCGGCCGGTCGGGTCGGTTCCGATGAGATTCCCCTGAACCACGTTGTCGTGCGCATCCTCGACGTGGATGCCGGAACTGTTGCCGGTCACCAGGTTGCCTGCGCCGGGCGCTGTTCCACCGATGAGGTTGAACCTCGTCTCCCAACTGACCATGATTCCGTTACCGTTGTTGCCGACGGTGACGTTGCGCGGTACATTCAAGCCGATGGTGTTTCCCTGAACGATGGTGCGCGCGGTGTCGCGGCCGGAAACCTCGATACCGTGGGAATTGTTGCCGGAGATGATGTTTCCTGCGCCCGCCGCGGTTCCACCCACCAGCGTATCCACCGCGCCGTTCGCAACAACCACACCCTGGTTTTCATTAGGCACGGCGCTGAGTCCCGTCTTTTCCAGGCCGATGACATTGCCCTGAACGACATTTGACGTGGTGCCGATACCGTCGATGAAGATTCCACAGCCCTTGTTGCCCGAAATGTAGTTCCGCGTTCCAGAAGCAGTTCCGCCGAACGTATTTCGAGAAGCCTGGTCCGTAACGCTGATGCCGGTTCCCTCGTTGGACACAGCGAATGAACCCGTGGCGTCGAGGCCGATGTAGTTTCCGGATACAACGTTGGCCGTCGTTCCCGGGTTTTCCAGGCGCACACCGTCCGATTGGTTTCCGGAAATAACGTTGCGCGCCTCGGATTGTGTGCCTCCGATGGTGTTTCCGGACGCCCTGTCCTGGATAGCCACGCCGTATTCGCCGTTCCTGACAGCGTTTTCACCGACCGGATCCAGGCCGATGTAGTTGCCGCAGACAACGTTGCCGGTGACGCCCGGCCCGTTGAGGCGGACACCGACCTGGGAGTTTCCGGAGATGATGTTCCGGGTGCTCTCGGAGGTTCCCCCGATGGTGTTGTCGTGGGCGTTGTTATCAACCTTGATGCCGTCGCCGTTCGGCAGAGGCTCGGTACCGTTCGACTTGACGCCAATCCAGTTGCCGATGATTCTGTTGTTCACGGAATACACACCACCGATGCGGATGCCGGCTTCCGTGTGACCAGCGATGACGTTACCCGGCCCGATTATCTGCCCGACACTGTTCCAGAGTTCAACCCCTTTCGTCATACCGGCGTCGATCGGCACCTCCAGGCCGTCGACCGTGGTGCCGATGTAATTGCCGCTGATGACGTTGCCGCCCAGTCGGTCGTCGAACTGGATATTGGCCTCATAGTTGCCGGAAATGATGTTCCGTCCCCCGACCGCGGTGGAGCCGATGACATTGTCTGATGCGTCACAGCAAACGGCGACTCCCAACCGGTTGGGAACGGCCTTCGTTCCGGCGGCGTTCAGACCGATGATGTTACCCAGCACCTTGTTGCGTGACGTGCTCCAGTCGGTGATGTGGATCCCGGTTTCCGTGTTGCCGGAAATGACGTTCCGGTCGCCGCCGGACAATCCGCCGATGGTGTTGTCGGTTGTTCCCCATTGAAGAATAATGCCGCGGTTGTTGGGCACGGCGTTCTCGCCCGATGCGTCCAGACCGAGCCAGCAACCCGTAACTGAATTCTCCGCGCCCCAGCGGATGGTGATTGCGGCGCCGGTGAAGTTCCGGATGTTCAGGCATCTGACCTGACAGCCACCGGTTTCGATGACAAGCCCTTCGGAGGCGCCCGCTCCGACTAGGGAAACAAGCGGCGGTCCGGTGAAACCGGCCTGTGTCGAGCCGTCGATGGTAACCGGCTGGGACATCGCCGGGAGGTTTGTAGAAACGCTGATTTCGTATGGCGGCGGCAGGCTGAAGGCGATGACGTCGGCTTCCGAGTCGCCGTTGGCGTCGGTAATGGCCTGCCTCAGCGTGCCGGGGCCGTCTTCGTCCGCCGATGTTACGGTGTATGTTGCGGCGAGGCACGCAGACGCCGGGATCAGGAAGAGCAAAAGAGTCAGAAGATAACGCTTGTGGTATACCATGGAATCCCCCTTCCACCGTCTCCTCCGATAGCAACAGACAGCCCGGCGAAGGACCCGGCGAAAGACCAGCAAAAAAAGGGGCTTCCGGTGATTCGGAAACCCCCTGTCACCGACGCCTTAATTGTACGTCCGGATTCGCGACGCGGCCACATCGGCGCGGCTATTTTTGCTGTTTATTTTCAGCGTTCAGTCAGCGGCTTCCCAAAAAGCGGCGGCTCCAGTTTGGCGATATCGATACCCAGGCGCTTAAGGACGGTGGGACCGATGTCCGCCCGATCGCCCGGACGCCGGACCTCGGTGTCGTTGGTCGCCATAAACACGTAGGGCGCGTTGCGGTGGGTGGTCTTTCCGACGTCAAAACCGTGGTCCACCACTACATACACGGTGGTGTCCTTGTAGAGGTTCATCTCCTTGAGGCGCTTGATGATCTTGCCGGTCCACTCGTCGTCTTCCTTCAAGCCGGCGCTGTATTCCTTCGAACCCTCGCCGAACTGGTGTCCGTCGTGGTCCGGCCGGGCGAAATGCGCGAAAATGAGGAACCGCTTGTCCTTGTTCTTCTCGATTTCGGACAGCGTCCTCGTTGAAACGGCCTCGTCCGTTTTCAGTCCGTTCACAAAAAGGTCCATTCCATCCTTCGCGTTGAAGTACGGCTTGCCCGGCGCCACGACGAAACGCCGAGCGCCTTCCTGGATGACCTTCATGCCGTTGCGCCGCAGTCGCGCCTGTTCCGGCAGGTTCTTCAGCGGACCCTTCTCGCTTCGCGTCTTCCAGCGCTGATACGGGACTTTCACCGGGCCCGCGGCGTCCACGTGGCCGGACTTGGCCACGATCATCGCCGTGTACACCTTGTCGTCTCCAAACGCTTTTTCAGCGCGCTCGAAAATGGTATATCCCTTCGGGATTGGCTGGTACTTCCCGTTTGAGTGGACACCCGTGGTGTTTGGGTGATACCCGGTCAAAATCTGGCTCCACCCTGCTTTCGTGTCGGTGGCGCCGGTGGTGACGTTGATGTTCACCATCTTCCCTTCGGCTTTCAACGCGGCCAGCGTCGGCAGTTCGTTCCTTTCCAGCATTTTCTCCACGTGACCGCGGCGCGCGCCGTCCCACCCGATCAGCAAAACGTTTTTCGATGTCTCCGCCACGCTCAAGGCCTGAACGGCAAACAACGCGACTGCCGCCATCATCCAGCGATTCCGTGTCATGTTCTTTCAACCCCCTGTGTTTTGACGGAAAATAAGAGCAAAGAACATCCGCCCATCATACTTGGACGCCCGCGGACGCCTCCGGTTGCGCCGGTCCGCAACGCTCGACTGCGCTGGCCGCTGTGAACTAACTTGATGACGTACACGAAAGGGGAAATGACCATGGATGCGCCGCGAGAATTAACCACCGACATTGCTCCGCCGGACTGGACCGCCTACTGGATCTGGGACGAGGGCATACCGAGAACGGTACCGGGCGAGCACGAAGTCCGATACTTCCGCCGTACCTTCCAGGCGGAACCGGGCGCACGGCTGACGGTTCGCGTGTCCGCCGACAGCCGCTACGAACTCTTTCTCAACGGGGAACGCGTTTCGGTCGGACCGTGCAAGGGCGACTACTGGCGACAGCACTACGAAACCGTCGATGTTTCCCCGTATCTCCACGCCGGCCAGAACATCCTGGCCGCCCGTGTGCTTCATTTTCACACCGCCGAGCCTTACCGCATGGATTCCGTCGGCATTTCATCCGTCTACCGCGCCGCTTACGGGGGCTTCTTCCTGCAGGGCGAATGGACCGGAGAGGGCGAGTGCGTGGACACCAACGGTCAGTGGCTCGTCCTGCGCGGCGAGGGAATCCGGTTTCACGCCACACGGGGCACCGAACTGTTTGGCCAGACCGAAGACGTGGAAGGCGGCCTGCTTCCGCACGGATGGACCGATCAGACCTACGACGACTCGCGTTGGATTCCAGCCGTGCCGTTTTATCCCGGCCTCAGCCCGGACCGCAAAATGTGCACCGACTTCAGTTGCTGGAACCTGACGCCCCGCCCGATCCCGCCGCTGTACGAAACCAGGCGCGGGCTGGCTTGCGGCAAAGTCGCGTTGGGCATCCACACCGGTTCCGTCAAGCCAAAGGTCGTTTCGGCCGCTTTGTGCGGTCTCGCCAACGACGCGGAACTGCCTCCCGATTCCGAATGGACCATCGACCTTGACGCAGGCGAATTGACCACCGGCTACATCCGCCTTTCCGTTTCGGGCGGCAAGGGCAGTGAAATTCGCCTGACGTATGCCGAAGCCTACGGACAGGGCGAGGAAGGCCAGGCATGGGTTAAAAAGGGCATTCGCGACGATCCCGCGGAAGGCGGCATTTTCGGCCTGAACGACCGCTACCGGCCCGGAGGGGCCGATGAAACCTACCAGCCCTTCTGGTTCCGGACATTCCGTTTCGTGCGCGTGCACATCAAGGTCGGCGCGGAACCACTGGTTGTACGACCGCTCACCTATATCGAAACCGGATATCCCCTGGAGGTCAGAAGCCGGTTCGAAAGCGCCGACCCCAGGCACGCGGAACTCTGGGACATCAGCGTTCGCACCGTCCAGCGCTGTCTGCACGAAACATTTATAGACTGCCCGTATTACGAGCAATTGCAGTACACGATGGACACCCGCCTGGAAGCGCTGTTCGCCGCGTGCATGACGGGGGACACACGCCCCATGCTGAAAGCCATCCACGATTACCATTGCTCCTGGCACCCCAGCGGACTGGTGCAGAGCAGAACGCCTACCGTGGTGCCGCAGATCATCCCCGGTTTCGCCCTGCATTGGATATTCATGCTTTACGACCACTGGTCACTAACAGGCGACCGTGAAGTACCACGCCGTTACCGTAGCGCCGTGGATTCCGTGCTGGACTGGTTTGACCGGCGCCTCACCCCTGACGGTCTGGTCGGCGGCTTCTACTACTGGCCGTATTTTGACTGGGTGAAGGGTTGGGACGCGGGTATGCCGCCCGGTTCGCCGGACAAGCCCGCGACGGTGTTCAGCCAGTTGTACGCATCAGCGCTGAAGACCGCCGCCGAACTGGCGGAACCGGCCGGATACGCGCATCGCGCCGGCGAGTACCGCGAACGTGCCGCCGAGGTGAACGCCGCCGTTCGCCGTTACTGCTGGGACGGAAAGAGCGGCCTTTTCCGCGACAGCCCCGGATTGCCGGCTACCAGCGTACATCCGCAAGTATGGGCGATCCTGAGCGGCGCCGCATCGGAGGAACTGCGGTCCGACCTGGCACTGGCCTGCCTGGAAGATAAGTCGCTTTCACAGATGAACTGGGCCATGCAGTTCTACCTCTTCCGCGCGTTGAAGAAGGCCGGCCTGTACCACCGCGCCTATGAGTTGTTCGACCAGTGGATCGGCCTTGCCGACCTGCACGTCACAACCTGGCCGGAGGATCCCATCCACGGACGCTCCGACTGCCACGGATGGGGAAGCGTGCCCATTTACGAGTTCGTTGCGGAGACGCTGGGAGTTCAACCCGCGAAGCCGGGATTCGAAGCCGTTCGCATCGCGCCGCAACCCGGACCTCTGGCCTGGGCGAACGGAACCGTCGCCACGCGGCGGGGCGACGTGCGGGTGTCCTGGGAAATCGAGGATGGCGCCTGCAAGGTTCACGCGTCCGGCCCGCCAGACACGCGGATGATCGTCGTTTTGCCGGGCGGACGAACGGTGGAAGGCGTCGGGGAGATCACAGCCGCATGAAAGCCCCGTTGCCGTGAGCACCCTTGAATTACTGGCGGTCGCTTTTGGCCTGGCGATGGACGCCTTCGCGGTGTCCATCGCCTGTTCAGTTGCCCTTGGCAGTGTTTCGGCGCGCCAGGTGTTTCGTCTTTCGTTCCACTTCGGGCTGTTCCAGGCGCTGATGCCGCTGATCGGCTGGCTGGCCGGCACACGCCTGGCGCAATCGTTCTCGACCTGGGACCACTGGATCGCTTTCGCGCTGTTGTTGCTCGTGGGCGGAAAGGCGGTTCTGGGTGCGCTCGGCGGTGACGATGAACAGGACCGTTCCGACCCGACCCGGGGGCTCACCATGGTCAGCCTCTCCATCGCGGTCAGCATCGACGCCTTGGCGGTGGGCCTGTCGTTCGCCATGCTGAATGTCACCATCTGGTCGGCGGTCATCGTAATCGGCATCGTCGCCGGGGTGATGACCATCATCGGTATGCGTTTGGGATCGCGGCTCGGACAACGGTTCGGCCGCCAGATGGAACTGACAGGAGGGCTGGTACTGGTGGGTATTGGTGTTAAAATCCTGGCGGACCACATATTGCGCGGACCGGGTCCGATGGCTTGATTTGAAGGTTTTCGCGGCGCCGGGAGTCTGAGTAATCGGATACATCGGAGCCGCGCGGAATCACAACAGTGTTCACACGCGGCAGACAAATCGCGCAGGACCCGGATGCCCAGGCAGTCGCCCGATGTCGGGCGGGAGACACGGACGCATTCGGGGCGATTGTGGAACGCTACCAGCCGATGGTCGGCCGGGTGGTGGCCCGGGCTTTGCGGTATCCTGAAGACGCCGAGGACGTAACACAGGAAGTTTTCATACGGGCGTTCCGGTCGCTGAATACGTTCCGGGGCGACGCCCGGTTCAGCACGTGGCTGTACCGTATCGCGCTCAACACGGCAATGAGGCACGCGTCGAAAATCGCCCGGTACGAGTCACAACGGGCCGACCCGCAAGCGGATGATACTGACTGGTCCGAACGATTGCCGTCGGACGTGGCGGAATCGCCGGAATCCGTGCTTTGGAAGAGGTTTTCGGAATCGGCCGTCCGCGACGCGGTGCACGCGTTGCCGGAGAAGCACCGGGCGGTGATCATCCTGCACTTTTTTGAGAACAAGTCCGGCGAGGAAATCGCCGAGATAACCGGAACACGCATCGGCACGGTGTGGAGCAGGATTCACTACGCGGTGCGGAAATTAAGGGAAAGCCTCAGCGAGGCATTGTAGGCAACGAGGATGGCCTGGGGACACGTGACAAATCGGTTGGCCGGATACCTCGAGGGAGCCCTGTCTCCCGCCGAGTCCCGCCGCATCGAGCGCCATCTGGAGACCTGTGACGTCTGCCGGTCGGAGTTGGAGAAACTCCGCGCGGCCTCGTATGTCCTGAAAGCCGCCGCGCCGCGCGTTCCGGCCGCAGATGATTTGGGCTTGTGGAGCCGGGTTCGTCGGGAACTGACGGCGCAACCGACCCCACGCCGCTCCGTATGGCGACCAGCACTCGCGCCGGTTGCGGTGGTCGCCACGGCCGTTTTCATCTTCTACGCCAATCCGTTCCGCACGCCGGTTCAGGAAACTCGGGTGGAGCATAAACCTGCGTCTGCGGTACCCGATACCGCCGAGCCGCAAGGACTGCGCGATCATACGAAGCCCAAAGGCGCGGCTCCTCCCGCCGGCAATCTCACAGTTTCATCTCCCAAGGCCGAGGCAGACAAGAAGCCAGCAGTCCAACCAAAAACGGAAATCCAACGCGGGGATAAGTTGAATGTAGTTGCGGAGAAGCCGTCCGTACCCGCGATAACCGTTCCTGCTCCGGCAGTCGGAGCCCCGATCTCTGGAGAGAAGGTGACACCGCCGACTGCGGCACGGCTTACCCGAGCGACTGCGCCCGCACCTGCTCCCGCCGCCGCGCCGGCCCCGACCGGATCGTTCAAGGCGGCGGAGCCCTCTACGGAGTCGAAGCCCCTGGTCGGCGCGGCAGGAACCTCCGGCGGCAAGGTTGGCTTGGACCGAATAACAGACCTGGCTCCGAACCAGTCGCCCGGCGGGGCTTTGGGATTCCAGGCCGGAATCGGGCGGGAAACCAACCGTGAGGATCTGAGAGACCTGGAAGCCGTTGCGTCCTATTACAATTTCGACAGTGATGCCGACCGCCAGCGAGCGGTCAGACCAATGGCGAAGGTATCCCCGACGCTGGGCGTGGAACACACGCTGTTCGCATCGCCGTCTCAGCCGCTATCGCCGACAGAGAAGAAACGCGCCAGGCACATCCTCGCCGGCGACGAACGCTTTGAAGCGGGCGACAACGACGGCGCCTTGAAGGAGTACCGCTCCGCGCTGGCCATCCGGCCGGATGCCGACGTTTGGTTCAAACTGGGCTCCGTGTACGAACGCGCAAACGCCGTTTCCCAGGCCGTCGACGCGTATCAGAATTCACTGAAACTTGCTCCCAGGGACAAGGAAACGGCCACCGTCCTCGAACGCCTATCGAACCAGGGCAAGTGAGTCGCATCTCCCCGTGTTTGGCCTGCCGGTTCCGTAATGTGACATAATTCCTTGGCGGATCGCGTGTGTCAGCCCGCTCCGTTTTCGCATTCCCACCCAAATATCAAAGAAGAGGTTTTGCCTTGAAAGTAGCCATCATCGGCGCCGGCGGTATCGCCGGACTCCACCGCAACTCGTACATTGCCCAACCCGGCGTTGAGATCAGCGCTGTAGTCGATCCGTCTCCGGCCGCCCGCGAGCGCGCCGAAAAAGAATGGGGAACAGCATCCTTCGCGACTCCGCAGGAACTGCTGGCCAACGCCAAACCGGACGCCGTAAGCGTCTGCAGTCCGCCGAAGTTTCACGGCGACGGCGTGATTCCCTGCCTGGAAGCCGGCGTACCCGTGCTGTGCGAGAAGCCCATGGCGCGCACGGTTGCCGAAGCACAGGCGATGGTGGACGCCGCCGAGCGCACGAAGACCATCCTGATGCTCGCGTTCTGCCACCGCTACGAGTCGCCCCTCGAGCAGATCAAAACCGCCATCAACGACGGCAAACTCGGACGCGTGCTGATGGTCCGCAACCGCTTCGGCGGACGGCAGGATATGACCGGCAAGTGGTTCGGAGACCCCGATATCGCGGGCGGCGGCGCGGCGCTGGACACCTCCATCCACTCCATCGACATTTTCCGATTCCTGGCCGGCGACGTTGCCTGGGTGGACGGATTCACCGCCGCCTATGCGCCCAACTACCGGGTGGAAGACTCCTGCGTGATGATGCTGGGCGCGAAAAGCGGCGCCGTGGGAGTCATTGAAGGAAGCTGGTCCACCCCCGGTAGCGCCAACATCGTGGAAGTTTACGGCAGTGAGGGCGCGGCCGTGGTGGACTACAACACCGGCAAATCCCAGATTCTGGAAAAAGGCTCCAGCGACTGGAAGGAACTGACGCCGGAAGGTCCGTGGCGCTTCGAGAAGGAAGTCATCGAGTTCCTGTCGGCCATCCGCGAAAACCGCCAACCGGCCATCACCGCCAACGACGGTCTGCAAGCCGTGCGCATTGCGCAGGCTGTTTACCAGAGCCAGAAAGAAGGAAAGCGGATCACGCTGTAACGTGCAGGGGCGGGTTGGTAACCTGCCCCTACCGCGTCGCCATGACCGACATCCTCCAACGCATATACGACGCCGATTTCGCGATGAAGGACTCCGTCGCCGACGTCATGGAAGATTGGGACGGCGCCCGTCTCGTGGCGGACGGGCGCGCCCCTTCGTTGTGGGAATGGAATCACGCCGCCCTTCTGCGCTCCGATCCCGATAACGCCGATGCCTTGATCGAGCGCATCAAAGCCTTCTACCACAAGCGCAAGCGCACAGCGTCCGTCCTCATCGATCCTTTGGCGCAACCGCCCGGCCTGTACGACCGCCTGGCGCGATCCGGTTGGTCGCGTTATCCCGGACCCACGCTGGACACGATGCTCTGGGATCCGGCATCGCCCTCCATCTTCACGAAGCCCCAGGTTTACATGACGATGGTGACGAACGCGACGCTCGAAACCTGGCTCAACATCATCACATCCGATTTGACCGAGCCCGCCCGTTCCGAAACCCGCGCCATGGAAACCGTTCGCTTCCGTGCTCCGCAAACGTGGTACTGGTTCGGACTCTACGACGGCGTACCGTCCGGGGCCTGCTCGTTCTCCCTGCGAAACGGCGTCGCCAACGTCGGACGGATTAGCGTGAAGCCGGAAATGCAGGGTAAAGGCATCGGACTGGCACTGCTGAATTTCGTAACGCGGCAATCGAGGAAAGACGGAGCCGACATCACTTTTCTCTACAATACAGCAGGGGGATCCGCGACCGGTATCGCCGTACGCGCGGGATACTCGGTGATTGCCGCCAATTCGCCCGATGTGATGACCTTCGCACCCCCGGAATAACCCGCGCACGAGGAATTGACATGTCCGCCAAGAAAACCTACGACGGCCCGATCGCCGCGGCCGGAGCCCCTTACTCGCCGGTTGTGGAAGCCAACGGACTGGTGTTCATCTCAGGCCAGATTCCGCTGGACCCCAAATCCCGCACGGTCGTGATGGGCGACATCCACGAACAGACGAAGCAGACTCTGGACAACCTGCTGGGCGCTTTGAAGGCCGCCGGTTGCGGTCCCGAGGATGTGCTGAAAACGACCATCTTCCTGACCGACATCGGCCACTACGGAATCGTCAATACGATCTACGGCGAGGTTTTTCACACGAATCCGCCCGCCCGGAGCGCAGTGCAGGTGGCCGCGCTACCGTTCAACGTGCTGATCGAGATCGAGGCTGTCGCCGTCAAGCCGTCCTGACAGGCGTTCGGCGGCGGACAGAATCAGGCTCCGGAGGGGATGACCGGGCGAGAGTCGGCACACCTCCGTCAACACGCCTTCATCGCCCGATTCCGCGCGGACGGCCTGAAGTCTGACGGCCGAGGGATCATTCGGATCGTCGAACCGCAAGGCCGCGGCACACGCCAGCGCGAGGTTCGACGGTTCCACGCCCTGCTCAAGACACATCCGGGCGGCGCCGATCAGTCGGTCCTCGGGTCCCAGTTTTCGCATCGGATCCTTCGCCACCCGCGCCACCTGGTCGCCGAGCGCCTTGTTGTGGAATCGGCGGAGCAAGTCCTCCGCGTGGGCCTGCAGTTCGGCCAGGGGCACGCCGTGCTTGCGGCTGAGGCCAAGGCACGATTCCGACATAGCGCCCCTGGTGACGCGCCGGATGAACGGATCCTCGACCGCCTGCCATACAAACTCGCAACGTCTTAGGTACCCGAGGTAGGCCGCTGACGCGTGCCCGGCATTGTGAACGTACAGTTTGCGCTCCACAATCGCGCCGAAATTGGGTAACGGAAGCAGATGGGCGATGTCGGGTACGGGACCGCGGAAACCGTCGGCGTCGACCGGCAGTTCGCAGTACGCCTCGACTTCGATCAACAGGGGATCTTCCGCCCTGACTTCCGGCGTCATCACCGGGACCATCCGCCCGATGCTGGCTTCAACGAATCCGACGCGTTCTTCCAGCAAACCGTGGAGCGACGGGTCAAGATACCGCTGAACCAGTGCGCGCAGATGCGGTCCGGCGTGGATCAGGTTTTCGCAGACGATGATGTTTAGCGGCAACGCCCGGGGGTTCACGAACCGTCTGGCGATCCCCGAAGCCAAAGCGGGTGCAATATGGGGGAGGACCGGACCGCCGACCGCCGTCGCCGCGATATCTGCCGCCGCCAATTCTGTCGCCACGGCATCGAGGTCGTTCGAGTGCAGGGCTCTGACATTGCGAACCGTGAGGGTTTTCGTCTGGCGGTCAACGATGCGAACGGGGTATTCGCCGCGTGCGTTCAGGGCTTCGACCAGCGGTTCCAGAACATCCACGAAAACGGTGACGTAGCCGGATTCGTGGAACAACTGGCCCAGAAATCCCCGGCCGATGTTTCCCGCACCGAACACAACCGCGCGTTTCATCAGTCCGCCACCCGTAACAACTCCTCTTCCGCCGCGCGGGTCCAGCGCCCGTCGA
The DNA here is from genome assembly GCA_029564025.1 of Armatimonadota bacterium. Lineage (GTDB taxonomy): Bacteria > Armatimonadota > DTGP01 > JAKQQT01 > JAKQQT01 > JAKQQT01. Next base: position 1,895 of record JAKQQT010000507.1, on the reverse strand, counting down.
CCATCCGGGACGCAACCGTGGGAAACCGCTCCCCGATCGAGAAAAGCGGCGTCAGCGGCAAGTCGTGCAACATCGGATACACGAGGATCTTCCCGGCGAGGGTCCGGCTTTCGACCGCCGCCAGTCCGTCCACCGCGCCCGCCATGCCGGACACGGCGTCCACCGAGGCCAGTGTGTCGAGTCTGCCGTCCACAACCTTTTTCAGAACGATGCGCATGTGTTCCGTTTCGGAGCCGCTGGTTCCGAACACGAAGAGACGCTTTTCGAGAAGGGCATCCAGGTCGATCCCGTGACGGACCGGCGCGGGGATACCGGCGAACACATTGATGACCGCCCCGGGCGCGGCGTTGTTGATCGCGTTTTCCAGCAACGCCGGTATCGGAGCCATCAGAGCGTAATATGTGAAGGGTTCTTCGACGGACGTCGTTTTCGAGTTGACAGCCCGGAACTCCGCGCCGTTCGCGCGCGCCAGGGTTTCCGCCTTGGCTGAAATCGACTTCAAGCGGGCGTCGTCCACGTCCATCGCCCACACCGAAAGGCCCGGGATGCCGGAACATACCGCGCGTATCACGTGCATCTGGCCCATCGGCCCGCCGGCGCCGATCACGGCCACTTTGTCGCCCCGGCGCAACTCCCCGTTCGCGGGTATCACCGCATACCCTTCGGCGGGATCCGACCCGGTCGTTCCAACCCACCGCGTCGGCCCGTAGTGGATGCGCCCGACGCCGACCGACACCGGTTCGCCGATGCGTTTCCCGCCCAGCACGATGTTGATGATTCCACCGGCGGCGATCTTGTCATTAAGGGCTTCGATTGTCTCCCGCCGGGAGCCGAAGTAGATGACATCGTCGAACGAACCATCCGGGAGAGTGTCCACATCACAGGCGCCGATGCGCGTGATTTCAGCGGGTGGTCCGTCGGGCGAAAAACACGTCTGAACGGCCAGTTCATTCGCGCCTTCATCGGTTATCACAAGCACTCGGCCGCCGGCTTTGACGCAGTTCCGCTCGGTGGTGGCATAGGAACATTCCACGCACCCCCACGGTTCCACCAGCGCCACCGCCGCCGCGCTGACAGCCTCATCGACCGAAATCATGTACGATTCCCCGGTTTCCGGATCGTTGAGTATCCTCTCATCGAGAAGCACGTATTCCTGCAGGCCGCCCTCGAAGTTGTAGCCGATCGCGCCGTTCGATCCGGCCGTCTTGAAGCCCCGGAAGTCGGGTTGCGGCAACCAGCGTTCGCCCACGCGGAATCCGGCGACGCCCACGCCGACCGCGACGATGCGGAGCGACAGTTCATGACCTGGCACCGTGGGCCTGTCGTCCGGCACATACGAGGACAGCGCTTCCAGAACAGCCGGATCGATCCCCGAAATGACCGGTCCCTTGCGCGGGTGGTTGCTGAACTGGTGCAGGAGTTTCAAGTCGGAGAAGCACAGCCCCACGGCTTCCACGCGCGCCAGAATCTGATGCGGTCCCGGCGCGGGGACGGTTTTCGCGGTTTCAAGCCGTACCTGGTCCGGCCCGGTCAGTAACACGGCGTGCTGGGTTGTCGGTATATCCTGGCTCATCTCAGTGCAACATCACCTGTCCGCCCGTCACGGGCAACGCCTGGCCGGTTTCGTACTCCTGCTCAACCAGGTAGTACACGGCTCTCATAATGTCAGCCACGGTCACTCCGCGTCCCATCGGTACCTTGGCCTCGTAGAACCTGCGCACGTCGTCCACGGTCTTTGCTCCCGGCGCTTTTCCTTCCCGCAGGTACTGGGCGAACAGGCCGTTCTCGGGGTCGGACCACAGCGGTCCCTCAAAGAAGTTTCCGGGGCAAATAGCGTTGACCTTGATGCCCAGGCTTACCAGTTCCAGCGCGAACGACTGGGTCAGCCCGATGCC
>JAKQQT010000505.1 GCA_029564025.1 Armatimonadota bacterium | reverse complement strand
TGTCGGTGACGCCACCCTCGTCGACGGCGCCGGGGTCATGCGCGCCAGGGTCGTCCTGTCCCGGATCCACGCCATGGCCGGGATCGGATGTGAATTGATCCAAGTTGATCGAGTGGTCCCGACCAACAGAATCACCGACCTGATTCGCATCCTCGCCTGCCGTGTCGAACACTATGATGACGTCGAAGAAGCCGGAGCCCTCGTCCGTTTCACCGCCATCGCCACCGCACCCGGCAAACATGAAAACGGATAAAACCGCGAGACACATGACTGGTCTGCGAGACATTGGCGCCCCCCCATTTCCGGCGTCGCGCGGCATGGAACGGCGCAGGTGCCGGAATTATTCCTGATTACCTATTGTCGCAGGGTGTCGGGGTTTACCGCAAGGGTTTTTCTTGGTTGGAAAACTAAGTTCTTCCAGAGGTTGGGACATGCCTGCCGTTCGAGATGTCACTGCGCGGCCCGAGATGTCACTGCGCGCAGTCTGTGGTCGTGTCGTCGAACACCGTCAGTTCGGGGAATAATTCCAGGCATGACGGGGTGTCGCAGTACTGGCCGTCGTTGGCCCATTCACAGGGGTCGGCGGCGGCGCACGTGCATTCGGTCAGCCCGTAGTTGCACTGGGCCTCGACCTGGGTGGAATCCTCGCATGAGAAGTTGATGCACCCGCAGTAGGGACCGTAATCACTTTCGACACAGGCCGGGTCGGCGACTTCGCCACCCATGGACTGACACATCGCCGTGCAGTCGTCCGGAGTCCTGACACCGACACCGTCCTCATCCTCGTCGACACAGTAGCAGGGCGCGGCGCCGTCCTCGCAGAAAGGTGCGAACTGTTCGATGTTGCATTCGCCCTCGCAGAGGCAGTCGGCCGGTTCATCAAAGAAGTCATCCGGGAACTCGGTCTTGCAAAACCCGTCACAGTATCCGTCGCCCTGCCACGAACACGGGTCCGCCGCCGCGCAGGTGCACGGCGTGTAAACCATGTTGTTGCACTGGATTGTGACCAGGTCGGGCTGGGCGCAGTCGTAGGTGCAGTCGCAGGTCGGGCCGTATTCGCCGGTGATGCACTGATCGCCGACCATGCCTTCCTCGGCGCAGACGTTGCCACAGACGTAAGGATGCCAGACGTTATCCTCGTCGCAGAAGCAGATCGTCTGGCCGTCTTCCAGGCACCGGAGTTCGTCGGTACCGTAGGCGCAGGCTCCCTCGCAGTCGGTGGGGAGCACCGTGTCGGTCGTTGACGAGTCCTCGGGTGTGTCCGTGTCCGGCTCCACGTTGGTGTCCGGCTCCACGTTGGTGTCCGGCTCCACATTGGTGTCCGGCTCCACATTGGTGTCCGGCTCCACGTTGGTGTCCGGCACCACGTTGGTGTCCGGCTCCACATTGGTGTCCGGCTCCACATTGGTGTCCGGCTCCACGTTGGTGTCCGGCACCACGTTGGTGTCCGGGGGCGTAATCTGGTCGCGGTCGCCGTTGTCCGGATTCACCACGAGCTGATCCTGATCGATGGTGTCCTCACCCGTGAGAGTGTCTGTGTTATTACCATCGTCGGTGTTGTCTTCACCATCACCGCACGCCACGAGCACGAGCGCCGTCGAGATGAACGCAAGAGCAATCATTCTTCTAAGCATTTCTTTTTCTCCAGCAAGAGTACATCCTGGACCCCGGTGATGTCTGAAAATCAGGCATTCATCTTTCTTTCAATCACGTAGTTTCGCAGATAAAGTGCCATGTCCACAAGCACCAGTGTTGCGTTAAATATGTAAAGAGAGACCACCGAATCTGGGTTGCAGTTGATTTTGTGAATGATTCCGGCAAGATAGCCGACGAATATCACGGCGGTGAAGATGAAGCTTTTGCCTTTCGTGCTGCGGCTGCTGAAGGATCTGGCGATCGAAAACGGCCATGCGGCGGAGAAGCACAGGAGCATGATGATCTCGAAAATACCGGTCTGGCACATAAAAAGGCCTCCGACAGGGAAGGTAAGTGTACGTCACCGGTTATGAAACGGGCTACTTTGTGGTTCGGGCCAGGCGCATCTAGAATACGGTAGTCGCCGAACCATGGTTTGGCTCGTGACTGAACAGGGGGAACAAAGGAATGTCAAAGTCGATGTGCGGCCGAACATGGTACCTGGCAACGATTTTGTCGGTTTTCGCCGTGCTGGTTTCCGTGGGTTGTTCGGACTCGACGGGCCAGGTTGGCGACGCGATGGATGACGGCAATGAAGGGTACGTGTCGATTTCGTGGGTGAACGGTGAGGGCCTGTCCGGTGTGGCCGCGTCCGGCGCCGAGTTGTCCATGGTCGCTGTCGTTAAAGTTGACGGAGAACCCATGGCCGGAGCGGTGGTCGAGAGCGATGTACTCCTGGGCGGTGGCGGGGTGTCACCGGCCGAGGCCACCACCGGGGCCGACGGAACCGTTTCGTTTCAATGGCGGGTCGGCCTGATGCCGGTGACCGCGGCTTTGAGGCTTTCCGTACGTTCC
>JAKQQT010000488.1 GCA_029564025.1 Armatimonadota bacterium | reverse complement strand
AGGAAGGCACGGGAACCGAAGGCGCCACGATTTCGGGTGAGACGGTCGCGACTCCGGTGGAAGGGATCGCGACCTTCTCCGAACTCTCTATCAACCGTATCGGAAGGGGATATGTGCTCATTGCCGCATCAGGGGCATTGTCCGCGGACTCTCAGCCCTTCACGGTCGGAAGCGGTCAGGTACTGCTCTGGGGCAGAAACAACTACGGTCAACTCGGCGACGGCACCAACAATAACCGCAATGCCCCCGCCATTCATCCCGCACTGACGACGGTGACAGCGGTAAGTGCCGGTCACACCCACACTTTGGCGCTGAAAGACAACGACTCCGTGTGGTCATTCGGGTACAACCTCTACGGACAACTGGGTGACGGATCGACCCTCACGCGCACAAGCCCCGTTCAAATCACCAACTTCACCGGTGTGATCGCACTGAGCGCGGGAGAGCATCACAGCATGGCGCTGAAGAGCGACGGAACCGTGTGGGCGTGGGGATACAACGGATACGGTCAACTCGGCGACGGTACAACCACCGAGCGCCATACCCCGGTGCAGGTTTCCGGATTGACGGGAATCACCGCCATCAGCGCGGGGGGATACCACAGCCTGGCGTTGAAGGACGACGGCACCGTATGGGCCTGGGGTAACAACTGGTCCGGCCAGATCGGTAACGGTTCCGAGGACGACCAGTACCTTCCCGTGCAGGTTTCCGGAATCAGAACAGCGGTGGCAATTTCCGCCGGTGATTCGCACAGCGTGATCCTGACCGATGACGGCACGGTGTGGGCGTTCGGGAACAACGCGGACTACCAGTTAGGGACGTCCTCTGTCATCTATTCGGATATTCCGATTGCGGTGTCCGGTGTTTCCGGCATCAAAGCAGTAGGTGCCGGAAACGCGCATAACCTGGCGGTGAAAACCGATGGAACGGAATGGGCGTGGGGCGCAAATGGGTATTACCAACTCGGTGACGGAACCACTACGAAGCGGTTCACTCCTGCCTCATTGACCGGCCCGGCGGACATCATCAGCACGGATGCGGGCTACCGGCACAGCACGGCCTTGCGCAAGAACGGCGGCGTATGGGCGTGGGGATACAACTACTACGGCCAACTCGGCGACGGTACGCTGACCAATCGGCAGGTGCCCAAACTGATCACCAGCCTGACGGACATTTCGTGCATCAGCGCCGGTGGATTTCACACAGCGGCGATCAAGATGAACCTTCCGGTTCCTTTTGTCTGGGCTGACGTTGTGACAGCGCTGAGGGTAACCGCTGGCCTGCAAACGATCAACAACGTCCAGTTCATCCGCTTTGATGTGGAGTACACGGGCGCCTCAGCCGCGAGGATAGACCTGCACGACGTCTTCCGCATCAGCCGCAAGGTGATGGGAATGGAAGACAATCCGTAGGAATCACGGCACGTTGCACGTGCCCAAAGACCGGCATGAGAAAAGGGCGGCCATTCGGCCGCCCTTTTCCTATCGCGTATCGTAAATGCCTCAGTCCGTTTTGCTCCAGCCCCAGGCGGACTGGATGCCTTCCAGTTCGTAATCCTCCACCTCGTCATCCGCGCTTCCCTCAAAGTCGGGAACCGTGAGGGTCAGTTCGCGGATACGGGCGAATGGAAGCGACCACGGATCTTCGTCCGGGTACATCCTCACCAGGGCGTTTCCGAGTTCCAGATGGTCTGTCCAGGTCAATGCCAATGTTTTCTCCCGATTGCGTCAAGGGGTGTCAGGGACGCAACACAGGATTGCGCCCCTGAAGTTTCCTCATCAGCGAACCGGTTTGGCGGCGGGTTCGGTGGATCCGTAGGAACCGCCGCTCCGCTTGCTGAACATAATCGCGCCGGCCAGAAGAAGGGCGGCGATTACCACGATGGTCGTGCGAACCGTGTTTGAGATCTCCATGATGCAGATCGGCGCCACGAGGACGGCCACGAGGTTCATAACCTTGATCAGCGGGTTGAGGGCCGGTCCGGCGGTGTCCTTGAACGGGTCACCCACCGTGTCGCCGACAACAGCGGCCTTGTGGGCCTCCGAGCCCTTGCCGCCCAGCATGCCGTCTTCAATCTTCTTCTTGGCATTGTCCCACGCGCCGCCCGCGTTGGATAGAAGGACGGCCATCAACTGGCCGGTGATAATCGCGCCGGCCAAGTAGCCGCCGAGGGCCATCGCGCCGGGGTAGGAACCGGTTTCGGGGTTGGTGCCGTAACCAAGGGCGAAAGCGACCAGCACAGGGGTGGCAACAGCCAGCACGCCCGGAGCCATCAACTCGCGCTGGGCCGCGGCGGTAACGATGCTCACACAGGCCGCGTAGTTCGGCTTGGACGTTCCAGCCATGATGCCCGGATCGGCCTTGAACTGGCGCCGCACTTCATAGATAAGCAACTGCGCCGCGCGGCTGACCGCGTTGATGGCGATACTGCTGAACAGGAAGGGAACCGCCGCGCCGATGAGAGCGCCGACCAGCACTTCCGGGAAGTCGATGCGGATGCCGATATCGTGCAACATCGCGTCTTCCATGAACGAGCGGAACAACGATACCGCGGCGATGACCGCCGTGGCGATGGCGAATCCCTTGGTAAGAGCCTTCGTCGTGTTGCCGACCATGTCCAACCGCGCCACGATTTTGCCGGGAGCCGTGTTGCCCTTGGCTTCCTCGTCCTTCAAAGCGCCGGACATCTCGAAGATGCCGTTGGCGTTGTCGGCGATGGGGCCGTAGGTGTCTTCGGCAAGGATAAAGCCGGTGGTGGTAAGAAGTCCGAGGCCGGCCAGCGCGATGGCGTACATGCTCAAGGCAGGCTCACCGGGGAAGAGCAACGTGCTAAGCACGATGGTGATGGCAATGGCCACAACGCTCCAAACCGAGGATTCGAGGCCGTGAGCGAAGCCGCTGAGGATGATCGTCGCGGGACCTGTGCTGGCCGCTTCGGCGATTTCCGTTACGGGGCGCTTGTCCACGCCGGTGAAGTGGTCCGTCAGTTTCTCGATGCAGAACGCCAGGATGATACCCATCAGCGTCGCTCCGAAGAACCGCCACCATTCGTAATGCTTGCCGTTGATCCCGGCGATGTCCGGCAGGTAGAAATACGACACGAGGCCGAAGCCGATAACAGCCGTGATGGCCGCGATGGCGAATCCGCGGCTGATCGGTTGCATCGGGTTCATATTCATGTCGTCGCGTCCTTTGACGCTGGCGATGCCGATGATGCTGGCGAACACGCCCACCGCGCGGACCAGCAGGGCGTACATGATCAACTTCAGCGCGAAAGCGCTACCCAGCAGGGGAACAGTGGCCGCGCCGAGGATAATCGCCGCGACGAGCGTCACTTCGTAAGACTCGAAGACGTCCGCCGCCATTCCGGCGCAGTCGCCCACATTGTCGCCAACGTTGTCGGCGATGGTGGCCGCGTTGCGCGGGTCGTCTTCGGGAATACCGGCCTCAACCTTGCCGACCAGGTCGGCGCCCACATCAGCGGCCTTCGTGAAGATGCCGCCGCCCACGCGCATAAACAGCGCGGCGAGGCTTCCGCCGAATCCGAAGCCGATGAGGACCTTCATCGCGTCCTGCTTAAAGATGAGGAAGATGATTGTGGCGCCAAGAAGGCCCATGCCGACGGTGGCCATACCGGCCACGGCGCCGCTCTGGAAGGCCGCTTCAAGAGCCGTCTTGAAGGAGGTCAACGCGGCGTTGGCAACGCGGGCGTTGCCGCGAACCGCCATCCACATGCCTACGAAGCCGGCAATATAGGAAGCGGCCACACCGGCCAGGAAGGACAGAGCCACGCCCAGCGCGAGGAGATTGCCGTAACCGGGATTCTCGGGATAAGCCTTGGTGTAAATCGGCTGGTACATGAAGTAAAGACCGACGGTGATGGCGATAACCAGCCAGATCATCGTGCTGGCCTGCTGTTTCAGGTAAGCCATGGCTCCGTCGTAAATGGCCTTCTGTACCTCTTGCATTTTGGCGTTGCCGGCGCTCAGTTTGCTGACCTTGGCGATCAGGTAAAGGCCGTATCCCAGCGCCACAAAAGCGGAAAGCCCGACCAGAAGAAGGAGGGTAAAATTGGTGCCCTCGATCGGGGGCAACACAATGTTGCCTTCACCGGCGTGAGCAACGCCGCCGGTTGCGGCCATCACGGCCGCCGCGAGTCCGACTCGCGCCATCCGCGCGAAATCCCTTCGTAACGAAGCGGGATTCAGGCGGGAGGAGAAAACTGTTGGGAACATACTGTTCACAAACTCCTTGTTCGATGACGAAATTCTGCGTTCAGGGCGTCCTGCCATAAGCCCTGCTATTGTATGACTCCGTGTCCATTCGCGTCAAATATGACGAGTTACGTCAAATTCTGCGGTACGTTTGGTCTGCCGGAAAACAGACAGGATGAGCCACCCAAAGCAAAACGGGCTATAATGCCTGTATGCTCACATTGGACCAAGCGCGCCAGCGCATTCTGGATGCCGTCACTGTCTGCCCCGTTGTCGAGGTTTCACTTGCCTCCGCGCGCGGGCTCGTGCTCGCCGAAGCGGCCATCGCCGACGAGCCGATACCGAACTTCGCGCACGCGGGCGCCGAAGGCTATGCCGTCCGCGCCGAGGACATCACCGATGCCTCCCCGGACGATCCGGACTATCTCACCGTCATCGGAACCGCGCGCCCGGGGGCCGCTACGGCACTGGTCGTTCAACCGGGCGAAGCCGTGCGCGTGTACACCGGCGCGTCGTTGCCGGACGGCGCCAACGCGATCGTCAAACTGGAATTCGCGCGGCCTGCCGGACCCGATATGGTGGAAGTGGACCACGCCGTTCCTCGCGGGCAGTACGTCAAGCCGGTCGGCAACGATGTCGCCAGCGGAACCGTGGTCCTTCCCGCCGAAATGCCGTTGACCGCCGCCGCGATCGGCATGCTGGCCGCGATGGGGCGAAACCGCGTGAAAGTGCACCGACGTCCCCGCATTGCCGTCCTCTCCACGGGCGATGAACTGGTGCGTCCGGGTGAAAAGCGCAAGGACGGCCAGATATACGACACGAATAGCGAGGCCCTGGCCGCACAGATCGCGGAAGCCGGCGGCGAGTTGGCCTCCTCCGTGCTTGTTCGCGACACGGCGCCGGCCCTTCGCTCGGCGTTGATGGAGCTTCCGCCGTGCGAAGCCGTTGTCTGCAGTGGCGGGGTGTCCGTGGGCGATTTTGACTACGTGCGCGATGTCGTCGGGCAGTTGGGTGATGTGGAGTTCGACCAGGTGGCGATGCGCCCGGGAGGTCCCTTCGCGTTCGGCACGCTGGACGGCAGATTGTTCTACGGGTTGCCCGGCAGTCCGGTTGGATCGTACGCCGCGTTCGAACTGCTGGTTCGTCCGGCGGTTCGCAAGATGCTTGGCTTCTCGCGCGTCCTGCGGCCCGAAGTGTGCGCCACGCTGGATGAACGGCTGACCCACACCAGGGGAAGACGTGAATATATGCGCGCCCAGACGGTGTTCGGACCGGAGGGTGCGGTGGTGCGGGTGATAGGGGATCACGACAACGCCATTATGTCGTCGATGGCGCTCGCCAACAGCCTCGTGGTGGTTCCCGAAGATACGGCTGAATTGCCTGCCGGCTCCACCGTCCGCGTGCTCTGGCTGTCCGAGCTGTAAAGCTTACAGCAACTCGTCCGGCCGGAACCAAAGCGCGATCTCCACAGCGGCTGTCTCAGGGCCGTCGCTTCCGTGGATCAGATTCTGCTGGGTTGTGTTGGCGAAATCCCCGCGGATGGTCCCCGGAGCCGCTTCCAGCGGGCTGGTTTTCCCCATCATCAGGCGGACCATCTCTATCGTGCCGTCCGGACCTTCCAGGCACATCGCCACCACGGGACCGGAGGTGATGAACTCCACCACCGGTTCGTAGAACGGTTTTCCCTTGTGCACGGCATAATGCGACTCGGCAAGCGCTCGGGACGGGACGAGGCATTTCATCCCGACGATGCGCAAGCCCTTCTTCTCAAACCTGCCGATGATCTCGCCGACCAGTCCGCGCTGAACCCCGTCCGGTTTCACCATCACGAATGTGCGTTCCAAGTGATCTGCTTCCTTTCGTGTTTCTTCTGTCGCTATGATGGCGCCGGCCGGCAAACGGGATCACGGGTGCAGGGCGACGATCAGCGTTTCCTGAACGTCGGGCGGCCGCGTGAACCGGTCTCGCACCCACTGTCTCGCGGCCTGTTCCGGATGCCTGTGTCCGCGCGGCGACAAGGCCCAGTCGCGCACCGCCAAGTCGACAACGCTTTGTTCGTAGTCCGCCAGGTTGCCTTCGAACGGAGTGGTTACCGTTTCCACGTAATCGATATCGAGGTCCGCGTCGCGTATCCACACGGCCAGCAGTCCGATGTCCGGCGTCACGGCAAGCGCGGCGGATTGTATGGTCGGATACCATTTGGCGTGCGGATTGGCGCGCAGGTCGGCGTGAGTGGCGGTGCGGATGGCAATGCGTCCCCCGGGCTTGAGCACGCGTTTCGCTTCGGCCACCGCCTTGCGCGGTTCCGTCATGTGGTGCAGGGTGTGGCTGAACAGGATGCCGTGCACTGATGCCGTCTTCAGAGGCAGGCGTTCAGCGAAGGCGGTCAACCGTTCGATTCCGGGGAGTTGCGGTCGCGGTTCGGGATCCACGGCAATTGCTCGCGCCCCGCTCAGTTCGGCAACGGCGGACGTCAGAACGCCGGATCCAGCGCCGGCGTCGACGAAAACTGTTCCGGGTTCCAGCGCCAGCGCATCTGCAATCCGGCGCGCCCACAGTTTCAAAGCCTCACTCACGCCGCTTCCAACCGGAAACGCGACTGCCCGAAGGTGATCTCGTCTCCGGGACGGGCCACGGCGCGGGTGATACGACTGCCGTTCAGCCACGTGCCGTTCGAGGAGCCTTCGTCGCTGACCTCAAGTCCGTCACCGGAAGGCGCCAGGCGGGCGTGTCGGCGGGACACCATGCTGTCTTCGCTCAACGGCAAATCATGCGCGGGATCGCGTCCGACAACCAGCGGTGAGCCGACTGGAAACGAGTGTCCCGCGTACGGACCCGTAAGACAGACAAGTCTTAAGCCCATGGAAGTGGCTGGTGCGGGAGCGGGAGGCGCGGATGACGGTGAGCAGGCGCAACCCCCTGAGGCGTTCTTGCGCTGTCCGCAGAACTCGCAGACTCCTTCCGGCACATTCACACGAGGGAGAGGTTGCGGGGGTGTCTGCGGCGTTCGCGCGGCGCGCGGCGCGCCTTTCTGGTGAAATTCGATCTGGCGTTTGGCGATGGTAATCACGTCGCCGTCTGCCAGTGGCGCTTGCTGGGCCGGAATTCCGTTGACCGACACGCCGGGGGCCATCGCCCGAACTGCCCACGCGCCGCCGGCAGAGAAAATCTCGGCGTGCTGTTTAGCGATGTCGATGTCGCCGAACAGCGGGATATCGGCCATTTCGTCGCGGCCGATGATGTTGCGGGCGCCGTCCAGAACGTATTCCATGCCCTCGTTCCGACCGACCAGCACGCGCACCCAGGCATTCCGCAGGATGCGCTCGGCCAGGCCGACGAACAGGCCGATGGCGCTACCCGTGACGGTCAGGGCCAGGAACCTCAGCAGTTCGCCGCTGATGAAGAACATGGGCGTTCTTCCGGCGGCGTCGGCCGTGCCCGAGGCCAGCGACTCCAGAATCTCGAAGGCGAAACCGCCAATGGCGCCTCCGATCAGGCCACCGATGGCCCCGTTCCGGCTTCTGGCGAGCGATTCGTTTACGGCTCCCTGCATCAGTCCGAGCCCCAGACCGATGCACGCCCAGCCCAGCGTCCGGGCGATCACCATACCGAAGACGCCAATCGGCTTCATGATCGCGTTGTCCGCCATCGACGCGAACATCACGCTCAAGCCGCCGTACAGAAACTGGCCGACGCCCATCCCGAGCGCGCCGCCGATGGCTCCGAAGAAGGCTCCGGCAACGAGGTAACGCGATGACCGGGCCGTGGATGTTGATCCGTAAGACGCGGCCAGCACGGCGCCGACGGCGAGGCCGATCATCAGGCCGAAAACAATCGTCTGCGTCAGTTCAACGGGCCGGGGCGGAGCGCCGGGCGCTGGATCGGTGGTCAGCCAGGGCACCGGCTCTGTCAGAATCCACGCCAGAACGCCGCCAAGCGTGCCTCCCAGCCACTGTGTCAGCACACGGTTACGCATCAGTCGGCCTCATACCGGAATCGTGATGATCCGATGGCGATTTCGTCACCGGGTCGCAGTGTTTCGCTCTGGATGCGCCGGCCGTTGACGAATGTCCCGTTTGAGGAGCCCTGATCGGCGATGGCGCATCCGCCGGAACCCGGCGTCAGTACCGCATGGCGGCGGGATACGGCAGGATCGTCGGTGATGGCAAAATCCTGGCCCGGATCCCTGCCGATGGCGACAGGTGCGTTGACAGGAATGATACTTCCTGCGCGTGAACCCGACAGTACCACCAATCTCGGCTCGCGGACGGCGTTTGCCGCCGGTTCCGGTTTTGGACCCGGCGTGAAGGCGCAGGTGCAGGCTCCTGTTACGGGGTCTTTGGGCCTGCCGCAATAGGGGCAGGTGTTCGGATCGACCGGCGCTGGCGGTTCGGCGGGAACCATTGGGGCGGCGGGCGGCGCGTCGTCCGGCAGTTGGACGCCCGCGGCCTTCAAGGCGTCAACGGCTGTCAGTCCGCGCTTGCGCAACGCCCGGTAGCCGAACCAGAGCGCCATTCCGACCAGCGCGAAACCAAGCAGTACGCCCAGGAAGTTGCCGTAGCCGGATCCTTTGGAGGGTGGCGCCGTTTTGTCCGGTTCCTTGCCGGCGTCCTCCTGTTTCGCGCCGGTTGTTTCACTTGACGAAACCTCGGCGGAAGCCTCCGTTGTCTCCATGCCGTCGGGTAGTGTCACATCGGCGGTGAACTCCAGAACGGGCTTTTCGCGTTTCTGCGGAAGGCGGAACGAGATGCTCTGATAGTTCTTCGGCGAGCCCTGCTGAACGCGCACCTCTCCATCACCCACCGGCACATCGCGGAACACCGCCTTGCCCTGGTCCTCGGGGCCAAGATTCTGCCAGTTCATCACGCCGGAACCGTCCTTCAGTCCCACGGCGGCGCGGGATGGAATCCTGCCCTGGCGGTCGGTGACAGAAATAACGACGCGGGCAATACGGTTGAAGTCACCGGAGGAGAGGACAACCGGTTTGACGGGTCCCTTCGGAATGGACTTCCAGGCGACATTGCCGGAGGTGGAGTCTTCCACAACCAATCGCCATGTTCCCGGAGAGGGAGTGTCTCCTGTGTCGAGGCGCACGCTGGTGCCTTTGCTTGCGGTTGGCCCGGACAGGACACGTCCGGTCTTTGCGTCCTCCAGTCGGGCGGTGAACGGTGTGTCCGCCGGAAGGGTGATGGCGACCTCCGCGGCCTTCGCGGCGACTGCCGTCAGGCAAACCAAGACAACGCTAAGCCATGTATTCCATCTCATCGTCGTTCAGAATCTCCTCTCGCGCGTCGCCAAGCAGAGTCAGGATATCGGTCGCGCCCGGTGTCGCTCCCATTGTGGACGCGGCGAGCACGCCCGCCGTTCCGTGCCAGCGCACTCCGGCCAGCGCGGCCTCAAACGGGGTGAGGCCCTGGGCCAACAGCGCGCCGATGATTCCCGTCAGGATATCTCCTGAACCGGCCGTTGCCAGGCTGGCGTCGCTTGCCAAGTTGACAACCGCGGGTTCCTGAGTACCAGCCACGACCGTGTGCGCGCCTTTCAGCGCCACCACGGCGGAGTAAAGGGCGGCGGCTTTCCTTGCCGACGCGGGGCGGTTGTTCTGGATTTCATCGACTGATGTCCGAAGCAACCGCGACATCTCGCCGGGGTGGGGAGTCAGCACGCTATTCGCGGGCGGTACCGCGCCTTCCGCAATCGCGTTCAGGCCGTCGGCGTCGATCACGCAAGGGGTTTCTATATCGGGCAATAGCGCTTTGGTAAAGTCAATTGATTCCCCGTTCAAGCTGATTCCGGGACCTATTGCCACGGCGTCGACGGATGCCAGCATGTCACATATCGGGTCGACCGACGCAGGCGTGAAGTACGGGAGATCATCGCTGGCCACCGGACGGATAACCTGGTTGGTTAGTTTCGCCTCGAAGACGGGCGCCAGCGGTTCGGGGCACGCGAGGTACACCAGGCCGGCGCCGGCGCGCGTTGCGGCTTCGCAGGCAAGCGCCGCCGCACCCAGCATCCCGCGCGATCCGGCGACAACCAGCAGGCGTCCGCGTTTTCCCTTGTGCGAGTCGCCGGACCACCGGGGCAGGACCGAGCGCACGAACGCCGACGATAGAACGGCCTCACCAGGTTCGGGATAGACGGTTGCGGGAAAGCCGATGTCCGCCAGTCGGACCTCTCCGGCATATCCGCAGGCCGGGTAGTGAACCAGCGACGGCTTGTAACATCCCAGCGCGATCGTCATATCAGCCTTTACTGCGCATTCCGGTTCGGCGCAGTCGTCAGACGCGAGTCCCGACGGCACATCAATGCTCAACACGGGCGCGGAAACGGCATTGATCGAAGATATAATGCCGTTTACCGGCGGACGGACAGGTCCCGAAAAGCCGGTTCCAAGAAAGGCGTCGATGATCAGCGAGGCGGCGGACCAGTTGGCGGCTTTGACGGGTATCACCCGCCCGCCTTCATCGAGGAACCTTCGCGCGTTCATCTGCGCCGGTCCGGACAGTTCATCAACCGGACGCACGCACGCGACTTCCACGTTTACGCCGCGCGCCAACAGGATGCGGGCCGTCACGAATCCGTCGCCGCCGTTGTTGCCGGATCCCGCCGCCACCAGAACGCGATGAGTGTCGAATTCCATCGAAGCGTTGGCGACGGCGCGACCGGCGTTCTCCATCAGCACGGCAAGTGGAAGCCCGGTTTGCGCTTCCACGGCCGCGTCCATCGTCCGGCAGGCGGAGGAGTCGAGTATCGGGAATCCGTACTGGTGGCTCTTCACGTTCGTGCTCCGTTCGGTATCATTCCGGCGCGGGCGAGAGCGTCGAGATGCGTGCAGTTGCCGCGTTGGAGGCAATCCTCCAAGTCGCGAAAGGTGTCGACGTCCTGCCATTCCGGCAGTTCGGCCGCCGGAAAACCGAGTTGCGCGGAGCAGTCGCGCAGGCGGTTGGCCACCTGCGGAGTACCCCAGGGAATCCCCGCGAACCACTCGGGCCGTCTGCGGGCCAGGCCGATGAGCGCGAAGCCGCCGTCGACGGTCGGTTGCAACAGCGGGTTATCCGGTTCGTCCGTCAGTCTTTCCAGTCCGACGCCGATGTAACTGCGCGGCAGATCCGGAATGTCGGCGTGTGTGGCCAGAACGCGCTGGTATCCCTCGGAAAAGGCGGTGGCCACGGCATTCTCCAACCGTCCGCCGAAGCCGTCACCGTCCGTTTCCTCGACGACGGCATCCGGTCCCAGCGTGGAGCACAGCAGGTCTCCTTCGCCGGGCGGGCAGATGAAACGCACCGTTGTTTCGTCGATTTCTCTCAGGTTCTCACGCGTATCCAGCAACAACGCCACGTAGACGGCGCGAGCCTGTTCGTCGGTCAGGTCCGGGCACAACCGCCGCTTGACAGCGCCTGCCCGTGGGGCGCGAGCCATAACGAGCAGGAGGTTAGCGGCCATCGTCAGTCACCGGTTCCAGAGCGGCCACGGCGGCCGCGTAGTTTTGTGTGTGAGTGATGCTGACCACCACGCGCCGTCCCTCGCTGAGTTCCCTGCTCAGACCGTGCAACTCGACGACGGGCGAGCCGTTGGCAAGGCTGAGTATCTCGATATCGTGCCAGCAGGTGAGGCGGCCGAGGACTTTGACGACCGCTTCCTTGGCGGCGAAGCGGCCTGCCATCTGTTCGGCGGCACGGCGGGGGACCTCGCTGAAGGAGGCGCGCTCCCGCTCGGTGTAGACACGGCGGATGAATCCGGGACGGGCGGCGGCCCGCTCTACCCGGGTGATTTCGACTATATCAATGCCGATCGACAAAACCGGTTCATTACCTTTCCGCGTTACGCATGTCGTGTCTGTTTCAGGATGTCCGTCATACCTTCACGGTAGGTTGGGAAGGCGGGAGACCAATCCAGTTCACGCTTGGCCTTCGCATTCGAAATGCGCCTGGATGCCGTGAGCATGTCCACGAGTGCGCTCCCAACGGCCACACGCGCCAGCATCGGAGCGAACGAACGCGGCGGGGGAACGTGCAGGCTCTGCGCAAGCCATCTTAGCAGGTCGCCCATCATTACGGGTTCGTCGTCGGCGATGTAGAAGGTTTCGGTCACCGGACGGAGTTCAACGACCTTCGCCAGTGCTGTCGCCACATCCTCGGGCCGGATCAGCGACCAGTAGTTGTCGCCCTTGCCGATGAGGATGGGATGGTGGGCTCGAACGGCTTCTACCACCGCCCGTGTCTGGCTACTCTCCGGTGAATAAATCGTTGCCGGGCGAACAACACAGGCCGGCTGGCCGTCGATGATGGCCTGGCGAACGTAACGTTCCGCGTCCACGGCACTCTCCGTCAGGGGGGACCCAGC
>JAKQQT010000485.1 GCA_029564025.1 Armatimonadota bacterium | reverse complement strand
TCATATCCGACCAGATCATATACCGGGTGCGCTGTTGTTCCTCGCGGATGGCATACCCTTCGATGTCGAGTTCGACGTGCGAAACAAACGACCAGTTGCTGACGTTCGGTTCCGGATTGCCTGAGGCGTACAGAATCAGGTTCGGCAGTGTGCCGGTAGGTTCCGGTGTTGCCGGTAGTGCGGAAACGAACTTCGCCGAAGCGACTGAAGCGAATTTGTTCAACCGCACCTTCGAGAGCAGAGCGCCGCGGGGTTGAAGGCCACCGTCGATTGTCAAGGTTCCCGGGATTTCAGGCCGTCCGGGATTGTTGACATCCACGCCCGGCATTGTAATCACCGGCGCGTTGGATGGATCCGGAGCGACAAGGCTGAGCGCGTCCCACTTGGTTTGCCAGTCCGTTCCGGTTCCGTTGAACTCATCGTACGACGGAGCGGGATCGGCTCCCAGGGAGGTTGTCAGCAGGTCTATGTTGACGGTTGCGCCTTCTGCAAGGCTTCCGGCGTTCGCCATCACGGCGGTGTAGCCGGGTTTGACGGCACCGATGATCACCGGGCCAACGGCCACGTGAGAGAGCGTGAACGCTCCGTTTGCGTCCGTCAGCGTCCAGTCGCTTGAAATGCCCGTGGGATCGTTTGCGGCCACCCGAACGTTAGGTACACCAACTCCGGCGGCCTTCACCGTACCAGTTACAGTTCCGGTTGGCCAAGCAATTTCCAGCCTCGGAAGACCTGTTATTCCTCCGGGTGAAGCGTGGTCGTAAACCTTCACGGCAATCACGTTGTCGCCGGAGGTCAGCAGGGAAGCCGGGAAGTAGTAGCTTCTCTCTGTCTTGTTGTCAATCGTCAAACCGGGAGCGTAGTTGGCCGGATTGCCAAGGGTGTGAGGATCCGGTTGCGGCGGTTCAACGGCGGTTGGGAAGGAACCCGAACCGCCAATGCGCGTGCCGTTGATCCACACCTCGTCTACATCGTTGATACTGCGGGCGTTTGTGGTCGGATCGTAAACAACCCGGAAGACCGCCTTCCGTCCCGGCATCAGAGATGCAAAATTGGCCGGCGTGGCAAAGTGCATGCGGTACCAGGCATACACCTCATCGATGTTTTTAACCGAACGGAAATCACCGGGCACAGGCACCGATACAAACGCGCTTTCATCAGCGCCGACGGCGCTGTAGTCCGCGGCGCTTCCGGTGTTGACCAGCACCTTCCAGTTGTGTCCGGCATTTGTCGACAACTCGATATTCGGACGAACGGTCAAGACCACGTTCGCCGTTGTGGTGGCGTTGGCGGTTACATCAACGATTACCAGCGCGGAAGACTCCGCGAATGGATGCGTTACCGTCAGTTTCTGACCAGTCCCGGCATTGGCAACCATGACGAACTTGCCTGTGGTGTCACTCTTTACCGTGTTGCCGCCTAGAGTTACCGTGGCGCCGGCGACCGGACCACCGGTGACTCTGTCCGTCACGGTTCCCGTCACGTTGCCCAGGGTGGGCACATCGGGCAGCAGTTGCAGTTTGAAGCCGTCCTGGTCGGAGTTGCCGGACAACAACGTCTGGGTGACGATGTTTGACCCGGCCAGAAGGTAGATGGAGTTGGGGTAGGTGATTTCCAAGCGCCGGCCCCAATCGTTAGCCGTGTTGGGTTGATCGGCCTCAACAGTCGATCCGAGGTCTGTTGAAACCCGGATATGTCCCGTGCCTCCGCCGTTGAAGTAGGAGGATGTGACCTGATAAAGGCCGGTCTTGGGCACATCGACAATCATCGAGGTGCTGTCATTGGTGTCAATCCAGCCGACCTTGAATCCGTTCCATCCATCCACGGGCAGAAGGCCCATGTTTCCGTTTTTGTAGTCGAAGTACTCGTTCTGGATATAGGCGTAGTCGAAACCGTCTCCATCGTCCAGCCAGATGGATTCCAGCGACAGATTGGCGGTCTTGGGTGTTGTCGCATCGACGATGACATTGACAACTTCCGAGCCGTCACAGCGGTAACTGCTCGGCCGACCGGCCTTGATGTCGGTGGAGCCGATGGGCGCGGTAATCGTATAGGTTCCGCCGTCGGTTGAATAGGTGTAGTATCCGGACTTCCAAAAGTTGGAAGGCTCCGCCGGTGAAAGCCCCGGAGGATTGGCGCACACGATGGCGCGCTTCACGGATACCCCGGCCGGTTTGTTTCCGGTAACCGTGCCGGTAATCGTTCCCATCGCGGGAAGGTCACCCACCCGGTTCAGCGTGATGGCACCCAGATGAAGGTTGCTCCAGAACTGTCCCCACGGACGGTTGTTGATGTCGTTCAGGCTGGGCGGATAGGTGTAGGCAGTCGTATGCCGCCCGGTGATGTTCTGGACGCGGAAAACGTTTTCGCCTTGCCACAGGGGAACGGTGATCACGTTGCTGTCCGCATCGGTAACGGTTCCCAGTGTGACGAATCTCCACCACGGATCACCGCACCCCGTATTCGGATAAAGGGTTGTTTCCCGGGAGGCGAACCGCGTGGCGAATACGTCCTCTGGGTTCGTGTACTTTCTGGTTTCGAATGCCAGGCTGAATCCGGCATCGCAGTCCAGGTTGTAGACCGGGATGTCGATGCTGTACAGGCCCGGGGTGGTGCAATTGACGCGCCATTCAATGTAACTGCACGGTTGGAACTGTTCCGTGGATTCGCCGGTGGGAAGCCAGTTCAAGTCCGTCGTAACGAGCACAATGGGTGAGTCGCCGCCGGAGCCCAGGCTGACGGACGACGAATACGCTCTAAGTGATAGCGGAATGGAATTCTGCGCGATGGCGCTTGTTCCGATAATCGCCAGGGTGGCGAGAACCGTCAACCTGAAGATATTGCGCATATTAACTACTCCTTGCGAGAGAGCATCTTTCGAACTCTCGTTGGCTCGCGGGAGAGCCTGTGATGATGTGTCAGGCAAACGTCGGAGTTCCGCGCCGCCGTGTCAGGGCGGCGCGCACTCCGTAACGGCGTTTGCAGGACTGTTATTCAGTCAATCTGCATTTCGTGCTTCATCGCACTGCGGTTTCAGGGGGTGGAACGAGTCCCGATAACCGCGTACAAATGAATTCCGAAGCGCCTTTGGTCTGGTTACAGCCGGCAAGCCGGCTTGTGATGGTCATCACGCGACAAAAGCGCGGGGAAGGGGCCAACGATCCCTCCATGCGTTTCTGCGCGCTACTTGGTGCTGTTCCACCAGATATTGCCGCACGTTCGGATACCACATCCGTTATGCCGGGCGGCTTGTTATGAACTGCGCGACGCGGCGAATTCGGCCACTGAAGCGCTCCGGTTGTTCTTGTTGGGACCAACGTAGTGGTAACGCATCACAAGGTCCTGCTCGTAATTGCCGAATCCGCGTCCGAAAAGGTTAAACCCGCCTTTATGCTCGGCGTCCGGCTTGACGCCAATGCGAACCAGCGCCGGTTGCTTGGGCAGAAGGTAGATATCCTTCAGAGTGACGTCTGATACCTGTGTCCCGTCCACGAAGGAACCATCCGCATCGACCGACCAAACCTTGAGCATGCCGAACTGGGTGCCGTGCTCGAACCACCAGGAGGGATTGAGACGTCCGTGTTTTCCGCCCAGGTCGCCCGGGGATGTCCACGTTCCGATCTCGACTCCGTTGATCCATACGGTGATGTCCGACGGAAAGTCGTTGTCGTAATCCGGCGCCTCGGAACAGATCTCCATGGCGATCTCCAAACGGTAGATGTCCATGGAACTCGGCAAGGTGTTGGCGAACACGTATTCAACAAAACCGTCAGACATCCAGAGAAGTTGCGCCGTGCCCCGATCCGGGTGGAAAAAAGCCTGCGGTTCGTCCAGGAAGTCGATGATACGCTCGGAATTCGCCAGTCCGCACGTGGGCGTGGGATTGGCAAGTGTATACAAACCGATGGGCATCGACACGATTTCTACGCGGTCCTCGGTGTCGGGAATGCCTTCCAGCGAGACAATCAGGCGGTCGTAAGCCAGACTGCATAATTTCTGCATGCCCTGTGAACCGGGTGTGTACTCCGTTGTGACAAGGCCCGCCTGATCCAGAACCTGGATATGCTTGGTAATACTGGGTTGGGCGATGCCAAGCGTCTGGCCGATGGTGTTGATGTTCATCGGACCGTTGGCGAGAAGGCCAAGAATTGCCGCTCGCGTGTCGGAGGCCAGAGCTTTGAACAAGTCCGCGCTGTCGACGCCCTTCAACTCGAGGATACGGGATTTCATGATTGCTCGTTACATTCCCTGTTGGTTACTATTATATAGACCTTGGAATGCAAAGGCAAATCCACCGTTGATTACTCACCGGCTTGACTTCGTTCCAACGCAGGCTCTGCCAGATGCTGTTCGCCGAGCGCATTCGTGCGCGTGAAGTATGCTATGACACCGATGTTTATATCCCCGAATGAATATCTGCGCTTGTTTCTCTTGCCGATGCTTATGGTCTTGATAGTCGGATTTGCTTTCGGCGCAACACAGTCGTGGAAACCCGTGGAGGGTCGTATGTCAACGCGCTGGGCCGGTGACGTGAAGCCCGAATCTCCTCTGCCGGAATACCCCCGCCCGACGATGGTCCGCTCTCAATGGAAGAGCCTGAACGGGCTGTGGGAGTTCGCCGATGCCCGCGAAGGGGAAGCGCCGCCCATCGGGAAGGCTTTGCCGGAACGCATCCTCGTGCCGTATCCCGTTGAAAGCAGTCTGTCCGGGGTAGAGCGCCACGCCGAGCGTGCGTGGTACCGCACGAACTTCGGTGTTCCATCCGGATGGAGGAACCGCCGCATCCTGCTTCACTTCGGCGCTGTCGACTGGGAGGCGCGCGTGTGGCTGAACGGACGCGAACTGGGCGTGCATCGCGGCGGATACGACGCCTTCACTTTTGACATAACGGAAGCATTGAACGCGAAAGGCCCGCAGGAACTGGTCGTTGGCGTGTGGGACACGATGGACGAGCCGGGTCCGAACGCTCGCGGCAAACAGATACGGGAGCCGAAAGACATCTGGTTTTCGGCGGTCACCGGTATCTGGCAGACAGTGTGGATCGAGCCGGTAAATGACGTTTCGGTGGACAGCCTGAAGTTGACGCCGGACATCGATACCGGTGTTCTGAACGCCACGATAAATACGCGAGGAGACGTTGCGGGCGTTGAGGCCGAAGTGGTTGCCTTGCACGGCCGACGGGAGATTGCCCGCGTGAAGGATCCAGTCAGCCAATCCCTGACACTGGCTATTCCAAAAGCGAAACTGTGGACGCCGGAGAATCCCCATCTCTACGACCTCCGAGTGGTCCTGAAGAAGGACGGCAAGGTCGTCGACAAGGTGGAATCCTACTTCGGTATGCGCAAGATATCGGTGATGAAGGATGCACGGGGTGTCCTGCGGCTTGCTTTGAACAACGAGATCAGGTTCCAGATAGGGCCGCTGGACCAGGGATACTGGCCGGACGGGCTCTACACGGCGCCGACCGATGACGCCCTGAAATACGATGTCGAGATCACTAAACGTCTTGGCTTCAACATGACACGCAAACACGTGAAAGTGGAACCGGAACGCTGGTACTACTGGTGCGACAAACTCGGTCTGCTGGTTTGGCAGGATATGCCGAACGGCTTCAACTTCACTCCGGAGTGGAGACAGCAGTTTGAAACCGAGTTACGGCGAATGGTGGAAGGCCGCTACAACCATCCGAGCATCGTGATGTGGGTGGTGTTCAACGAGAGTTGGGGGCAGTATGAGGACACCCCGCGTGTGACGGCGATGGTGAAGGAGTGGGATCCTTCGCGGCTTGTGAACAATGCCAGCGGTTGGAACGACCACGGAGTCGGCGACGTTGTCGACAAGCACATTTACCCGGGGCCTTCAGCGCCTCCGATAGAGAGAAACCGGGCCGCCGTGCTCGGCGAGTTCGGCGGAACCTGGGCCTCCGTTCCCGGTCACGTCTGGAAGCAATTAGGAATACGTTACCGGAGCCGGCACGGCAAGGAGACACTGACGCGACGTTACGAAGACCTCCTCCATCAAACCTACGCCCTTCGAGACACCGCCGGATTGTCGGCCGCCGTGTACACCGAACTCACGGACGTTGAGGTCGAGTTGGCCGGATTGCTGACCTACGACCGCGAGGTTCTGAAGGTTGATGAAGCCCGTGTCCGTAACGCCAACAAAGGCATCCCGCCTGACCGCCGACCCGCGGGGATGGTTCTGCCAACCTCCGAAACGCACCCAACGGAGTGGCGGTATACCACGGAGAGTCCTGTCGAAGGATGGGAACAGCCCGGTTTTGACGATTGCCTCTGGAAGACCGGAGGAGGCGGTTTCGGGATAGACGAGACGCCCGGCTCGCTGGTCAAGACGAGGTGGGATTCCGGTGACATATGGTTGCGGCGGCGTTTCGACTGGCACGCATCGACATCCGGTCAACTGGTCATTCGCATACACCACGACGAGGACGCGGAGGTCTGGCTGAACGGGACACACGTCCTGTCCGATCCGGGCTTCTTGAACGAGTACTTGGAGATACCGTTGCCGGCAACAGCCAAACGCCTGCTGAAGCCGAAGGACAACGTTCTGACTATCCACTGCCGTCAGACCGAAGGGGGCCAGTTTGTTGACGCGGGTCTGGGCATTCGGAAGTGATCTCGCGACAGGTTGGCTGAAGCCATAAAAACCGGACCGGATTGACAAGACGAAATGGCACAGGCGTTTGGGACTGAGGGCCTGAACGTGCGATAATGTATACAGGAAAAGCGTCGCCGCAACCTGTCTGCGTGCTCAGTCGGCCCCGCAAGGGGCCGTTGTGTCGTCTGCCAGGGTTTGATTGAGGGAAGGGGTTACATGGACATCGCGAAGGAAATTGTGCCGATCAACATTCAGGACGAGATGAAGCAGTCGTATCTGCTTTATTCGATGTCGGTCATTGTGGCCCGCGCGCTTCCGGATGTGAAGGACGGACTGAAGCCGGTCCAGCGCCGAATCCTTATGGCGATGCACGACCTGAACCTCGGACCGACGGCCCAGGCGCGAAAGTCCGCCAAGGTCACCGGCGATACCTCGGGCAACTACCACCCGCACGGTGATCAGGTCATTTATCCGACCATCGTGCGCATGGTGCAACCCTTCAACTCCCGGTACCCGATGATATTGGGGCAGGGCAACTTCGGCAGTATCGACGATGACCCGCCCGCGGCGCAGAGGTACACCGAAGTCCGCATGTCGAACTTCGCGATGGAAATGCTGGCGGATATCGACAAGAACACGGTCGATTTCATTCCGAACTATGACAACACCCGCACTGAACCGACAGTCCTTCCCGCCAAGTTCCCGGCTTTGCTGGCGAACGGGGCATCAGGCATCGCGGTCGGCATGGCCACGAACATCCCGCCGCACAATCTGGGCGAACTGTGCGACGCCATCACCTTGATGGTTGACAATCCCGAAGCAACCATCGAGGAAATAATGCAGAGGATGCCGGGACCCGATTTCCCGACGGCAGGCCTTATCCTCGGCACCAAGGGAATCTACGATGCCTACTCCACCGGTCGCGGTTCCGTTATCATGCAGGGCCAGGCGATCATTGAGCCGATGGAGAACGGCAAGAACCGCATCATCATCAGTGAACTGCCGTACCAGGTCGTCAAGAACCGCCTGATCAGCCATATCGCCGATCTGGTGAAGAACCGTAAAATCGACGGGATAACGGACCTGAGGGACGAGTCGGACCGGTCCGGCATGCGCATCGTCATCGAACTGCGGCGCGACGTTCAGCCGAAACGCATCCTGAACCACTTGTACAAGCACACTCCGTTGCGTCAAACCTTCGGCGTGATCCTATTGGCGCTGGTCAACGGCGTTCCGCGCGTTCTGACGGTCCCCCAGATTATCGACGAGTACCTGAAGCACCGCATCGAAGTCATCCAGCGCAGAAGCCGGCACGACCTGGAAGGCGCTCTTCAACGGGCGCACATCCTGGAAGGCCTTCGCAAGGCACTGGACTTCATCGACGAAGTCATCGCCACGATCCGGGCTTCGCGGAGTGTTGACATCGCCCGCACAGCCCTGGTGGAACGCTTCGACCTGAGCGTGCTTCAGGCCCAGCATATCCTCGATATGCAATTGCGCCGTCTGACCGGACTGGAGCGCGAAGCCATTGAGGACGAATACCGCGAGCGCCTGAAACTGATTGCCTACCTGGAGGATGTGCTCAGCAATCCCGCCCGGGTACGCAACATCATCAAGGCGGAACTGAAGTATCTGAAGGACAAGTACGCCGATCCTCGCAGAACGCGCATTATCCAGACCGAGGCCTCCGACATCGGCGACGAAGACCTGATCCCGCAGGAAGATGCGATCATCACTATAACCAAGGACTCGTACATCAAGCGCGTGCCGATTGACACGTACCGCACGCAAGGCCGCGGCGGCAAGGGTGTCATCGCGCTGTCCACCAAGGAAGAAGACCAGGTGGAGCACCTGTTCATCGCCAAGACGCACGATTATGTTTTGTTCTTCACGGACCGGGGACGCGTATACAAGCTGAAAGCGTACGAGATTCCCCAGACATCCCGCCAGGCGATGGGCACGGCTATCGTGAATCTCATCAACAAGGAAGCCGACGAAAATGTGCTGGCGATACGCCCGATGGCGGACCTGGCGTCCGACGGCTACCTTGTGATGGGAACCGAACTGGGCGAGGTGAAACGAACCGCCGTATCGGAGTTCCGCAACCTCCGCAGTCAAGGCCTCAAGTGCTTCGATGTGGAAGAAGGCGACACGCTAAGATGGGTGACGCAGACCAACGGCAGTGACGACATCCTTTTCGTGACACGCGAAGGCATGAGCATACGATTCCCCGAGAGCAACGTGCGGGTGTCCGGAAGGGTATCGGGCGGTGTCCGGGGAATCATGCTGGATTCGGCGGAGCGCACCAAGAGCGGCCTGCCCGACCGGTGCGTCGGCATGGGCCGTATCCGCGGCGAGGATGGATATATTCTGGTCGTCTCCGAAAGGGGTCTCGGCAAGAAGACACCGGTCAGCGAATACCGGGTCCAGAACCGGGGCGGCCGCGGTATCCAGACGATGAAGGTAACCGGCAAGACCGGATCGTTATTGACCGCACGGTTCGTAACCGATGAAGACCGATTGCTCATCGTCAGCGCCAGCGGT
This sequence comes from Armatimonadota bacterium, assembly GCA_029564025.1. Taxonomy (GTDB): domain Bacteria; phylum Armatimonadota; class DTGP01; order JAKQQT01; family JAKQQT01; genus JAKQQT01. The sequence continues at coordinate 14,833 of JAKQQT010000485.1, read as the reverse complement.
GTTGCGATTCGAATGAAGGTTGAGGATATCCGCAAGACCGGCAGGTCGGCCCAGGGTGTTATCCTCCAGAGGCTTTCCGAAACCGATTCGGTACAAAGCATTGCGCCGATCGTGAGGGGCGCCGAAACCCTGGAAGGCGAAGAAGAGATCGAGATGCCGGGCGTTGAGATAATGGAGTAATCTATAATCCGGATGCCGCCCGGGCTAGCGACACGGCGTCAGACAGATCGATCCGGCCCGATGAACGCCCGTCCGTGACGACATCCCAGCGCGATATTTCAGACGGCGTGGGGGAGTACAATCCTCCCGCCGTCTGAAGGGCGCGCACGGTTTCCAGCCAGGTTCCCGGAATCCTCAACCGGGCAATGTAGATATCCCGGTGTCCGTTCCACGTCGTGTCGAACGCGTTCGGCGTCACCGGAGCGTCCGGAGACATAAAATCCCCTGTCACAAGCACGCCGTCCGGGACGACGGCCAGTCTTGAACCGTAATCATCGGCGGTCCCGCCAAGCAGAGTTGAGAATATCAGTCGCGTTCCATCCGGAGTCCACACCGCGACCCAGGCGTCGTCCCCTCCGCGGGAAACCCCGTCGATGGCACTGGACGTCAGCGGGAAGTTCGAGGAATGGGTCGAGCCGGACGCCCATACGATTCCCGAAGAATCGCACCCGATGGAAGAAGCGTAATCCGCGCCCGAACCGCCGACGTACGACGCGGATACCAGCGACGAACCATCCAGCGACAGTCGCAGAACAAAACCGTCACGTGCTCCCCCGGAATGCCTCTGAGCCGCGTTGATCGTGGTCGGAAAGTGCGTCGAGTCGGTCCAACCGGCCACCAGAACCTCACCATTCGGCGCGAAGCACAGGCCGTTTGCCACGTCATAGCCTTCGGCACCGATCAAGGTCGAAAACTCAAGGGCCGAACCGTCGGGATTCAGGCGCGTCACAAATGCGTCGTAGTACCCTCCGTTGTGCGTGGTGTCGAAAGCGCCCGGGGTGGTAGGGAAATCGGGGGAGTAGGTGTAGCCGCACAAGGTCGCCCGGCCATCGATCGAGACGGCGATCCCGTAGGCTTCCTCGTAATTCTTCCCGGCGAGGAATGTGCCGTACTCCAGGGCCGAACCGTCCGCTTTCAGCCGGGCGGCGAAGGCGTGGTACGCGCCGCCCGAGAACGACGTCTGGAACGCGCCCGGAGTCGTCGGGAAGTCGGCAGACCACGTAATCCCCGCGAGATACACCGATTCGTCCGCTCCCAGCGCCAGGTCACTTGCCCCGTCGAAACCGGAACCGCCCAGCCGCGTAGACCAAACGAGGCCCGAACCGTCGGCTTTCAGGCGAAGGACAAACGCGTCGGAATCTTCTCGGGAATCGGACTGAAAGGCTCCCGGAGTGGTGGGGAAGTCGGGGGAGTTCGTGTCGCCGGCAACGATGACTTCGCCATTCGCCGCGACGGCCAGTCCCCAGCCGGTATCCGATTTTGAGCCGCCAAGGTAAGTCAGCCATATCAGCGTTTTTCCGTCCGGGCTCAATTTGGCGATGAATACATCGGTTTCGTCCGTGCTTCCTCCGTGTGTTGTGTCGCAGGCTCCTGCGGTTACGGGCAGGTCTTCAGAGTACGTGTGGCCTGTGACGTATACGTATCCCGCCGCGTCGGTGACGATGTCGTGCGGTTCGTCTTCGTGGAGGCCGCCGATGAAGGTCGCCCAATCGATGCCGCGTCCCGGCAGGGCGTCGGACTGAGAAGCGAAGCGGAGCAGAACGAGGATGGACAGCAGGGCAATGCGGAGGAGAGTACCAGGATACCGATGCAGGATCACGACGGTCGGCTCCAAGGTACCCGGCACCGCCCCGTGCTAGACTGAATGGGATAATCCCGAGGGGGTCTGCGCCCCGTCATGACAACCGGAAATGAGCACATGATTCGCCTTCAGTCTTCGAATGATCTAAGAAAAGCCTTTCTCGACTTCTTCGCGTCCAAAGGCCATTATATCACGCCCGGCATTTCGCTGGTGCCGACCGATCCGAGCATCTTTCTGACCTCCGCCGGTGTCGTTGCCGTGCGAGACGTTATCGAGGGGCGCGAGGAGCCGGAACACCTCCGCGTTGCCGGATGCCAGCGGTGTGCACGCACCACCGACATCGAGAACGTCGGGCGCCACGGACGGCATCACACGTTCTTTGAAATGCTGGGCAACTTTTCGTTCGGCGATTACTACAAGCGCGAATCAATCGTCTGGGGCATGGAATTTCTAACGGATGTTGTGGGATTGGACCGCGACCGGATCTGGGCGACCATCTATCCGGACGACGAGGAGGCTTACGGAATCTGGACGCGCGAAATCGGCCTTCCCGATGAACGCATCATCCGCTTGGAGGACAACTTCTGGGGACCAATTGCTGTTCCCGGGGCGTGCGGACCGGACAGCGAGATGTACTACGACATCGGTCCCGAGTTCGAGGGCGACGCGCCGGGCGACGACGGCGACCGCTACCTCGAATTCTGGAACCACGTGTTCACCGAACTTCAGCAACAGCCCTCCGGAGAGCGCGTGCCGCTTCCACGCAAGAACATCGACACCGGCATGGGACTGGAGCGTCTGGCCCGCATCGCGCAGGGCGTGCCGACGGTGTACGACACGGATCTGTTCGCGCCAATCATGTCCGGAGTGGCCGACCGCGTTCGCGAGGCAGGCGGCCGGATCGAAGGCGAAGGGTTGTTCCGACAGCGCATCATCGCGGACCACGCCCGCGCCGCGGCGTTCATGATCATGGACGGCATCCTGCCGGAGAACAGCGGACGCGAGTACATCCTTCGGAGGCTTATCCGCCGCGCCGACCGCGAAGGCAAGATGCTTGGCCTGGACGGTCCGTTCCTGCACACGCTTGTCGCTACAGTGGTGGCCGGGATGAAAGATGCGTATCCGGAACTGGCGAAGAAGCAGGACTTTATCACAAAGGCCATCCGCATCGAGGAAGAGCGTTTCTTCCAGATGTTGCCGCAGGGAATGGCCGCGCTGGAGAGTTTGCTGGAAGAGCCCGGCAGACATCGCCTGACCGGAGCGGAAGCGTTCAACCTGTGGAGCACGTACGGATTTCCAGTGGAAATGACCGGAGAAATCCTCGGTGAACGAGGCCTGCCTCTCATCGACCAGAGCGAGTATGAAGCGGCGGCGGAGGAGCACTCCGGACTTTCCGGAAAGCACAGCGCCGGTTCGCGAGCCATGGGCGATGACCTGGACGGATATCCGGCCACCGAATTCGTCGGCTATGACACACTGGAATGCAAGGCAAACGTTCTGGGCGTCATTTCCGGTAATCGGGTGATACTGGACCGCACCCCGTTCTATGCCGAATCCGGCGGCCAGAGCGCGGACCACGGTACAATCAACGACATCCCCGTTACCGACACGCAGAAGGTCGGCGGCGTTGTCCTGCACACGGTTGAAACGACCGACGGCCTGGAGAGCCAGGTGACCGCCAGGGTGGACCAAAACCGGCGCAACGCCATACGGCGCGCCCATACCGCCACGCACCTCCTGCATTGGGCTCTGCACCAAGTGGTCGGAAGCCACGCCACACAAAAAGGATCTCTGGTGGAACCGGACCGCCTGCGGTTCGACTTCAGCAACCTGCAGGGACTAACGCTGTCCGAGATTGCGGCAATTGAGACACTGGTGAATGAACGGGTACTGGCCAACGAACCGGTTGACGCACGCCAGATGCCGATCGCCGAGGCCCGCAACCTTGGCGCGATGATGCTGTTTGGGGAGAAGTACGGTTCCGAGGTTCGCGTGCTGAACGTCGGCGGATTCTCGAAGGAGTTGTGCGGAGGGACGCACGTATCGGCCACGGGTGACATCGGCCTGGTCAAAATCATATCGGAGTCCTCCATTGCATCCGGAACCCGGCGCATTGAAGCGGTAACGGGTATGAAGTCGCTGGAATACGTGCGAGACAAGGACGCCCTTCTGGCGGAATCGGCCTCGAAGCTGGGCGGGAGTCCGAACGACGTTCCGACGCGTATAGATGCGTTGAACGGTCAGATAACGACGTTGAAGCACGAGATCGCGCGTCTGCGTAAATCCGGCGGCGCGGGACAGATAGACTCGCTGGCGGAGTCCGTTCAGGAGGTCGAAGGCGTCAAACTGGTGTGCGGATCGATGGATGATGCCGACGCGGATCAACTGAAAACGGCCGTCGATACCCTCGCGGAGCGCATCGGTTCGGGTGTCGTGGCGCTGGGTTCGGCACGGGACGGCAAGGTCATCTTCGTCATCAAGGTTTCCGCCGACCTCACCGGCAAGGCGCACGCGGGCAATCTCGTGCGGGAAGTCGCGAAAATCGCGGGCGGTGGAGGCGGTGGAAGGCCGGACTTTGCACAAGCGGGAGGCAAGGATCCGGGCAAACTCTCCGAAGCTCTCGACGCCGTGCCGGAGCTTCTGCGGGCGCAGGTTTCGTCAAGGTGAACCTGTGGCGGTTGACGCTTGCCCTTTCCGTGCTACTGGCGTGCGCGGCCGGTTGGGCGGCGGAACCGCTGATCGTTTTTATCAGTTCGGCCCGGACCGTTGACGAGGCTGTCCGGATGGACCTTCCGAACCATCGGCGGCTACTCGACGAGAGGGGTAGCGCCGCGATGGTGTGCGGCGTGTTTGATGGAGATCCTCTGGGATCGCTGTTCGCATCCGAATTCGCTCCGCTTGAGCCGGAAGATACTCGTGATGTCCATCCCACATCGGTTCGGGATAGGATTCGCTCTTCGTGGCTGGCGAAACGGTTGGGCGGACCCGATACGATCGAGTTCATCGATGAGGTTCGGAACCCGGATGTTTTCGCGTCTCAACTTGCGAAAGCGGCTGAGACGGCGAAAGTGATCGTCATCGCGCCCTTCGATCTGGCTCCAGGAATGTCACTGTTTACCGAGGATGCGATTCTCGGCGCCGTGTTGCGGTCTCTCCCCCGGTCCGATCTCATCGTCTTGAATCCCTGGCCGTCGCGGGTGGTTGAGGTGATGGGAAGAGCCCAGCACGTTCCTTCCTGGCTGGCCGTTTCGTGGACGGACGGAGACCTGACCAGCGACACGACACGAACGGCGGGACTGGTCCACAACCTCGACATCGCGCCGACCATCTTTCAGCGCATCACGGGCGAAGAAGCCGGGGAAGCCTACGGACAGCCTATCCGCTCCACCGGTTCGGATTTGATCCCCGTGTCCGGAGCGTATAGGGCTCACGTGATACAGACCGGGGTAGGGACCATCACTGACGTCACAGGAACAGCGATCGCGTGGTTTGCAGGATTGGGTGTCGCCTTTCTGGTTATCGGATTGATCTTGTCCCTTCCCCGGATACGGCCTCCCCATTGGGTACGTGCGGCCGTACGCGTGGGATTCATCGCAACACTCCTCACACCGGTGGCATATGCGTGGTCCGCGAGTCGATTTCCCGCAACGCCGGTTGAATTCACGATTGGAGCGTTGCTGTCGCTGGCCGGTATGGTTGGTATCAGTTTTCTTCTCTCGAGCCTGTTCAAGACCTCCGCTATCGGCCCGGCTTCCCTGATAGCCGCTGTGTACGTGGCTGTTGGTGCAGTTCTGCCGGGACCGGCGCTCGGTTTGCGTTTGTCGCCGCTCGGGTGCCTGTATGCCAGCGGAGTTCGGCTGTACGGGCTTGGCAACGAGCACGTGGCGTTCTTCCTATCATTCGCGTTGTTCGCCCTCCTTTTGTCGAGGCAATACGAGCACAAGAACGGCGGTTTCAACGTTGTGTCGTCGGCTGTTTGGTTGGTGATGATCTGCCTGGTGGTCGGTTCCCCTTTCGCCGGAGCGAACTTCGGGGGCATGATATCGGCGGTTGCCGCCGGTGTAGTCGCGTGGAGCCTCACGGCGAGACACGCCCGGATACGGGTTCCCTGGCTTTGGGCGCTTGTCGTCGGGATGGTTCTGGTGGTGAACATCGTTCGACTGGACGTGCGCTCCCCGCATCCGTCCCACATCGGGCGTTTCGCACAGCGTTTTATTGAGCATGATGGAGGCGCTATTGATATCCTCTCCCGCAAGGTGGTTATGAACCTGGGCCTTCTGACCAGTCCGGTCACCATCCCCGCCGCGGTTGCGGCGGTCCTGCTGATCTGGATGTGCGCGGGTCCGCTCAAACCGGCTCGCCAGAGGGCTGTCCATGCGAATCCCGGACTCGGCACGGCCGCCGTGTCGCTGTTGACCGGCGGAGTCGTCGCGGCTCTGGTTAACGATACCGGAATCCTGATGCTGGCTATCATCGCCGGAGAACTGGCCGTTGCCTGGGTGTATATGATGGTCGATTCGACAAACGCGCCCTTGCGTTCCGTTTCTCCCGACGGAACACCATGAATACGATGAAGACGTATCTTGGTCTTGACGTGGGAGACCGGCGCATCGGGGTGGCCGTGAGCCGATTAGGTACCGTGGCCATGCCGCTCGAGGTGATCGAACGCGACGGGCACGAGATGGAACGCCTGGCGTCTCTTGTTCACGAACACGAGGTTGAGGGAATCGTGGCCGGCATGCCGTACAGCCTTGACGGCGCCGAGAAGGTACAGGCGGAGAAAGTCCGCGCATTCCTGGCACTTTGGTCGGAGGTCAGCCCGATTCCGGTGTACACCGTGGATGAGAGGCTGACAACGGTCCAGTCGAACCGCCTGCTGATCGAAGCCGGACAGCGCACCAGGGAAAGGAAGAAGGTAGTGGACCAAATGGCCGCCGCGCTGATCCTTCAGTTGTTCCTGGACCAAAAGACCGCAAACATCGGAGGAAGTTAAGTTGCGTTTGCGTCCGAAGGCCAAAGCCTGGCTGATTTTCACTGCGTTCGGGCTGACCGTCGCCGCCTGGTGGCTGTTCGTTCCGCCGTCTTTCGACCGGAAGCCGGTGACGGTTGAGGTGCCAGGAGGCGCCGGTATCGTCGCGGTGTCGCGAACTCTCGTATCAGCCGGACTGGCGCGGGACGCAAACGCCGTGCGCGTGCTGGCTCTGCTTACAGGCAATACGCGACCGCAAGAGGGAACCTACCGGTTTCGGCGAGGATCGTCCACCATCCGCATCTTGACCGCCCTTCAGCGCGGCAAGTCACGGGCTACCGTGCGCGTCACTTTCCCTGAAGGACTGACTTTGAGGCAGACAGCGGAAAGGGCGGCGAGTGAAATCCCGGGTATCAAGGCGGTGGAGTTTGAACGCATCGCCTCACGCGAGGGGGGCTCGTTCACGTGCTCGGTGCGTCTTCCCGACAACCTGGAAGGTTACCTTTTTCCGGATACCTATGTCTTTCCGATTGGCATCAGTGAACGCGCCGTGATTCAGCAGATGGTGGAAGGATTTGACAGGAAAGTGGTAAAGGAACTGAGGCGCCGCGAGGGAAACCATGAAGACCGGTTGCGGGAGGCTGTGATTATTGCTTCTTTGATTGAGCGCGAAGCCGCCGTGGCCGAGGACCGCCCGCTTATCTCCGCCGTGATACGCAACCGGATGAAGATCGGCATGCGACTTCAGATTGACGCGACGGTGCAGTACGTCATCGGTCACCGCTCACGTCTGCTGTATCGCGATCTGGAAGTCGATTCGCCGTACAATACATACCGGAAAGCTGGCCTGCCGCCGGGACCGATTTGCAATCCGGGACTTCCCTGCATCGATTCCGCGTTGAATCCTGCAGACGTGCCGTACCTGTACTACGTCGCGCGTCCGGACGGCTCGCACGTCTTCACCGAAACACTGAATGATCACAACCGCGCGACGGATAACGTTCGCAACGGAGCGGGGAACTGACGTGGCAGGCCTCGCCGACCTCTTCTGCCCGGACCTGTATTACGACCGCATCAGTTCGGTCAATCTGGACGATCTGCGTTCGCGAGGGATACGCGGACTGGTGATCGACCTGGACAATACCCTGGTTGCCTGGCGCTCATCGGAGATTCCGCCGGACGTTTCCGAGTGGGCTTCGAAAGCGAAGAAGATGGGTTTCACCCTCTGTATTGCCAGCAACACACGCCGGTACCGACGTCTTGCCGGTGTGGCCTCGGCGCTTGGCGCGTCGTATGTGACGGGCGTGTCGAAACCAAGACGGGCCGGCTTCCGGCGCGCGGTTCGCGAACTGGACCTGCCTGCCGAATGTGTTGCCGCGATTGGCGACCAGTTACTGACCGACATCCTTTGCGCCAACCGCGCCGGCTTGCTCTCCATCTTCGTGGAACGAATCAGCCAGCGGGAGTTCGTTGTTACAAAGTTCAACCGCCGCCTCGAGCGACGTATACTGGACAGCCTGCGCAAGTCCGGAAAACTGCCGGAACGCAGAATGGCGGGATAAGCCTTGATCTAGCCCTCCACCGCCGGCGGAGCGACGGACTGAAGGTACATTATCCGCGCGGCGTCCAGGATGTCGATGATGTTATATGACGGCTGGATGATGACGACGTCCAGCCTCAGTCGTTCGTCCGCGCCGGATGGATTCAACCCCGCCGCGATGCGCAACGCTTGCGTTATCTCCGCGAAGGTGTAGGGCGTCAGGTAACTGGATACTTCTCTGCTGACCGCCTGGTTCTCCGGTATCAGGACAAATGGATCGTTGTTGAATGAGACCTCCCTTGAGATCGCCGAATTGACCGGAAGTTCGCCGGCAGGACCGGCATAGATACTCACTTCGCGCGACAAAGCAGAGTTAACCGGCAACGATTCTGTCGGATAATTCAATACGCTCACCTCGCGTGAGATGGCGTTATTGACCGGTAAATCCCCGGATTGTCCAACATAGGTGGTCACTTCCCGCGATACGGCGTGCTGGGAGAAACACGGGCCTCCGCGACAGGCTAGAAGGCATACGATGACGGATAGGAGCATTCGTTTCATCGCGGACCTCATTTGGGATCAACGCGGGCTTGGAAGGCGGTATAGCCCTGTGGTATCGTAAGCTCAACGGTCCAAAGCGCCGTGTTGTTGTCGCCGCTGGTGTATGAGGCATCCAGATTGGACCCCGATCCGTGTCTTGGCCGCACCAGGAGCGTAACTTTGGCGGCGGATGTATCAACGTTCTTCGTCTCGATAACCACCGGCACGGGCGCCGCGGAATAGAAACGGATATCGGCCGGCAAAGGCCCCAGTTCCGAGCGCGGGTCCGCGGGCGCGGCATTGGAGCCGATGGACACGATGCGGCACTGAGGTCCCGTTTCGGGTAACCATATGATCACCGGATCCGAAGCCGGTTCGATCACCGATAGTGGAGTCAACTGAAGATCGGCTCCGCCTGACAACGTTTCCAACCGGATCCGGCCTTCGCCACCGGAGTCGTTTCCCAGGGCCGACAGCCTTCCGGAACCGGCGAGAGCGGTCGCGACAAGGCGAATCGCTCCGCCACTGCCATCGGTGGATTCATTTGCGTTTCCCCCGTTCGCCGTGATCGTTCCCGTAAGCGATATCGTGCCGGAGGCGGCAATCAAAATGGCGCCTCCTCCTCCGCAACCGTTACCGATATCGTATATGTATGGTTGATCCGATCCGCCTGAACCACCGATTAGAGGAACAATTAATGTGTTGCCGTATAGCCGCCCGATGTTTGCCGTTTTGCCCAGAGTGGCATAGCTCCCTCCGGAGCCACGAGCGTCGGAATGAGGATTGGAACCTCCCGGACCGAACCCCGGCCCTCCTGCCGTCGCCAAAGACGAGCCGTGAGCTCCGCCCCGGAAACCACCAGGTCCCGGTTCAGCGAGAACGGTGCTTCCCTGGATGCCGTTGGCGCCGTTCAAATTCACCGTACCGGCGATGGTTACGTTGCCGTTTACGAGCCATACGACAGGTGCGCGGGAACCGTGATTCTTGAAGGAAACCGTTGTTCCGTTCGCGATATTTAGCGACGAGTACTTGAACACCACGGCCCACTTGGTAGCGTCATACACCCCCTTGCCGGGTTGTGGGCTGGGTGTGTCCCAATTTGCGGAAACTGCCTCTGACAGATCGATGGTCGTGTTTGCGGTGACGTTCAGTGCGCCGTCACTGCCGTCTGCGCCGGGGATGACGATGTCGGCCCGGGCGGGGACGCTGATCAAAGCGGCGACCAATATCAGATGGATAACTGATCCCGCCGTTCCGGACCATCTGGACACCAATTGATTTCCGTACATGGAACGATCCTCCTTTTCGAGTGCTCGCAATGATATCGCGATAATCTAAGCATAGGTCATCTTTTTATGTTCGCCCACAGGTTTCTTGATCGAATGACTTACCATGGAAGGGATGTCCAGACCTCAAATCAGCCACATATTGGGAACCGTATTCGCCACCGCTTTCGTGGTGGCGCTGTCCTTCCTCGTCGCGCGCGGGCCGAACGTGTCCGCAGGCCACAAAGCCGAAGGTTCCAACCCGGGTCTCCTTGCCTTGCGCGATATCAAGCCCGTGGGAGGACCGAAATCGTATTCAGGGGAAATAATCGCTTCCGTTCGGATAGACCTCGGTCACGAGGAAAGTCAGATGGTCAACGTTGCCGCATGCGTTCTCCGTATGGACGGCAAAGTGATACAACCGGGCGAGGTGTTTTCGTTCAACGAAGTGGTTGGTGAGCGGACCGAGGAACGCGGATTTGTGGCCGGCCCGATGTATTCCGGGGGAGCCGTCGTGTCCGGCATCGGGGGCGGCATCTGCGTGGCGGCGACAGCGGTGTATCACGCGGGTTTGCTGGCGGATATGGAGATCATTGAGCGTCACCGTCATTCCGGACCGGTCAGCTTCGCCGATCCCGGGCTGGATGCCGCCGTTGTTTTCGGTCAGAAGGACATGCGTTGGCGGAACAAGTCGAATGGTCCGGTGACGGTGGCCGCGAGGATCGACGGGAGATATCTGGTCGTGGCGCTGTACGGAAAGCACGTTCCGGGTCGAGAGGTACGCCTGGTTTCGGAAGACTACCGCGAGATTCCTCCGGTGTATGTGCCAGAAGGCCAGGAATTGCGCTCCGGGTATGAAGTAACCATCTACCGGGAAGTCCGCATCAACGGCAAGATTGTGCGCCGCGAGGAAGTAAACCACGACGTGATGCCGGCGCAGAGGCCCGGGACTGTCGAACCGGCGGAACCGATTCAGGAAGGGGAGGAGTTGTTTGGTCCGCCGGCGCCGTCCTCGACTCCCATTCCTGCGTTGGAGGACGCAGAAGGATCACCGGAGCCCTCACCGATGGAAAAGGTTCCCGCACTTGGCAGTGCGACGACGGAAGCCTCGCACGTCGACAAACCGGAAACACCGCCGGAAAAACCGTTGCCGGACAAGGTCACTCCATGACATAGTGCAGTATGAAATCCTTATCCGTGCCACTTGCCGCCTGCCTTGTGTGGGCGGCGTTATTGTGTGTTCCTACGTTTGCCGGCTCCACAGTGAACGGCAAGGAACCGAATCCGCGCGTGCCAGCTGTTCGCCCTTCCACGCCACCGGTTATCGACGGTGACCTCGGCGACGCCTGCTGGGAGGATGCGCCGGTCATCACCGGATTCCGCCACGATCTGGAGCCCGCGTCATTTGAGACGGTAGTTCGCGTGCTCTGCGACGAGAAATATCTCTATGCATCCGTTCACTGCCACGATCCCGAACCGTCGAAAATCATCGCCAATCAGCGCAAACGGAACGGAGGGATGTGGTCGGACGATAATATTTCAATTGGTCTCGATCCCGCTTTCGACCGCCAGAACGCCTACTGGTTTACCGTCAATCCGCTGGGTACCCAGGCCGAGGATATTCCCGGCGGCGCCGCCTCGAAAGTGGAGTGGCGCGGAGACTGGCACGCGGCGGCGAGAATTGTGGCGGACGGCTGGACCGCGGAAATGGCGATTCCGTATTCCATTCTGCGCTATCCGAGGGGCCAGCGGACCTTCGGGCTGATGTTTTCTCGTGAGATCGAGCGGCTTTCGGAAGGAACCAACTGGCCGGCGCTGACGCATTATTACGTGCACACCAACCAGGCGCGCTGGGAACCTATCCCCGCGCCTCGCTACAAGCCGAGGCCCATCGTCATGCCGTATGCCCTGGCCGGCACGGGAACGATCGACAGCAACGCCGGTGTGGACATCAAGTACACGGCGGAAAACAACCTGACATCCATGCTGACCGTCAACCCCGACTTTGCCACAATCGAGGATGCCATTGATTCGGTCGACTTCTCTTACAGCCCGCGTTATCTTAGCGACCGCCGTCCGTTTTTTACCGAGGGATCCTCGTTTTTCGGTCCCAGCGAGGCATTCTATTCGAGGATGATTGGCCCGTTGGACGCCGGTTGGAAGTCCTTCGGCAAACTCGGACCGTGGTCGATGGGAGGCTTGGCCACGAGCCGACTGGGCGATGAAACGAACTACAAGGGTCAAGTGGGATACGACCCGTCGCCTATCTGGGGTGTGTGGGGGGGAGCAGTTGGTCACGATCGATCTTCGGAAGAAGGGACTCCGGCCGTTGACAACGGTGTCTGGTATGTCGGAGCACGGCACTTCCTGCCTCTTGAGATCAGCGGAGTCTACTCTTCCGTACAATACCTGCGAAGCCACACAGCGGGTGCGGAGAAGGACGGCGATGTGCTGGAGGCACACATCGAACGCTACGCGGGTGACGGCGTTTTTGAGTGGCAGGTTCATTACAAGGGCGTGTCACCGGATTACGATGCGCGTCTGGGATATATTCCAAATGTCGGGTACCGTGAAGTCAGCGCTTATACCAGCATCGAATGGCAGAAGAAACAGGGACCGCTGACCAGGTGGGGCGTACACAGTTCATCCGATTACGCCGGTTGGTGGAACGGTTCAATGTGGCACCGGGCTTTCGCGCCAAACGTAGGTCTGGTGTTCAGAAACAACACCTCACTCAACGCTGGTGTGACATTGGAGGACAGGCGCGATCCTGATTCCGGTTTACTGTTCCGGGACCGGGTCCTGAACGTGAGTTACACCTGGCGCAGTTCCGACATCTACAAGCGAGGAAACGTGTTCCTTCGCTACGGCGACCTTGCGGGAGGTCCGTACTGGTTCGTCGATGCCTCACAAGGATTTCGCATCAATTCACGGTTTTCGGGCAACGTGGGAGGTAGCGGCGTCCATCTGGAAGGAGCCACCGGGAGACTGGACGCGGGACGCATCATTTTAAGCGCGGTATACGAGTTCTCGCCGGAAAGGAGTCTTCTGGCGCGACTCATCGACGGTCGACAGAACGACGGATCATCGAGCGTCAGCCTCAGGAACGCCTATATGGCGTATCGGCAGGAGTTGCGAAAGGGCGCCGATATCTTCGTGATTCTTGGTGACCCCAACCGCCCGGGCATCCGGGGACAGGCGGCCGTGAAGTACGTACGCACGTACTGATAGTGCCTGCGATTGAGTTCGCTCATACTCAATCGGTCAACCGACCGGGGGCGAGATCCGGGTCACGCAACCACCCCCAACCCCTCCTTGAAAAGGAGGGGAACAGGAAACGCCCGGCGATCTCAATGAGGTTGCCGGGCGTTTTTTCAGGACGGGGCAGAGGCGTCAATCGAACGGTTTGCCGACATACACGCCGTTGCGATACATCGGGTCGTTCCAGGCCTTAACATAATCAGCCCAACTGACGTTCCGGACGTGACCGTCCGCGTACAGCATATCAAAACTTCCCTTGTTGTAGTCGTTCATGTCATTAGCTGTCGTACCTGGCCGGCGGTGAAGGCGTGTGTGCCAGTAGTGGGAGCCATCCATGAACACGTTGGTTTCGGCCGGTATCCTGAGGCGCGAAGCCTGCTTCATGTGCAGGCCCAACTCGGTGCGGTACGCGTAGCTTGTGCCGCCCCACGATCCGGTTCCCCGGGTGATAACCCACATCTTCTTGCCTTCCAACGGTTTCCCGTCGATGGTGGTCGATGTGGCTGTGGTCAACCCGGCGACGCCGGTGTCACCCGGGCACTGCCATATCTTGTCCGAGGTGGTCCACGGTCTCAGAACCCGGTCAATCTGTCCGCCGAAGGGAGTGCCTTCCGCATCCTTCCGATTGGCAAGTACCTGAACCCAGTAGGAAGCGTTGGGTATGTAGTAGTCCCACGAGCGCCAGACGTCAATCTGATAACGGTCCCAGTAATCGATGGCCAGCGGGAAGCGGTCGTCAAAATCCGCCTGGTAGTTGCGGATGGCTGTGCCCAACTGGCGAAGATTGGAGAGGCATTCGCTGGTGCTGGCGCTGTCTTTGGCGCGCGCGAAAACAGGGAAGAGGAGGGCGGCGAGGATCGCGATGATGGCGATTACCACCAGTAGTTCGATCAGCGTAAAACCGCGGCGGTTGCTGTTCACTTTGGACCTCCCGGCAGGACTCTCATGATTCCCAGGGGTGGGAGAGTTCGGAACAATGCGATGCGAATTGTGCCCTCGTTTGCTTACGACGGCACAACCATGCGAATTGGAGTGACCTCCAAAGCCCGTAGGCGCGAGGCCCTCCGAAACTACGCCGGAGGGCTTCGCGTATCAGTATGACCGGCTTACTTGAACGGCGTGCCGTAGAACATGCTACCCGGGCTCTGGTTCACGGCTTTCCGCCAGGCGTCTTCGTACTCCTGGTAGGTTCGGTTCACAACGTGTCCGTCACCTAACAGCATGCTGAAGGAACCCTGTTTCTGGTCCTGAAGGTCGCGTGTGGCGTCCGTGGTCCAGAACGGCTTGCGCTTCAGCCTCGGGTGCCAGTAGTGCGACGTGTCCATCAGGACATTGACGCCTACCGGGTAAACGAGGTTGTTCTGACCCTTGCCGAATTGGGCTCCGTAGATACCGAGTTCCGTGCGGTACACGTAGCTGGAACCGCCCCACTTGGCTTCCGTGCCGGAAACCTTGCG
>JAKQQT010000482.1 GCA_029564025.1 Armatimonadota bacterium | reverse complement strand
AAGGTGTCGCGCCTCGCGCCGTTCATTCCTGTCGCGGATGATGGCTATGCCTTCGCTGCCAGGACCGATGGTAATCCGAGCAGTATGCCGGATCTTGAGCGGATATGGCAGACATTGGCGCAAGACGCCACGCCGTCCGGCTACCGCGATCCGAAAACGGGCGCGCTGGTGACCTTCTGGTCCAGCAACCGGGTGGGCTCGTGGGATAGGATCAACAAACAACTTCGAACCTATAGTCCCCTGAAGGCGACGGACGATCCGACCAATATTTACCGCATATTCGCCAGCGCGATGCTGTGGAACGATCCTGTCAATCCGCCGATCAATGCCGGAGCCGATGTAGACGAGTTCCGGAAGGGCGCCCTTGCCGATTCGCCTTGGGGTTGGACTTATCAGGGCGGAAACGTGGGCACCTACTGGTTCCCCAAATTCGGTGATGCGCGGTGGTTCGGCCAGCCGAACGTCGGCTCCTGGATACCGACGAACAATGTGTTGAAGCAGGCCCTGAACGGCGATTACGACCCGCTGGAGGTTACCTTCACGGCGCCGTCGCCGATCACGGACTTCCAGGGCGTGGACTTCCCGGGCATGGTGTTCTACACTGGCACGGTGGGAGTCGGCTCGCAACAGCGAAGCGCAATCTTCTACGCTCCGGTAAAAATCAACAACGACGGCACGGTGCAAGCGGCGTCGGACCCGCAGGCGATCGGTGTGTCCTCCAGCGAACGCGTGCTGGACCCGACACTGCCGAAGTATCAGCCTCGCCCGTTCCTGATCACCGAGGGCGGCGAATTCCTGGAAAACGGCTTGATGGTGAACCAGAAACTGCTGGGTCTGGGTGTCGTGTGGTTTGGCGGCGCGCCCGGCAAGTGGGGTCTGTATGTCAGCACGATCCACGCGGACGATCTGAACGGCGACGGTATGGCGAAGGACGGCACGGCGTGGAAGACCACGCAGTTGCGTGTTCCCGAAGGCGTCACCAGCGCACTGCACCCGTCCGTGTATTACCATCAGGTTCCGTTCCACTCCGGCAACGACAACGTGAGCCGGCGCGGCGTGCTGGAAATGGCATTTTCCGGCTACAGCCGGTCGGGGCGCAATCCGGACATATACGTGGCCCGCTTCACGGCGATGAGCCCGGGGAATCCTTCCACCATAGGCAACTGGGCGCCGATAGGATTCGCGCGGCGCGGTTCGGCCTACGGCGGCAACGACCGCCCGCTGGAACCGCTTCAGCGACTGGCGGGAGAAACACGACCGGTATACCGCGCGATGTGGTCTTCCTGGTACGGCACGCGCAATCTGAGCCCGGAAGTGTTCTGGTTCCGCAAGCCGGTCAGTAATGAGAACGACGATTATGAACTCGTGGCGACATACCGTCCGCGCGTGAACCGCGGATTGGGACAGTCGGACGGCTACGTTCTGGAGGCTGAGGGCCGGGGACCGAACGGCAACCGCTTCAGTTCCAGCGACCCGATGAGCCGCGTGACGGCTTTCTTCGATCTCGCCGCCGGAACGGTTCGGTTTACCACCAGCAACCCGGTGAGCAGTCCCGCGCCGCTCAGCCGCGCCTACACCAGGAACGGCAGGCAGTATCAGGACTTCATCTTTGCCAGCATGAACCCGAACGCACTGCGGGTGACGATGAACACCGAGCGAAGCGCCACAATGCCGCAGATATGGGTGGACGAATCCATGGAGGTCGTGACCCAGCCCAACCGCGTATCGGAACAAGTCAAGACCATCGACGACAAGAACCCGCTGGCGATCCGTCGCGACCGTATGTGGGTGATGTGGCGTGAAACTTCGGCGGCGGAAGGCGCCCCGAGGGCCAGCGGCCTGTTCCACCAGACCTACCGGCTTGCGGTGGACCTTGGCGCCGTGATTCCGGTGTCGGCCGACAACAATACCGGTCAGTTGAGACAACCGAGAATCGTTGTATCCCGGGCTTCCGGCGGCTGGGAACCGAACGCTTACACCGTGGATCCGGAACGCGGCCGTTTGTACTTCACGATGGCTGACGACGGCAACCAGGTGCGGGTGTCGGTGAACGGCGAGAACGTGGGCGAGTTCGGTGTGCAGTGGTTGCCGGAAGCCACACAAGGACCGGTTCGATACGGCTACAGCGCGGACTACCGTCTGCCGCTTGGCATCTGGACGCAACCCAGGTCCGTGGGAACGCTGGAACAGGGCAACGACACGCAACCGTTCCTGTTCAAGGACCCGTTCTCCTACCAGGTTCCTCCGGGGCTGAACGGCACGCCTTCGGACTGGACGCGGCACTACTACACGCGGGGCAATAACAATATGTGGCTTTTCTGGGCCAGCACGCGACCCAGCCGCAGTAGCGGCATCGTGAGAAGTGCGCCGTCGATTCTGAATACAGCGCCTGTGGATCCGTATTACTACTCGGAGACGGAAGTCCCCAACGGCGGACTCCTTTACAGCGGTTCGGCCAGCGACGTGTACTTTACGGCGCTCAGCCCCGACTTCTAGAGCGTGACACGGCGCGGCGGAAAGCGTTCTCACCGCCGCGCCTAGCCTTTCCTTTTAGCAATTTCGCGGCTTTGGAGGTGTTGACGCGTGATGTCTTGCCCCGTTTGCATTGACAGCACGCGGAACACGGTACTAAAGTAACTTAGCGTTTCCCTGTATGGGGGACCATTCCCCGTTCTGCGTCAGCAGTCACCCATCGTGGTCAGAGGATAAAAGCAGGTACCCATGGCGTTAAACACCAAGGGCGGAG
>JAKQQT010000748.1 GCA_029564025.1 Armatimonadota bacterium | reverse complement strand
GCTGGGGCACGAGCCGGGGCTGTGCGGCACTTCGTCGCCGTCCCGGACGCCGTCGCCGTCCGTATCGGGGTTGAACGGGTCGGTGCAGTAGCGGTATTCGTCGAACAGGCCGAGCCCGTCGTTGTCGGCGTCCCAGGCGGGACTGTTCGTCGCGGCGCACTGGCAGGGGCTGAGGCCAAGAATGGAGGAAGCGTATAAAACCTCCCAGCCGTCGGGCAGCATGTCGCCGTCGGAGTCCCAGGCCAGCGGGCCCAGGCACGGCCAATCTGCCTTCAGGGCGGCCTCCTCTCCGTCGGCGAGGCCGTCCCCGTCGGTGTCATTGTTGGGGGCTGAGTCGTGCGCCGAATACGAACTCATACAGAGCCGCGCTTTCTGCGGAAGACGAACCAAAGGGCAGTCACGGCGAGAAGCCCCGCGACGGCGGCGAGCGGGTAAACCCCCTTACACCGCGTCTCGGCCGGTTCTTCTTGATCGGTGCCGCCAGCGTCCGGGGCATCCGGCGGCATTTCAAGGGCGAAGCGCTCCTCTTCCGGCAACGGCTGATTGAAATCACGTTCTTTCAGCGCGGAGAGGTTTGTGTTGATATTTGTGGTTCGTTGTGTTTTTTGAAGTTCTTTCAGTTTTTTCGTTAGGTTTGGCATAACGAATTCGTCCGCCTTGCACAGCGGCGGAGCGTCAATGAGTTTTTCTAGTATGGCAAGCCGCTGGTGCGAATGAACGTAATCACTGCTGAGTTCGGAAAGGATATCGTCATAGACATGGAAGTTGCATTTGTTTTCCTCCCGTGACAACGCCACATACAACGACTCGAGAATGGCCGTCCGTTTCGCGGCATCAGCATCCATGAATGCGGTTTGTGCGTGACGGCAAATGGAAGACCTGCCACCTAAATCCATCTGGTTTTCTCCGACAAGAAATCGCAAGAGGATGTCCCTCGCCTCTTCCGCATCGGCGACACGGAGGTAGGAGGAAACAGCCAAGCTCCTGATTTGCGCGTCGTTTTCCCTTGAAGCGGCATAGTCCAGCAGAAAATCCTTTGTTTGAGAGTCTGCGCACCCCCACAGCTCTCGTATCGCACCTTCTAACCTCATCCGGCTGAGAGATCGACTGTCCTGTTCGGGCGCGTTGCTGTGCGTCAGAACCGCCTCACGGTGAATATCCATCATCGCTTTACGGATTTGTTCGTCGCTGGCACCCAGATTTTGTTTTATCCATGCCGCACTTGATCGTTCCGTATCGTCAATTGCTGTGAATTCAAGCATCAGATGCGCCCTGACCTTGGCGTAGACCTTATCCCGCTGCTCGCCAGATTCCTCGGCAGACAAACTCGCACCCACAATTGCCAGCAGAACCGAGAATAATTTTTTTTGATAAAATCTCATGAATGACCTCCTTGCATCAATGGATCGGCTCCCGCGTAACCATATCAGTAAAGCCGCAAGACATTGGGCTGACTATCACGGTCCCGCCGACATTTACGGAACCTTTGACACTCCCAAGCGGAATGTCTTGTGCCGAATTTACCTTGTACGGGTACATCAGGATGCGCCTTACAAGGTTTTGGTGTTCAAGATCGGGTGGGTAGTGCCCTGTCCCATCTCCTCCGCTCCAGTTCATCTCAAGCAAAAGTTCCTGACTGACAAGCCCACCCAACGTGTAATTAACATGATTGAGACCGCAAGCGTGACCTAACTCATGCGCGAGCACTCCTCCAGTCTCTCCCTGCCGTATAGCCATGCCGCGACTTGCATCGCCGTAGACAAGGTTCATGTCTGAATGCCGCCCAGGCACGTCCATGCCGCCAACGCAGTACAGCTCCAGCCCCCCCCCGTGCCGCTGGCGTACGAGCACAACTGGTGGAATTCGATATTGTCGTCTATCTCAAACCAGTCGTGGTGGCCGGTTACTGTTGTGACACTTGCCCGTGTGAACGTCATAGCCACTTGCTTGTAGATGCGGTTGGCCTCGGCAATCCAAGCATCAACCGTGGCAGTGCTGACCGCCGCCACACCGTTAGAATCGCAGATGATGTAGGCATGGATCGGCGTGACCGTCGGCTGCAGCACCCGCCCGTGGATGTAGGGGCGGCAGGTCTCGGGCAAATCACCAATCTGCACCTCCAGTTTGAAGTCCGATTCCGCGGCCCCGCCCCTGACGATCACCTCGCGACCGTTGCTGTGGTTGCCGTAGAAGGCCACGCCGCCGTTGGCGACACTCCAGTTTATGTCATCGTCCTCCACCTCGTCCTCCGGCTCGACCTCGACGCGGTACGCCGCCAGCCCGCCCGCCGCCACGCCGGAGGGGTTGACGATGACGCCCGCGCCGGTTGTGGCGCATGTGACAGGCTCCAGCCTGATCCTCGGCACGATGATCTTGCCCTCTTTGCCGACGGTGATGTCGGTGTCGTCGCCGTGCTCCTCGTGCTGCAGCAGTTCGTCCGGATCCTCGACGATGAACGCGCCGGTGCCGTACAGTCCCTCGCGCCCGCCCGCACCGATGGAATCGTTGATTCTCGCCCGCCAGTCGTAATCGGGGTAATCA
>JAKQQT010000453.1 GCA_029564025.1 Armatimonadota bacterium | reverse complement strand
ATGGTCTCCTTGTTTTGTGGTTTCTTTGCCTGCCTCCGCGCCGTGCGGAGGCTGGGCGTGCACGCCCTTTCCCGCAACAGGCGGGGAGGGCACATCGTCGTCTATCTTTTTCAGCCGGTGCAGGAAGAACACCGGGTGCGTTTCGCCGTCGTCAAAGCGGACGTCCACCAGCTTGAGGCGATCGCCAGGTTCAAATTTCATATTTCATTCTCCTTCTTCGTTTCCATACATGGTGCGCGGTTTCGTATCTTCGTTGAAAAGGGAGCGCTTCGGGGCTTGGAGTCCTCGCCGATCGGACGTTACTCCAGGTCTTTGCCCAGCCTGTCAATCCCGGTGTGCCTAACCGGTCTTCACATTGGGGGTGCATCCCCGGAGGCTTTGGCCCGGCTCCTTGCGGAGCCGCGAAGCGCGTTGAAAAGGGTTGCCTGACGGGAATTGAACCCGTACGCCCGGAGCGTGTCGTGGGTAGTCCAACCGAATCGCCGAATCGAACGGCAAGCACGGGTCCGGGGCCTCGCCGAGAGCAGGCAACGAAAAGGGTGGCCCGGGGATCAACGTCCCCGGGCGCTCCTGGTTGTGTTTGGTCAGTCCGGGAGTAACCAACTCCGGGCCCAAGCATACGGCACACCATCCAATTTGGGACACACCGGCCGTTTGCATCGGTGATCCTGGCGGCCCCCGCGTTGACGGAGGACTTTGCCTACCCGGGACTTTGCCGGGTCCGACTTTTATAGCTTTGGTACTTCACCGACGCGATGAAACGTGTTCACCCACTCGCGTAAGGCTGCGTCTGGAACTACGTGTTCGTGGCACAAGGACAGCGCATGGTACATGATCTGCTTTGCCAGCCGTTCGTCGAGTTTGAACCCGAGCCCGCCGCACCAGAGAGGCAGAGCTGCGAAGTCCAGGTCGGCTCCGGACAGGTCGGCTCCGTACAGGTCGGCTTCGGACAGGTCGGCTCTGCGCAGGTTGGCTCTGCGCAGGTTGGCTCCGGTCAGGTCGGCTCCGTGCAGGTTGGCTCTGCGCAGGTTGGCTCCGGTCAGGTCGGCTCCGGACAGGTCGGCTCCGGACAGGTCGGCTTTGGCTCCTGTTGTTAGATCGGAGACCCATTTATCGTGGTTCGCT
>JAKQQT010000747.1 GCA_029564025.1 Armatimonadota bacterium | reverse complement strand
GCTTCCGACGGTGGCCGTGCCGGTGGGCGGCACAAAATTCTCCGCCTCAACGCGAACGGTTTGCGCGTTCGCTGATAGAGCCAGACACGCCAGAGTGGCGAGAAGAGCGGAGGTCCGCTGAAGGTAGAGACGAGTGATCATCGTTGTTCCTTTCCGCCTCGCCGATGGAGCGGGCGTGTGGTTAAACGTTTACCCTCACAGGCAAAAAAAACGGTACTGTATCAGTATATCATGGTGTCGCGGGATGTTCAAACGGCTTCTCTTGACCGTGTTCTGCGCCTCGCATACAATGAGCATAGTAAGGTAACAGTTTCCCAGAAAACTTCGCCAAGGACGAAACGAGACCCATCATGTCGCTCAGGGAGATAGCGCGCAAAGCCGGTGTTTCCGCCGCAACGGTATCCCGCGTGCTCAACGATGTCGACCGGCAGAAGGTCAGCGAGGCCACGAGACTCAAGGTTCTGGCCATCGCCAGGTCGATGCGCTACCAGCCCAATCCCCAGGCGGTGTCGCTGGTTACCCGACGCCCGCCGAACGCCGTGGGCCTTGTGATTCCGTACAACTCACACGTGTTCGAGAGTTTTTACTTCACGGAGATTATCCGTGGCGCCGTGGATGCGACCAACACAGGCGGTATGAACATCACTCTGTTCGTGCCTCGTAAGGATGCGCCTCGTGACGAATTCCACGACACGCTGATTTCCACCGGTCACGTTTCCGGAGCCCTCCTCATAGGCACACGGTTGGACGACCCCTCGATACCTGCCTTCCAGGAGATGCGGCTTCCTTTCGTCGTTGTGAACAGCAACTTCGATTTGCCCGGCGTCAGTTGTGTGGACTGCGACAATATCATCGGCGCCTGCGATGCCGTGAGGCACCT
Organism: Armatimonadota bacterium; assembly: GCA_029564025.1. Taxonomy (GTDB): domain Bacteria; phylum Armatimonadota; class DTGP01; order JAKQQT01; family JAKQQT01; genus JAKQQT01. The sequence goes on along the minus strand of JAKQQT010000747.1, from coordinate 16,419 downwards.
CATCAGGTTGGGACACCGGCGCATCGCGTTCATATCCGGTCCTGACACCTCATCGAACGCCAGGGATCGCTCTGTTGGCTATCGACGCGCTCTTGATGAAGCGGGGATTCCGTTCGATCCGGAGATCGTGCGAGACGGAGCGTTTGAGGAAACCGGCGGCAGGGAGGCGATGAAATCTCTTCTGGCACTGCCGGAACTCCCGACTGCGGTATTCGCCTCCAACGACGTGATGGCAATTGGCGCCTTGCGGGCGATCAAGAAGGAAGGCTTGACCGTGCCGGACGATATCGCCATCGTGGGATTTGACGATATTCCCATGGCCCAGCACCTGGAACCTGCACTGACCACCGTTCATCAGCCCATCTACCTTGTCGGAAGGCGCGCGGCAGAAACGCTTCTGGCACAGATTCATGAAAGCCGGAGCGAAGAGATAACCGCCGCCACCCATCTGCTTCTCCGAACGAGGCTGGTGATACGCGAGTCCTGCGGCGCACGCCGCGCGGAGGTCAATTCATGAAGTTCACGCCCGTTGTCCTGACTGCTCTTGTTGCGGCGTCGGCGGTGTCCGCCCCGCCTGTGTTGACGGACGGGGAATTGCTGGACCGTGTGGAGGCACAGTCCTGCCGCTACGCGTCGACCTTCACATACAAGACCGCCGCGACGGCGCAGTTTCCCGACGGGCGCTCTATGATCGCGGACAGCAGTACCTCCGGTAATGTGTGCAGTGTGGCGGCGACGGGAATGGGATTGGTGTGCCTGGCCATCCAGGCCGAGCGGTACGGCACTACTTCCGAATGGACCGTGACTCCCGCGCAGGCACGATCCAAGGCCAACTCGATAATGGACGCCGTGCTGGATATGCAATCAGGCGGAACAGATCAGCAGTGGGCCGGCGTTCCCTACCACTTTGTCAAGCCCCGTACGAACGGTTCCTGGGGCGTGGCGTCCGGCGAAGTGTCCAGTGTGGACGGAGCACTTCTGGTCGAGGGTGTCCTCGCCGCAGGCAAGGCATTTGGCGGCGAACTGCACACCAAGGCGTTGCAGATAGCCCGGAACATCGACTGGTCGAAGTGGCTGTTGAACTCGTCCGACGGTCCGAGGTACTCGATGGCCTGGTCTCCCACCAGCGGAGGCGATTTCACGATTCCAGCGCCCGGGGGAGGTTACCTGATGCCCTGGACGTATGACCGGCCCACCGATGAAGTCCTGCTCCTGCCGATCGTCGGACTGGCAAACGATCCCAGGAATGCTGACCTCCTTCGGAGTCAGTACGGATATCCGCGGGTGACCAGATCATACAGGGGATCGAACGGCGTGACGTACCGGGTGGTGAACTCGTACTTCGGAAGTTTGTTCACATACACGCAGTCGCACGGAATGATACCGTTCGACAGGTTGGGGCCGGACCACCCCGAGGACGTCGGATCCACGAAACCCGCCGTCAACTGGTGGGATAATTCCGTCGTTGCGGCGCTTGCGGCGCGCCAGTATTGCGCGGACCACGCCATCGGCAAGACTCCGGCCGACGGCTACGCTACACACGCTTCTTTCGGAATCAACTCATGGGGTCTCACCTCCTGCGCCGATCCGGCCGGCGGTTACAAGGGTCCACTGGGCGGACTGCCCCGCGAAGCCAACGGGGGAGCGCCGGAACCCGACGGTATCATCGCCCCGCATGGAGCCATCTCGTGTATCCGGTTGCTCCGGATGGATACGCACGAAATGCTGGCCGACAACTGGGCCTTCAACGCGCTTCGGCATTACTATGACACGCGCTACGATACGTTGTGGGGAACGTACGGGCCTAAAGACGCCTTCAACGACGCCGGCCAGGTGGCCAACGTGTGGATTGGCATCGACACGCCGCTACAGGCCATCAACATAGAGGATTACCGTACCGGCAAACCGGCTCAGTGGTTCACAATGAATGCGCCCATCGCCGATGCGCTGGCGGTCATCTACCACACCGGCTTGAATCCCGGTGATATGAACCTGGACGGCGCGAGCGACGTAACAGACGCGGCGGATATTCTAAAAATAGCCGCCGGTATCTCCGTTCCCACGCCTCATCAACGCTACAACGGAGACCTCGACGGCGACGGCGCGCTCACCATCACCGACGCGGCACTGGTCTTTAAGCCCTGACATCACAACCTGAAAGAACCCTCATGATTTCACACCCCGATTTCGAATTCGTCGACGGTTGGATTCTGCGCGAAACCAAATGGAACCCCGAAAAGGAAGACACGCGAGCCACGGTATTTGCCTTGGCGAACGGCTACATGGGCTGTCGCGGCGCGTTCGAGGAAGCCAATCCCCGGACACCGTATGTTGTCGGCAATTACATCAACGGTATCTACGATACCCCGCTTGGCAAACTGACTGAGCGCGAAATCGTGAACATCCCGGACTGGCATCACGTCATCGTGACGATTGACGGGGAACCGTTCGACATGACCACGGGCGAGGTTCTGGAATACCGCCGCGAACTCGACATGAGGCAGGGGATTCTGAGGCGGTGCGTCCGGTGGAAAAGCCCGGGAGGCAAGGTTGTCAGGATTGAGACGGAACGTTTCATCAGCATGGGCCCCCCGAACGTTGCCTGCATCGATTACCGCGTGACGCCTGAGCAGAAGTCCGAAATCGGAATCACTGCGTCGATTCGGGAAGACGTCACGAATAACAGGTGTGAGAGCCACACGCGGGCTTTTCGTCCCGTTGCGTACAAGGACGGCATCTCGGTCGTGCTGACGACGCACGATCCGGGTTACGAAATCGGCGTGGCCGTTGCCCTGGACGTCAAACCGTCTGTCAAGTGGGAGAAAGCCGTTTTTTCGGAACAGCAAACGAGCCGCTCGATTCAACCGGTTCGTCTTGGCGCAGGGAAGACCCTGAGACTCCGGTTGTACGCCGGCATCGCGGACAGCCGGTTTGGTATAGGTGGCGCCGGACGCAACGCGCGCGAGATGGCGTCACGTGCGATGAAAGAAGGCTACAAGGGCGAGAAAGGACTTCACGTCAGCCGTTGGCGGGAAATATGGGACATTTCCGACGTGGTCATCGAGGGCGACGACGACGCCCAACTCGGTATCCGCTTCTCGCTGTTCCACCTGCTGGCGTCGGCCCCGTGGCGCACGGACGAGGTCAGCCTGTCTGCCCGTGGTCTGCAGGGACAGGACTATTACGGAAGCATCTTCTGGGACTGCGAAATCTTCTGCTTCCCGTTCTACCTCGCCACGCAACCGCAAGTGGCGCGGAACTGCCTCGGCTACCGGCGGCGCACGCTGAACGGCGCCAGGCGCAAGGCCAACAACTACGGCTATAAAGGAGCCTTCTACGCCTGGCAGAGCCAGGAAACCGGCGACGACCAGTGCGCGTTGTATGTGTTCAACGACCCCCGCACGGGAAAACCTATCCGCGCTCCGTACTCCGACCAGCAAATCCACATCAGCGCCGATATCGCCTACGCGCTGAAGGACTATGTGACGTCCACAGGCGACTGGGAGTTCGTGTGGGAGAGCGGTCTGGAGGTCGCGCTGGAAATCGCCCGGTTCTTCGCCGACAGGGCGGAGAAGGACACAGACGGAACGTATCATCTCCGCGGCGTCCTCGGTCCGGACGAGTACCACGAGATGGTCGACGACAACGGCTACACCAACGCTCTCGCCAAACGCGCTATCGAGACCGCCATGACGTTTATGGAAAAGGCCGCAGCGGAAGTCCCTGAACGGCTGATCCAAGTCCGCAACACAATCGGTTTATCCGATGATGAAATCGAATTGTGGAGAGGCGTGGCCGATCGTCTGGTTCAGCAGGAGCCGAACGGGCAAGGTCTCATCGAGCAGTTTGCGGGTTACTTCGGCCTGGAGGACTGCCCGGTTGATGTCGCCCGCGCGCGCCTTGCACACCCTCAGCTTCCCCCGGGCGGTCCGCTGGGTCCGTTCCAGAGCACCCAGAACATCAAACAGGCGGACGTGGTGATGATGCTGTACCTTCTGCGGCACGCGTTCAGCACGGATGTCAAGCGCGCAAACTGGGACTACTACAACGCGCGGACCTCGCACGACTCAAGCCTCAGCAAGATGGCTTACTCGCTGGTGGCGGCTGATGTGGGTATGACGGAACCGGCGTACCGTAACTTCATCGACACGTCGCACATCGACCTGACGGCGGACGGCCCGCACTGGAACCACGGTGTCCACACAGCCGCGCTCGGCGGCGCCTGGCTGGCGCTGATGCACGGATTCTGCCGGTTCGAACACGACGAAAACGGCCTCCGCTTCCGCGATTGGCCGCTGTTGCCGGAGCAGTGGAACCGGGTGGCCTTCAGAACGAAATGGCAAGGGCAAGTGGTGGAAGTGGTGATTGAAGGCCGCAGGATAACTATGAATCACCTGTCGGATGGCGGGGACGTTACGGTGTTCACGCCGGAAGGAAGCACCCAGCTCATAGCCGGCGATGAAGTTCAGTTCACGTGGTGATGGAGAGAACAACGATGTCACAAAAAGTCAACGAGGTGCCGGTTCCAATACCACTGAGAATTGTTCTGGCTCTGTTGTTGATCACGCTAGCTGGGCTCAGTATTCCGGTCATCGCCATCGGATTCTATTCATTCCCGTCCTGGATGACGCTTTCAGCCATCGCCACGGTGCTGTTCTGGGTGGTACATGGTCCGCGAGTCTGGAGACCGACGGTTACGGGCGTGGCGCGATCACGGCCATCCGCGGGAGCCAGTCTGGAAGACAGCATCGCGCAAACCGCACTCGGGCCGCAATCGATCTACAGGTCCTTTGCCTATCTGGGACTTGTGATCATCGCCTCCGCGCTGTTTATGGTCTGGTACGGCGCGACGCATCCCTGAGGATGCGTCGCGTTGTACTGAGATCTACTTCACCGGGAAGGGCGGATGGGTGGGGCGGGGGACGGGCTTCAGGCTGATCTGTTCCTTCAGCCAGGCGATGGCCGCATCCAGTTGCGGGTCTTTGCCGGCCAGTTCGAACGCGGGATCGTTGTCTACAATGATGTCGGGAATCGCGCCGACGCCTTCGACCGACCACTTGCCGTCGGGCGCCCACATTCCGTAGTTCGGCACATTGATGCGGCCGCCGTCAATCAGAATGTGTCCGCCTCCGCTACCGACAAGGCCGCCCCACGTACGCTTGCCGATGACAGGCCCGAGGTTCAAGCGCTGGAATCCGTCGCAGAACTCCTCGGCGTTGGACGCGCTGTATTCGTTGCACATCGCCACGCTGTAACCGGGGACTCCCCATCCGACACGCGTCCAGGATTCGCCGTATCGCGGCTTGAACCATGTGTACGGCTTTGCCGACATATGCGAGAGCAACATACCGGAGATCGATCCGCCCCCGTTGAACCTCACATCGTAGATGGTGCCGTCGTTGGTGTAGTTGCCGCCGTAGTACCACTTGCCGAACTCGCTCAGACCGGTATCTTGCATGTCCGGAATATGGATGTATCCCAGGTTCGGTCCACCGTTCTTGCGGACGTACTCGCGTCGAGAGGCTACCCAGTCGTAGTAGCGGAGTTGTGAATCGGAACTCAACAGGCGCACCCGGATTTCACGCGAATCCTTCAATTCGGGCTTCTTGTTTACGACGATTCGGGTAACCTGGCCGCCGCGGCCGACCAGCATTGACTGGAGGTCGCGGTTTGCGCTTACCGGTTCGCCGGCAATAGACAGAATGTAATCGCCCTCCTTCACGCCCAGGCCGGGCGCGCTGAACGGGCTTTGGACACTGAAGTCGAAGCCGTCGCCCTGCAGGATGCGCTCGATGCGGAACGCTTTACCGGAGGCGTCCAGCGACAGGTCGAGCCCGAGGTATCCCATACCCTGCGGCGTGACGCCCGGTGATGTATCTCCACCGCCGACATAGCAGTGGCCGGTGTTCAGTTCGGCCAGCATGTCACCGAGCACGGTGTTCAATTCGTTGCGCTCTCCAACATTCTTCAACTGGGCTTCGTACTTGGTTTTCACGGCTTCCCAGTCGACCCCATGCATATTGGGGTCGTAGAAGAAGTCACGTGTCGCCCTCCACGCTTCGAAGTAAATCTGGCGCCATTCGGCGACCGGGTCGACCTCGAAGGACACTCCGGCGATGTTGACTCGTCCTGCCTCCGGTGTGAAGGCGCCCGTCCCGACGTCCACCACCTGCAGATCGCGTCCGTTCTGCACCAGCATTTTCTTGCCGTCGTTCGAGATGGTGAAACCGGACACGGCCGAGGAAAGAGTAGTGATCTCTTTCTTGAGGGGATCCTTCATGCTGTAGGCTCGCAGTTGAAGGGTTGGATCAGAAACGAGATACAGAATCCGGTCTTTCACGGCTTCTATGCCGTGAATATCGCCAGGCGGAACCGGCAGGTCCAGAAATCTTTGCGAGATGGCTTCAAGGTCGATGCGAACCTTCGGCAGTTCCGGTTCCTTCTTTTCCTCGGTTTTCGCCGGTTCAGTCTTCTTCGAGGACACCTTGGGCGCGGTCGGTTTCTTCGCGGGCGTTGCGGCGGGCTTGGCGGGCTCCGTTTTCGTCTCGGGATCCGCGGCGCCTTCTTCGATGGCCTTAGGAATGAATGGCGACAGTGCCTCCGATGACAGCGTCACCATCGTGATGTGAGTCTGCTTGTCAAAGCCGAAGAACTGCGTCGGACCGGTGCCCCTTGGATTGAACTCGCGGTCCTGCAGGAAGTAAAGGTACTTGCCATCCGGGTCGAAGACCGGCGAACCCGCACTGATGACCGGGTTTGTAATGCGCGTTTTTTTCTTCGTTGCGATTTCGTACAGATAGATGGCATTGCGCCAATTGGTTTCCGGTTTCGCGTAGGTCACCCACTTGCCGTCCGGGCTGAACCGGTAGGAGTCGATGTTCGCGTGGTAGGTACCGCCGCGATCTGCCTGGTCGACCAGTGTGGTTTCTCCGGTCTTGGCGTCCACGAGGATGACGCGCATTTCGCGGTCGCCGGTGGCGATGTACTTGCCGTCGGGCGACCAGACGAGGGGGCTCAGCGGCCCTTTGTGGTCTTTGGTGAGTTGTTTGGGCTCGCCCGTACCGTCGGACGGCGTCACCCATACCTGTTCCTCGCCACTGCGGTCGGACACGAAGGCTATCTGCTTGCCGTCCGGCGACCAGACGGGGTAACGCGATCGGCTGGACGGGTCGTCCGCTATCAGCCGCCAGTCGCCTTCTGTAGCCGGTACGCTGACAAGGCGCCCACGCGACTCGATGACGAGACGCTTTCCGGTGGGCCCGATATTGGCGTAGTTCAGAGCGTCCCGGACGTTGACACGCTTGGGACGGGCGTGCTCGCGGTCGGAATTGAGTTGCAGGCTGAGGTCATTGGCGGACCCGGTGGCGGGATCGTAAAGGGCCAGTCCGTTTCCGTGCTGAAGGACGATGCGCTTGCCGTCGGTTGCCGGATATCGCGCCGGATTGTCCTTCCAGAACGTCAACTGGGTCATTTCGCGTCCGTCGGCGTTCATTCGGTAGAGGTTGTGATGCTGGTCGCGCTCCGAGATGAAGTAAAGGGTATCGCCGAGCCACATCGGAGAGGTTTCGGTGCAAGGGTCTTCCGTCAACCTGCGAAAAGTGCGGTCGGAGATGTCGGCAAGCCAGATATCGTCGGCCCGACCGCCCTGGTAACGGAACCAGTTATTGCCCTCGATGGAAATGGGTACGTAGGCGACACGCCTGCCGTCGCTGTTCATCGAGCCCATCACAGCCCGCGGGATAGGGAGCAGTGCGGGAGTGCCGCCTTTGGCGGGAACTTTCCACAACCGGCTTCGGCGGTCTCCCGATTCCCTTGCGGAACGGAAAAGAACGCTCTTGCCGTCCGGTGTCCAGTCGAGAACAACGGCTCCGCTTGGGTCCCACGTCAGCCTCGCCGGCGCTCCTCCGGTGACGGGCATCGTGTAAACATCAATTCCGCCATCGTACTGTGCGGTAAAGGCCAGTGTGCGACCGTCCGGTGAAAACTTTGCGTGGGTTTCGGTACCCGGGTGGTTGGTGACGCGCCGGGCCTGTCCGGTTGCGATGGAAGCCAGCCAGAGGTCCCCTTCGCAGGTGAAGACGACCTGGTCCCCGTGGATATCCGGTCGCCGGAGGAACGGGGATACGGCGGAATCTGCGGCGAATGCGGAGGACACAACGAGCAGGGCAAGCATAAAAAAGGCGAAGGCGTGATATCGGACTGTCGGCAGGCGTAGAATAGGCATGACCGCTCCTTGGAGTTGGGGTATTTTGCTCATGATACACACGGAAGGCAGGAGGCTACAGCCGTGCATAAACCGATTCTCCGCGTTTTCGCCGCTATGGCGTTGACGATGATGGCCTATCCGGGGATAACTATCCCGAAATCGCGGAATCTTACATCCCGGACGCTGGCAACCGCTCCGAAGGAGGTTCTTCTCGACGAGATTCAACGAAGAGCCTTTCTCTTTTTTTGGAACGAGACGGATCCCGTCACCGGTTTGGTCAAGGACAGGGCCGGCAACTTCCGAGTGGACGACTACAGGATTGCCAGTATCGCCAGCACGGGATTCGGATTGTCTGCCCTGCCGATCGGGGTCGAACGCGGTTGGGTTTCGCGAAAAGACGCGCAAGCCCGCGCGTTGAAGACCGGGCGCACGTTTGAGACGGTGCTTGAACACAGGAACGGAGTGATGCCGCATTTTGTGGAGTTCGGTACCGGCAAACGGGCCTGGAAGTGCGAGTTCTCGACCATAGACACGGCGTTGGCGATTGCCGGCATGCTGACCGCCGGCGAGTACTTCGGCGGCGAGGTGAAGAAGAGCGCGGAACGACTGGCGAACCGGATCGACTGGGTGTATTGGTCGCCGCGCAAGTTCATCAACCACGGAAGCATACCCGAGGAACGCGAGTTCATCTGGAACGATTACGGGCATTACAGCGAAGCTCTGTTGATGTACGTTCTCGCGATTGGGAGTCCTTCGCGACCAATCCCCGCCGGACGATGGCACGAACTGGGACGTGAATACGCCCGGTACGGCCCGTATTCGTGCATCGCTGGCCCATCCTTGTTTATGAATCAGTACCCCAATCACTGGCTCGACTTCCGGAACAGGCACGACGGAGTTGCGGACTACTTCGAGAATCTGAAGGCGACCACGCTGGCGAACCGCCTGTACGGGAAAAACCAGGCCGGCAGGTACTCGGGATTCGGACCGGACATCTGGGGGCACACGGCGGGTGACGGGCCAAAGGGCTACAACGCCTGGGCGGCGGAACCGGGCGGGGCCGTGAACGACGGAACCATCAGCCCGCACGCGCCGGGCGGTTCGTTCCAGGCGACGCCGGTTGAAAGCGAGCGAGCGCTGAGAGCGATGCTCAAGTCCTTCGGCGCCCGAATCTGGGGGCGCTACGGCTTCACGGACACGTTCAATCCGACGGTGAACTGGTTCGGCCCGGACGTCATCGGTATCGATACCGGAGCAACCCTGCTGGCGATCGAGAACCATCGGACCGGCCTGATACACAAACTGATGATGAAGAACGCCACGGTGCAGGCCGGAATGAAGCGGATTGGCTTCAAGCCTGTGCCCCCGGCGACTGGAAATGCCCTGCAGGTTCTGCCGCTGATCCAAAGTCCAGCCAATTCGGAATTTAGAGTGATCAAGGCGACGTTCACTCCGGTGCCGTCCAATCGCGCAAAATGGGAAGCATCCGAGCTGTACGTGTATGGAGGCGTCGCGACGACGAACGTGCGGATTACACTGAACGGCAAGCCGCTGGGCGCGGGATTCGGAACTCCGCGGTGGCCGTCCACGCCCGCATTTCGGATACCGAAAGGCCTTCTGAAGTACGGAAAGCCAAACCGGCTGGAGGTCCGCATATCCAGGGCGGCGGAAGGAACGGTCGGATACGGTCCGGTGCTGGTTGGGACACGCAACGCGCTGGAGTTCAAACCCCTCGCATTCGGATTGGGCGAGTGAACCACAGGTCACGCGTGCCGCTAACACGATGCTATCCTGAGCGTGTGAACCACTACCCCAACAAAAGGACGCCTTCATCTTGATCAGCGCGCTGATCGTCAACTGGAATACGCGTGATTTTTTGGCTGACTGCCTGGAATCGCTGGTCAACAGAACCGAACCCGGCGACGCAGTCGATGAAATTACCGTTGTGGACAACGCCAGCGAAGACGACAGCGTGGAGATGGTGCGCGACAGGTATCCCGGCGTAACGGTCATCTCGCTGGACAGAAATATCGGCTACGCGGCGGGTAACAACCTGGCCGCCCAGGGGGCGCGCGGTGACCTTATGTTCTTTTTGAATCCGGACACGGTGGTGGAACCGGGAGCCGTGAGCGCTCTGTCGAACGAACTGGCGGAGAATCCGAAGACCGCACTGGTGGCTCCCAAACTGGTTCTGCCGGACGGAGCCACGCAGGCTTCTGTGCGCGGCTTCCCGACGCCGATGGCGCTGTTCGGCGCGTGGACAGCGCTCGATCGTCTGTTCCCGGCGCACAAGGTTCTGGCTTCCTACCGCCTTCCGATGTTTGACTACGAAAAGGCACAGACAGCGCCGCAACCGATGGCATCCGCGTGGATGGTCCGTCGATCCGCCTGGGATGCGGTCGGCCCGTTCGACGAACGATTTCCTCTTTTCTGGAACGATGTGGACTGGTGTGTCAGAGCGTGGGAAGCGGGTTGGGACGTTACGTATTTGCCGACGGCGGTTGTTCGTCACGAGGGCGGCGCCGGCACCCGGCAAATCAAGCCGCGCGCCACGTGGGAGTCGCACCGAAGCCTGGTTGAATTCTACCGCCGGAGATACGGAAAGCGCCTGGGACCCGTGCGGCTCGCTTTGTGCATTGCGCTGATTATGGGAGTGGGAACAATACGGACCGGCTGGTACCGGCTGACACGGCGGGCGTAAACGCATGGATTTATCTGTCATCATCCTCAACTGGAATGCCCGCGAGTGGCTGGAGCGCAGTGTCGGGAGCGCGTTGGAGCAGAACACCGGCGGCCGCCCGTTTGAGGTTCTTCTGGTCGACAACGCCAGCCGGGACGACAGCGCCGACTTCGTGCGCGAGCGTTTCCCGGCGGCCAGGGTGGTGGCACTTCCTGAAAACCTGGGATTCGCTGGCGGCAACAACGCGGCGATTCCGATGTGTCAGGGTAACAACATATTGCTTCTCAATCCCGACACGATTTCGCATCCCGGCGCCTTCGCCGCAATCCTCGATTTCCTGGAAGCCCACCCGAAGTGCGGTATCGTGGGCCCGAAACTGTTGAATCAGGACGGGAGCCTGCAGTATTCCTGTCGCCACTTCCCCTCGCTGGAGGCGGCGATCTTCCGCAACACGCCCATCGGACGGTTCTTTTCCGGCAACAAGGCCACGCGAGATTACCTGATGAAAGACGTTTCGCACGACAGCGCGATGCAGGTCGATTGGGTCAGCGGAGCGGCGTTGACGGTACGCCGCGAAGTGCTGGACAGCATCGGGCTATTGGACGAGCGGTTCTTCATGTTCGAGGAGGACGTGGACCTCTGCTACCGAGCCCGCCAGGCCGGCTGGGAAGTGTGGTACGAGCCGGCGGGCGTCATTACCCACGCTATCGGCCAGAGTACCAACAAGACGCCGTTCCGGATGATTATTGCGTTTCACAAGGCCATGTACCGGTTCTATAAGAAGCACTACATCGGCTCGAGATACCCGCGATGGATGACACCGGTTGTATGGGGCGGTGTTGTGACTCGCGCGGCGCTTGTAATGGCGGTTGGCGTATTTCACAGGCTGATGGGGAGAAAAGGGTGAAGCAGGAATCGGTTCTAGCCGGAATGGCCAGGCCCGCCTGGATATCGCTGTTGTGTCTGTGCGCAGTGCTGGCTCCGTGGTTGGGCGGCCAGGTCGAAGGCGTCGGCCCATTGGTCTGCAGGGCCCTGGCCTTCACCGCCGCGCTGGGATTTCTTGCGGACCGCCGGTTGGATTGGAGCCTTCCCGCGCCGGTTCGATGGCTCGCGTGGTTTTTCGGCTGGTCGGCCCTGACCCTGGTCGTTTCGAATCACCTGCACGCGTCGATTGTCTTTCTGGCGGACGTTCTCTCGTGGATGGTGCTTGCCGTGATGGCTTCCTTCGCTGTCCGTACCGACCGGTTTCGGAATGCCCTTTTGGGAGCGGTTCTTGCGGGGCTTGTCACCCACGCCGCGTTTGGAGTGTGGCACTGGCACGCCAGCGATCCTGGTTGGCGGGAGTTTGGCTCGTTCACCACACCCAATCTGCTGGCTTCGTGGCTGGTCACGGTACTCCCTCTGGCGATTTTCGGTTTGACGCTCGGACGGGGTGTTAGTCCGGTCTGGGTCCGGGTGATGTTTGCGCTGGGAACGCTTGGAGGAACAGCGGCTTTGTTCGCTACAGGCTCCAAAGGAGCGATTCTGGCCCTTCTCATCGGTCTGGTGGTTTGTGTCTCAGTTCTGGGAATCCGCAAGGTTTTTACCACTGGAGCCCTGGCCGTGTTGGTCCTCGCCGCTGTCGCGTGGACCATTTCGGGAAGCACCTTGACAGGACGCATTTCTTCGGCCCAGACCGGCCAGGCCCATTCCTCCGAGTTTCGCAAGCTGACCTGGCAGGCCACCGGCAAGATGATTGCGGCACATCCCGTGCTGGGAACCGGGGCCGGAACATTCGGCACGAGTTTCGGCCCGTATGCAACCGCCGGTTGGACCGCCGCCGCGCACAACGCCTTCCTTCAAACCGCCGCCGAAACCGGTATTCCGGGCTTGATTCTGTTCGTAATCGCGCTCGGTTCGGCGTTCATTGGGATGTTTCGTGCTGTGAGGTCGGGAGTCAGTGACGTCCTGCCAATGGCGGCCGTCGGCGGACTGACGGCGTCCGCGGCGCATAATATGGTCGATTTCGGGTGGACCGTCTGGGGTCCGGCGGCAATCCTGTGGCTGATCGTCGGGATGGCCTGGAAGCACGATGACGGCCGGGGCGCTTCCCGAAGGGTTGTTCTTACCGTAACCGCCGGATTGACAGCGGCGCTGATTGCGGTCCTTCTGGCCGCCAATGCGCAGTCGATGGACGACGACGCGCGCCAGGCTCAAACCCCCGAAGATGCGTTGCGGCTGATCAAAACGGCGGCGTATCTCGATCCCCTCAACGCGGACATCGCCGTTCACGAGGGAGACGTTTTGCGAACAATGGGGAACCCCGAAAAGGCGGTAGCGGCTTATTACCGGGCGGCGGGACTTTCAAAGGGCGACGGAGCCATCTGGCGCCGCCTGGGTGAAACGTTGTTGGAGATTGGCCGGAAGGACGAGGCGCAATCCGCTCTAGAGGCAGGCCTCAAGGCCTCGCCGTTCAACTATCGCATCCTCTCCGCGCTTGCCCGATTGGACATCAGCGAAGGCAGGCAGGATGACGCCAACGGACGGTTCCGGGATATCATCGCGTTGTGGGAAGGCCCTGTGGGCCGGTTCTCCGCCACACCGGAAGTCGTGCCGATGGAGCCTGTCACGGCTTACCGCACCCTGGCTCTTTGGCACGAATCACGCGGAGAGATGGTTGAGGCACGTCGAATGTGGCAAGGCGCCCTGAACACATCGATGAAGTACCTTAGGAACAAGGCGGCGAACGAAATGATGTGGAAGGCGGTTCATCGTGACGATCCCGTGGAGGAGGCTGAGGTGCGGGCCATCGTGGAGGAGGCACGCAAGAGAGGATTGTCACCGCAATGACCGGTCCGCTTCTTGCCCTCGAGACGACCTCCGCATGGTGCGGCATTGCCCTGTGGAACGACGGCGGACCGGTGGCTTCGCATGGTTTCGCGCAGGCGATGGACCTCAGCAGTCGCCTGGTTCCGGCCGTGCGCGACCTCCTGACCGAAGAGGGCCTGACGGCAGAGGACCTGAAAGGCATCGCGGTTTCACTGGGACCGGGTTCGTTCACCGGTGTGCGCATCGGTGTGGCGACGGCGAAGACGCTGGCGCAGGCCTTGGACATCCCGATCGCGGGCGTTCCGACGATGACTGTGCTGGCCGATCCGTGGCTTGCCGTTGGATTACCGTTGATGGTCACAATACGGGCCCGGCGCGGTTGGTATTACATCCAGAAGTTCCAGGGCGACGGCACGATTGATCTGGTGACAAACGATCAACTGATGGAGATGATTCAACGGACACCGGACACCCTGCTTGTCGGTGATGCCGTCACGCACATCGAACAGCCGGGGTGCAGAGTGCTACCCGGATCGCAAAGGCCGGATCCCCTGATTGTCGCGCGCATTGGCTACGAGCGGTTGACAGCCGGTGACGCCGATGATGTGATGCAGTTGACCCCGCTTTATGTGGGACGATCCGCGGCGGAGGAACGCCGCGAAGGAAAGAGAGAATAATCTGAAGATGCCGACCCTTCGACCTATCACCTTTACCAACCACAACCAGAATCTCATCGGCTTCCTGCATATGCCGGACGGCCCCGGTCCTCACCCCGCTGTCGTCTACTGCCACGGCTTCACCGGCCAGTGCCTGGAACCCGGTTTCATCTTCGTGAAATTGGCGCGTCGGATGGCGGATGCCGGAATCGCGAGTTTCCGGTTCGACTTCCGGGGAAGCGGCAACAGCGACGGCGAGTTCCGCGACATGACCATTTCCGGCGAAATCAGCGACGCCATCACGGCGATAGACGTCGTCAAGGAACTGCCCGGCATCGATGCGAACCGCATCGGCCTGCTCGGTTTCTCAATGGGCGGCGCGGTTGCGTCGGAGACCACCGCAAAATGCCCGGGGATCAAAACGCTGTGCCTCTGGTCGCCCGTCAGCCAGACGGTGAGGCAAAACTGGAACCGCGCGGAGCAAATGGTCGGCGATACGCTGGACCTGGGACCGTTGGTGCTTGGGCGCGGTTTCGTGGACGACCTGCCGAATCACGATCCGGTGGCGGCGACGATTAGGTGGGGCGGCCCGCTGAAGGTGATCCACGGTTCGGCGGACATCACGGTGACCGAGGAGTCGGCAAGGGCGTATCTGAACCGCCCGCAAAGGTCGGAGTTCGTTTTGGTGGAGGGCGCCGAGCACGGCTGGTTCACGGAACCGATCCAGGACCGCCTTTTCACCGAAACGACCTCGTGGTTCAGGGAGACCCTTTGACGTTTGAGCCCCATATTGTGCGCCTGCCCTCTGTTGGTTCCACCAGTACCGAGGTGATGCGCCTGGCGCGCGAAGGTGCGCCGTCCGGTACGGTTGTGTGGGCCGATACCCAGACGGAGGGACGAGGCCGCCGTGAAAGATTGTGGTCCAGTCCGCCCGGAAACCTCTATCTCTCGGTTCTGGTGCGCTCGGAATTGCCGCTGGCGTTGAGCGGACGTTTATCAGTCGGTGCCGCCGTTTTTCTGGCTCGGTTGATCAACAGCGAATACGGAGTCGATATCCGCACAAAATGGCCGAACGATGTTCGGCTGGGCGGCGGCAAACTGGGCGGAATCCTAGTGGAAGCCGGTCCGCTCAGGGAAGGTACTCCCGAATGGTACGTGGTTGGTTGCGGCCTGAATGTTGCGACCGCGCCGGAGGAGTTGGGAATACCGACCGCAAGCCTCGCGCAAGCCGGTGTCCAGGCAACACCCGATGATCTCGTGGGGCCGGTGGTTCAGGCGATTAGGGAGGCGTCCCGGACTGCGAGTGACGAATCCGCGTGGGGTGAACTGAGAGCAAGCTGGCCTGAAACGGACGACGCGGTCGGGCCAGTCACCGTAACCTGCGGCGATAAGACGTATCAAGCCGACGGCATCGGATTGGACACGGATGGCTCACTCATCATTGAGCGGGAAGGCGCGCGCTGGACGATTCAGTCGGCCGAGGTCAGTATCATAACGGACCCGTGAGTATCAAGACACAAGCGGGATTTCACCAAAGGAGCATACTATTGTCAGCCGAAGACCGGATTCACGCATACGACCGTTACATCGACAGCCTGTTCGCCGCCGAGGACAAGGCTCTGCGCTCGGCGTTGTCCGAGATGGAGCGCGAAGGCGTTCCGGCTATCAACGTTTCAGCAAGTGAGGGCAAACTGCTGAGCGTGCTCGCTTTGTCCATCGGCGCGAAACGCATCCTGGAGATTGGGACACTTGGCGGTTACAGCGCAATCTGGCTGGCGCGCGCGATGCCCGAGGACGGGAAGTTGATCTCCCTGGAACTGAATCCCCATCACGCGGACGTTGCCCGAAGGAACATAGAGCGCGCGGGTTTGGCCGAAAGGGTGGAGATTCGCGTCGGTCCCGCCGCTGAATCGCTGGTAGCGTTGCGGGCGGAAGGCGCGGAGTCGTTCGACCTGGTGTTCATCGACGCCGACAAGGACAGGTATGTCGACTACCTCCATCACTCGCTTCCGTTACTTCGCAAGGGCGGTTTGTTGCTGGCCGACAACACTCTGCCGGATTCTGTTCTG
>JAKQQT010000404.1 GCA_029564025.1 Armatimonadota bacterium | reverse complement strand
ACGGCAAACTGGAAGAAGTCGGCGATGACGATGCCGCGCATGCCGCCCAGCGCGCTGTAGATGACGGTGACGACCGCAGTGATCAGAATGATGGCCAACGGAGAGATGTCGAACATCACAACGCCGATCTTGATGGCGCCGAGGATCACCAGAGCTGTGGTGATCGTGTTGAAAAAGACGCCCAGATACAGGGCGCGGAACCCGCGCAGGAAAGCGGCGGCTTTGCCGCTGTAACGCAGTTCGTAGAACTCGATGTCGGTCTTGGCGCCGGTGCGGTGCCACAGCTTGGCGTAAACAAAGACCGTCAGCATCCCGGTCAGCAGGAACGCCCACCAGACCCAGTTGCCGGAGATCCCGTTCTTGCGGATGATCTCGGTGAAGAGATTCGCCGAGTTGGTCGACGTGGTCGCCGCGCACATCGAGATGCCCAGCAGCCACCACGGCATGGCGTTGCCCGACAGGAAGAACTCCTTGGAGCTGGAGCCGGCGCGCCGGGAGGTGATGCCCCCGATCACGATCAGCACCGCGAAAAACAACACGATAATCAGCCAGTCGACGAGCGTCAGCATAGGGCGAGTCCTTGTTTATTCAAATCGAATGTCACCAAAAAATTCCATCCGGTGATAGTCCGGCGCCGGCGTATGGACCGGCCGCCACGTCACGTAGTGCTTGACCGATGCACCGCTGTTGCACTTATAGGCATTCGCCCGCGCCGTGCGACCGCTCAGGTCGGTCAATGCGTCAAAAGCGAAACAGGCAACCGGCACGCGCGCCGTCAGCGTCCACGTGACATCCCCTACCCGTTCGGCGAACGGCTCTCGCCCCAGCGAAGTCTCGATCTCCAGACTCTGCATCAGCGGCAGCGGCACATGCCTCCGGTTCGCACGCCCAGGCCCGTATCCCAGATGCGGCGTGCCGATGCAGTTCATTTCGAGGTTGTAGTAGGCCGCGTTGTCGAACGTGATAAAAAATTCGACGCAACTGTCCATGTGGACATCGCCGTGAACGCGTGTCTGCTGCCCCAGCACACGCGACTCGCGCACCGAGAACGCCAGCCACAGTTCGTCACCGGCATGGCCGATGCGGAACGAGATTTGCGGGCATTCCGGGAACGCAGGCCAGTTGACGCAGGCCACGCGGTTCTCCGTTGTCTCGGCATTCAGACGTTCAGCGATGTCGGACAGACGCATGCCCGGCACGGCGCTCAACTTTTTTACCACCAGAGGCTTCATCCTTCGATCTCCTTACACTCACTGTTCAATCACAATATGCCGCAGCGGCTCAACCGTCCGTCCCTTGTAGACGAAGGGGGTCTGCCGATAGTTGCAGACGATCTCTGTCCCGTTGGCGTATGCGGTCCGAAACACATCCGTATCCAGCGCCTCATGCCGCTCCATGAATTCGGTTTGCAGGTGTGCGCGCGCCGTGAATTCGTCATAGCCCTCTTTGATTTTGGCGACGCCGGCCCGCAGCGCTTCGTCGCTCTCGCAGGTGATATCCTCCACGCCCATCCAGGCGTCGCCGTTGTCTCGATAGTTGGAATGGAAGTAAAAGAAAGGACGCCCGCCGAACTCGGTCAGCATCAGGCGCGTGGCAGGGTTCTTGATCGTGTAGTTGCAGGTTGTCGGGAAAGGATTGTTCAGAATAATGCCGTGGTAGACCAGTTGCCAGAACGGCACGAAGCGATCAACCAGGGGTATGGGGTCTGGTTTGGGTGCCGGGACAGAGGCGTAGAGGGCGTAATCCAACTGCCCGCAGCAGAAATCATGTCCGCCCTCGGACGCGCTTCCCCCCATCACAGACCGCGCTTCGCCCAGAATTTTGCCGATCCAATGCGCGCTTTGCCTCCGGGTGAGCGGGTGCCGCGGATCAAAACAGCGTTTCGGTTGCACAACCGTCAGAATATCATTGTAATGCAACCCTCGGAAGCCGAGATCGGCAATCTCCCGCAGCTCCTTCTGAGCGAACCGCTCGAAGGCGCGTTGCGGACATATGGGGAATACGCGCCCGCCGCCATAGACCTGATAGTTTGAGAAGGAGGTGCCGTCAACCCACTTGACGATGTATTCGGCGTCCCACGTGTCCGCGATCATGTAGGCGTCGTGGCTGTTGGAGTGGCAGACGATCTGGAACCCCATGGACTGAGCTTTCTTGATCAGTTTCCGCAGGTTAGCCTCGCCGCCCAACTGTTCTTCGACGGGAAAGAGCTCCGGGAACCGCCCATCGTGGCCCATCCGGTTCCAGCCAACGAGGCAAATCTCCGCGCTCTCAATCCCTTGCCGTTTGAACTCGTCCAAGATCTCGCCGACACGGTCAAAGGTGACCGCCACTTTCATCGGGGGTTCGGTCGCATAGGTTTGATTGGTGACGGGGGTCGGCATCGGTTTCCATCCGTTGCGGACGCGGATCGCAAGGCTACGCGTGGCATATGCCAGCTCGGGGCTCGTTTTGATGCGCTCCTTCAGCGGTATGCAGGCCTTGCGGGAAAGTTGATGATTGCGGTAGACCTTGGCCATGCCGGAATAGTCGGCTTGGTCGCCGCTCAGCAAATGATAGGCGATCGCGATGTCTTCAGTGGGCGGGTCGGATCGAAGCTGAAAGCGCGGGAAAATCGTATACACGCCCTCTTTCGCTTGCGTGACGAGCGTGAAACTGTTCGGCATGCCAGTCACGATCGCCACGAACGTCTTGCGGGGATTCTTCATGCCGAACACAGGCATAGGCATGAAATTCTGTGCGGTGCGTTCGCCAGTCCGTTCGCGAAACGTGCCCATCTCGCCGTTAGGCATGATGAAATAGCCCTCTTCACCGGTTTTGGCGATGGCAAAGTCCGGCAACACGGTCAGATGATCAAGCCCGACCGGCAACTCATCCCGCCTGAGCAAAACCTTCACAACGCCTTGGGCGTCGGGTTCAACAGCGACCGTTTTCTTTTCGGTCCGCTTGTCGGTAAAGGTGTAAACCAGTTCCACAGGCGCCGCGTCTGCCACGCAGGTACCCAGCGCGAGCATGATGGCGATCCAGATTGAACGTTTCATGCGTGTGTCCCATACTTAGTGTTAGTGAGCGGAAGGACCCTGAGAGGGCCGGTGTTGCAGCAGCAGCGTCTCGCCTTGACGGACCGGCAGTTCAACCGTCTGGCCGGGCCCGTACTGCTTGCCGTTGTAAAGATCATGCGTGGTTCCGGGCTGCGGCCAAGACACCTTCAATGTGCTGCTGTTTGTCAGAACATGGATGCTGGCCAGATCCTGATGGACCCATACGGCAGCGGCGTCGGATTCCGTGTAGAGATGCACGCCGCTGATTTTCGCCAAACCGCGGATCAGTTCAGGCGTTAACGCCGGAACCGACAGAAACACGTCTTTCCCCTCGCGCGTCTCGCGAAGCGCCAGCGCGGGGCTGCCGTCGGGCAAAGTCGCCAGAATCCGGTCGCCTGGCGCAGGAAGGATGCTGAAGAGCGGACAGATGTTCGTGGTGACTCCCCATGCCTTGGAGAGCCCCAACAAAGCCTTCCCATCGGCGGTCGGCGTAGCCGCCGCCTTGGCCAACTGAACCGGTTTGACGCTGAAACCGGTCACCTCTTTGATGCCGTCGATCGAAAAACCTGTCGGACGCAGGTATCCCGGCGCGTGGCACCAGACACGCATCGTGCCCGGT
>JAKQQT010000380.1 GCA_029564025.1 Armatimonadota bacterium | reverse complement strand
CCGTGTCCGGCAGTACCTCGGCATACGCGAGCGAGTCGGCGGACGGTATGGCGGAAAAGCCCATCACGTCCGCCGCCAATGCCCTGATTGCCGCTACCGCTTCGTGTATCACGTCGCCGCTTCGCTTTCGTATTCCCAACTAGACGTACCGAACAGCACGCTCGTCTGCTCAATCCCTACCAGCCTGCGCCGTACCCCGTCCGTCGGCACAAACCTGTCACCCGTCTTCAAACTTGTCGCCGTCGCCGCCGGTACGGTGACCGTTCCCGTTTCCGTGTTGACCGCATAGCCGAGCGCAACGGAATCAGCCGTCGCACGCGGGTTCATAATCACCGTTGCGTCGGCAACGCTGACCGTGGTGAACGCCTTATCGGTGTTATCCGTGAACGCCGCCGGACGATACCACGTAACCTCAACACCAAACGCGTCGAACAGACTGGACACCGCGCCCGTGCAGGCCATTACACCACCCCCACGGGCATATACCTGTCAGCCATCCGCATACAGTGATCGTAGATTGCCGACTGAGCCGCCCGCATGGAGCCGTCGCTGATGTCCACGCAAGCCGCCGCTTTCGCCGCTTTCATCATCCAGCCTTCACGGGCCGCCGAACGCAAGTCCCAGAGGCACGGTGGCGCGACACTGACGTATTCCCACGTGACCGTGCCATCGGTAGCCGCACCAGCCGCCCAATCCGGTTCACTCGTTCCGGTAGTCCCGCCCCAGGTGCCGTCGCTGTTTTCGCCAACACGGTACAGGTAGGCAGGCTCGCCGTCGCTCGGTACGATGTATTGGCCGTACACGTAGGCGGTCTCCGTGACCCAGATGGTGGCTATGGCCCAACGCTCGAGGAGCGCTGTCACCTCCGCGTCGGATAGCACAGGCGCGACGTCATGCTGAAGGTATGCCTTGAGCATGGTCGTCGCCGTCGCCGAACTTGTGATGATGGCCGCCATTATGCCCTCGGCGCTCCGTCGTCCTCAATCGGGCGTACAGGCGATGTCGCCTTCTTCGCTACGCGGCCTTTGACAACCTTGATGTCCGGCACCGGCTCCGGCTCCGTTTCGCCTGCCTCAAGAACGTTCGGAATCGGTTTTGTACCGAGCACATAGGCGCGGTAGTCGTCCTCTGAAATCCACTCCCGCTTGCCGCTCGACCACTCAATCAAAATCTGGTCGCCGTTTCTGTCGATGGTTATCATCGTCTCGCCTCCGGTCATGGGCAGGGTGCCTCAATCGAAACACCCTGCCGTGTACCGTCATAGCCCATCACCGAATCGGGTTAGGGCTGGCACGTCAAACGAACAGGTCAGTTCCAAGCCCTCGCTCGGTCGCCGTGTTCGGTGTCACGCTGGCATCGCTCAGGATGCCAATCGCCGCCGCGTAGGAGTTCCCCGCGCCCGCTTTGAGTCGCAACGCAATGTAGCGTTTGCGGCCAGCGAGATCCACGTGAAACGCATAGGCCGTTTCGTCAGTTGTCGTTGTCGGTAACGGGTTCGCCGTCGTGCCGTATGCGCCTCCGGTGATGGCCGTGTACGTTCCTGTAGCCGTTTCGCATTCATACAGGTCCATTTCCGCGATGTTGGCGGCGCAAACGCCGAGTGACACGAGGACCGTGAGGTAGCGGTATCCAATCGTGTCGACCTCCAACGCGGTCGCGGCGTTGTTCACAGGGTCCGCGCCTGTCCAGTATGCACCGGATTTGAGAATCTCCGGCTTAATCATCTGGACGAATTTGCAGTTCTGCAATGGTGTCATTGTTCGTATCCTCCTGTTTACGAGGCCGCCGCCAACAGCATCACGACCGGGCCAGCCACACGGGATGCCGCCGTTGCGCTGTAGTTGCCAACGTCATGCACCACGATGTCCGTCCTGCTCGTTCCGCGAATGGCCAACTGGTTGGAGACGAACGCCACATCGGACGACTGCGCGATTGTGTACTCGCCTTTGTCGCCCAACGCACTCGCCTTGGTGAAATCGCCCAGATACGCCAGCGGAACGCTGGCCGCCGGGACACGGGCCATATGCTGGTTGAACACAACCGGATAGCCCAGGAATCGCGGGGCGATGCCGCCCATCGTCTCCGCCGCTGTCGCGCCGCCAGCCGCCCATGCCAGCCTCTGCATGACCGCTCCGAAGAACGCTTTGGAGCACATCCATTTGGTGTTCGCGTTGTCCGCATAGGCCGGAACGCGCCCGACCACCGCCGCCATGTCCGCCAGCGTGATGACGTTCCATGAGGCGTGCGATGTCGCCGTTGCCACGTGAACCCCGCCGAAATAGGCGGTGTTGGTTGTCAGGTCGCCTGCTGAACTCGCGTTTTTGAACGCCTGAATCAGGCCGGCCCTGTTGAAATACGAAACCGTCCCGTCGCCGTTGGCGAGCATGTTGTCCTCGTTGGAGGCAAACGCCCGCGCGATTTCGCCGAAAATGACATCGGCCGCGCCGACCGCCGCATCAGCAACCAGTTCATTGCTGAGGTAGGTCAGAGTGGCGAACGTGTCAACTTTCAGTTGAACGCC
>JAKQQT010000746.1 GCA_029564025.1 Armatimonadota bacterium | reverse complement strand
CGGACGCGCCGTTAACGCCTGTTTGCCGCCAGGCGCGCAGTCCGGAAACCGTATAGCCGTAAAGCGGGCCACCATCCACTTCAGACAGGCGACTCTCCACGTCATACCCAAGGTAGCCGTAATAGTGGACCACGGCATTCCCGTTTCCGTCATAGTCGAAAGCCCACCAGTCGTCCTGTATCTGGTTGTCCTCATTGTACAGGAGACCGTTGTAACCTCTGAGCGTGGTGAGGTTGCCGGCGTTGTCATATTTGTGGCTATCGCCATTTCTGCGCGCCGCCGTGCACTATGATCCGCGCGAAGGTGGAGCGGTCCGGATTCACCGTCCAGGCGAAGGAAACCCCGCTGGCGCCCTTCTTGCCGAGAACCGCGATGTCGTAATCGCCGACGGGAAGCCGCTGGAATCGGAACCGGCCGGTCTTGTCCGTGCGCATGACGCGGTCCGTTCCGACAACGTAAACCAAGGCATCGGGTACAGCCCTGCCGTCCGAAGTTCGGGCGACGCCTTCCAGGGTTCCACGCGGCGGGGTCAGCGGTTCAATGGAGATTCCGGTGTAATAGTGTTTCAGGATCGCGTCGGAGCTGAATCCGGCCTCGGCCATTCCCTTCGCGCCCCACTGGCACATACCCACTCCGTGGCCGTAGCCCTTGCCGGTGAAGATCCACCCGTCCTCGTCCTTCGCCACGGTCATGATCTGGCTTCGCATCGTCGTCAAGCCGATCGCCCGGCGGAAGTCCATCGCCGGGATGGTTATCGAGTTCGGTTCGGGCGTCTTTTCGGCGTCGGGAACGGATTCCGGTTCCTCATCGATATCGACGGGCGGTTCCAGCACCATCGGCCCGGCGTCACTTGGTTGAGGCGGAGTGATAATCCGCGCCGGTTCGCCGCCGGTTGGCTCATCGGGGGGCGGTGTTGGTTCGGCGGGCAGAGTTGGAGAAGCCGGCAACTCGCCGAACAGCGTCACTTCCCGAACGCGGCCGTCGCGTGCCGATACGCCCGTGAAGCGGATATCCTCCAGGGTCTGCAAGGGAATACCGGCTGTTCGCACTGCGTTCAGCACTTCGTCGGTCGTCAGTCGCGTGGACCAGGAATGGGAGGGAGAGGAGGCGCAGTAGTCGTCGCCATCGTCCGGTCCGTCCTTCACGGCTTTCAGATAGGGTCGTTCGCCGCCGCCAACGCCGCTGGCGCCGCGCGTCCAACCGCCACAGTCCGCCGAGTAATACGCCACAATCGGGCGTCCATTGTGCACGGCCAGCATTCCGGCGGTGCTGTTGGCCGCCTGCCTCGCTTCCGGCCACTCCGCCCCGACTCCGGCGTAAACTTGATCATCCACGGTATCAACCAGCACGGTCATCGCGTCGTCCCGCGTCCGGTAGGTCGCGAACGTGCGGGCGGCGACCGCCTGAGCCTTCAGGGCCGCCATCGGGAAGCTCCGCATCAGTTCGCCGGAAATCACACCGGCCACGTAGTCCTCCTGCCGAACCAGGTTCACCACCTCAAGCCGGCCTTCCACCGCGCGAACGTCGATTGTACCGAGATACGCGGCGTTGTCCACCCGTACGGGCGCGTTGTTGGCCATCGCGAGGAACCGCGCGGCCTTTGCGCCAATCGGTCCGTTCGGCCCCTGCAATCCGGCGCCGGTTCCGATCACCGACAAAGTGAAACCGGTGCCGGCTGGAATTCGTTTCAGCGGTTCGTGCGTATCCGGATCAACCAGAAGAAGGTCGGAATCGGATGAGATAGTTACCGAACCGCCTTGTCCCGCCCCCGTCAGGCGCACGCGGAAGATACGCTCCGGCTTCCGGGCTGGAAGGGCGCGCACCAGATCGGCGGCAATCGAGGGCGGTGCGGGAATGCCGATCTGCGGTTGAGATGGGGCGCCCGACGCGGTTGGCGCGGATGGAGCATCGCCGGTGACGCCGGGCGTGTGCAGAGGAGATCGACCCGAAAAGGCCGCCACCAGTGTCAGAAGGCCGCCCACGAGCACGGCGACCAGCCACGCGGGAGGTTCTCGGAAAGGGGCCCTCACTCGATGACCTGGCTGAACTGTATAACGGTCACCGTATCGGCGGGGGTCAGGGGAACGCCGTACACCCTCTCGAGAAGGGCGATGGCTTCGTCGTGCGTCCGGATTTCCGGATTCTCACGCTCAATCTCACGCGGAGTCAGATCGCTGATGGGCTTCACCGCGACAGAATCGATGATGGCCGTGAACAGTTTGTGGCGCGGTCCGTTGCGGCGCCCGGTGGTGATCCACACGATCATGCCCGGCTGATACTTCGCGGACTTGTCGCCCCGTCGGATCGTGGCCGTCTTGCGGCCTTTCCGGAGCAGATCGACGTAGGCTTCTGCGTAAAAATTGATGGCGAACATAAGGTCGGTAATTCCCCCCAACCAATCCGAATCGGTAATCCATTCATTATATGTCATCGATGGCATGCGTGCGGCCAACGCGCACGCTAGCATGGATGTAATGCTGTGTCGGACCGGCTGGAACCAAGGCTGACATTCCCGCCCCAAGACAAAAAGGCCAATACCATGCTTCACCACATACCCGCACTCCTGATGACCACGATGATTCTCACCGCTTGCTCCGCCGCGCCTGTTCGAAAATCCTCCGCTGTCGACGCCCGCGCCGCGCGGACGAAAGCGCTCCTGACAGGCGTGACGATGCAGTTTGACGCCGGTTTCAAGTACTACCAGGACCGCTCGCCGGAAAGCATCGCCGCGGAGTTTGCCGCCAACGGCTACAAGGTCGTGCATTACTGCGTCACCAAGGACTCCGCCATCAACGGCGATATCGTCAAGGCGCTTCACAGGGAGGGCATCAAGGTGTGGTACCAGACGTTCTGCCACGTCGCCTACGACACGTCCGACTTCCCGCCGAACTGGCAGTCCTGGCGCATGAAACTGCGCACGCCCGCTACCGATTACAACCGGATGTGCATGACGAATCCGGAGTACCGCGAATGGAAGCGGGCGCAGGTTGTGGATGTGATGAAGAAATATCCATTCGACGGATGCGAACTGGTGGAGCCGTTCTGGCCCTCTTATCCCGGCCCTCAGGAACCGACCTACGGGTGCCTGTGCGACTCGTGCAGTAAGGAATTCCTCCGACTCCATCCTGACTGCGATGCGATTCCGGAGTTCACGGACCAGGATTCGCCGATGTATTACACGAAGGCTCCCGAACACTACCGAAAGTGGGTGAACTTCCGCGTGCGCTCGATAGCCGATTTCATGGAGGTTGTCCTCAACAGCCCGAACGGACTCCGAAAGGCGCGGCCGGACGCTCCCGTGATGCTGTGGAGCCTCGCCCAGGACGTTCCGAATTCAGTTCCGGCGCTTCGGGAATCGCAGGGGTGCGACGCCGCCGACCTCGCCGTTAACGCCCGACCGGATGCCATCTGCTTCCAGTCAAACTGGCAGGACTGGACCAAGCCGGTTCTGCCGCCCGATTACGTGCTGGCTTACAAGCCGTTCGTGGCCAACCTGTGGAAAGCCGTGCCCGGCATGCCCGTTGCCGTGCAACTCGACATCGGATCGAGCAAAGATGCCCGCCGCTCCGACGCCTGGGTGCGCTCCGCCACCACCGCTTCAAAACAGATGGGCGCGCTGGGAACCGTCAGTTACGAGTATTTCATCGGCAAGTCGCGGTATGACGATCCGCCGAAACTCGTCTTCACACGCCCTACCGCCGGCGGCGTGACCCTCGTGTTCCAGAAGCGGGTTGACGA
>JAKQQT010000307.1 GCA_029564025.1 Armatimonadota bacterium | reverse complement strand
ATATCGCGGAATGCGGGCGTCTTTTCCGGATCTACTTCCACGTGGATGACGCGGATGTCGCCGGCCAGTGTCCGTGCGTAGTTCACTGCCACCAGGGCACCTCGGGTCATGCCGGGAGCCAGTACCAGGACCGCATGCTTGGGCGGCACCACGTTCAGCAGTTCCTCTTCGACAACCTCCGTTTCGCACTTCACCGAGTGGTAGTGCGCGTGTATGCGAAGGAACATCAGTACCAGCAACGGAATGAGTATGACGACCAGGTAGGCGCCGTGCGTGAACTTGACGACAGCGATGACCAGCAGGACGATACAGGTGACGATCGCCCCGATGCCGTTCACCAGTACCTTCCACTGCCAGCCGGGGGTGCGAAGCCGAAGCCAACGGCGCACCATTCCGGTTTGTGAAATGGAAAACGAAAGGAAGACGCCGACTGCGTACAACGGTATCAGTTGGTGTACGTCGCCCTTTTTCCAGATGATCAGGAGGATGGACAGCAGGGTGAGGGCGATGATGCCGCGGTCGTACACAAGGCGGTCGCCCAGATTGCTGAGCTGGCGGGGTAGAAATCCGTCGCGCGCGATGATGGCGGCCAGCCTCGGAAACCCGGCGAAACTGGTGTTCGCGGCCAGGATGAGAATCAGGGCGGTGAAGACCTGTAGCAGATAGTACACGATGGTACCGACGGGAGATTGCCCCGCGCCCATCACCATACGGCCGATTTGGGACACAACCGTCTCATGCACGCCTTCCGCGGTATCCGGAAGAGCCTGAACCTGAACCGCCAGCCAGGACAATCCAACGAAGAATACGCCCAGTATCGCAGCCATCCAGATCATCGTAATGGCGGCGTTGCGCGCGGCGGGTTGCTTGAAGGCGGTGACGCCGTTGGAAATCGCTTCAACGCCGGTTAGCGCGGCGCAACCTGAGGCGAACGCGTGCAGTATCAGGAACCACCCGAGTGTTTGGAGATGCGGATGTGACACGGCGTTCTCAGTATCCGGGACCGCGTTCCGAAACGCATCACCCGAGAAGGCAAGCGGGATGGACGAGTTGAAGTACTTCCACAATCCGACAGCGATGACCGTCGTTACGATGGCGATGAAAACGTATGTGGGAGCGGCAAAGATGGCGCCGCTTTCCTTCACGCCGCGCAGGTTGATCAGCGCCACTACGATAACCGCGCATACCGCCACAGCCACGATTGGAATCATGATGTGGTACTGCGTCCAGACCAGTGACTTGACAGCGGCAACACCCGATGAAACACTTACCGCGACGGTGAGGATGTAGTCTATCAGGAGCGCGGCGCCCGCGACCTGGGCAGAAACGATTCCCAGGTTGTCTCGAGCAACGATATATGCTCCGCCTCCACCGGGATACGCGAGAACCGTCTGACGGTAGGAAGTGGCCACGATAGCCAGCAACACCACGATGCCGATTGCTATCGGAAGGGTCAAATGGAAATGCGCTGTTCCTGCCACCAACAGCGCGGCCATGATTTCGCCTGTGCCATAGGCGACCGATGACAAAGCGTCGGAAGCAAAGATGGGAAGGGCCAGAAACTTCGGGAGCCGCTCCTCCGCCGCCTGTTCGGTGCGCAAGCGGCGGCCCAGCAGGAGGCGCTTAACTGATGTAGGCATTGTGTTGAACCGGTCCTGAAATCGATTTGGAAACCGATATCCCGCGTCAGCCGGTGGATTACGGCTCGATGCTTCTGTACTGATCGACGCTCACGAGGTCGCTGAACGGAATATCTTCCCGTTCCATATGGTAGCGCACGTTTGTGACAACAACGCGCTTTCGATTCATCAAATGTAATTTCAACATCAATGCGGATTGACCGTGCAGGAGGTTCTGCCAGCGCCGCGCGGGAACGATCTCCGGAAGCACAACGGTGATTTGCGTGTTGGGAGTTTCCTTCTGAACCTCATCCAGGTAAGCCACCAGAGGGTCGATCAGGCTACGGTAGGGCGATGCCAGGATGACCAGGGTGACGTTCGGGAAGTGTTCAAGCCACGCGGCTCGGAACGCGGGGGTTTTTTCCGGATCGACCTCGATGTGAATCACCCGGATGTCGCCAGCCAGGGAACGCGCGTATTCCACGGCCTCAAGGGCGCCGCGTGAAAGTCCCGGTATGAGTACGAGGACAGCGTGCTTGGGAGGTGTGGGAGAGACCGGTTTCTGGGGAATCATATGAGCCTGGTGCTCAACAGACTTGTAGTGGGCGTGGATTTTTAGAAAAACAAATACCATCGCCGGAATGAGAATGACCACCAGATACGCGCCGTGTGTGAATTTCACAACGGTGATGACCATCAAAACTATACCGGTTACCGTGGCGCCGACACCGTTGACCGTTGCTTTCCATTGCCAACCGGGGCTTCGCAGGCGATACCATCGCAACACAAGGCCGGCCTGGGAGATCGTGAAGGAAAGAAACACACCAACCGCGTAAAGCGGAATCAACCGGTGTACATCGGCCTTTTTCCAGATTATCAGCGCAACCGACAGAATCGTAAGCGTGATGATGCCGCGGTCGAACACCAACCGGTCGCCGAGGTTGCCGAGTTGCTTCGGCAGAAAACCGTCGCGGGCGATGATTGCGGCAAGCCTGGGAAAGCCCGCGAAGCTCGTGTTCGCGGCGAGCACAAGGATGAGGGCGGTAAAAACCTGCAACAGAAAGTAGATGACCGTACCGACCGGCGATTGCCCGGCGCCAAGGATTGAACGACCAATCTGAGACACCACCGTTTCGTGGACTCCGACCGCCGTTTCCGGCAGGGCCTGCACCTGTACGGCCAGCCAGGACAGGCCGAGGAACAGGAAGCCCAGTATCACCGCCAGCCAAACCATCGTGATGGCCGCGTTTCGTCCGACCGGCTGTTTGAAAGCCGTGCATCCGTCGGAAATGGCCTCCACCCCGGTGAGTGCGGCACAACCGGAAGCAAACGCCTGCAAAATCAGGAACCAACCGAGAGGTCGGAGTTCCGAGTAACCTCCGGGCACCGCATTCTTGAATGTCTCCGCCGGCCAGGCCGTCGGGATGGTTTGGTGGAAGAAGAGCCACACACCAAAGCCGATCAAGCCCGTTACAATCGCGATGAAGATATACGTGGGAATCGCGAATATCGCCCCGCTTTCCTTGACGCCCCTGAGGTTTATTAACGCAACGACGATGACTGCCGCGACCGCCACGGTAACGATGGGGATAGTGACACCATACTGGGTCCAGGCGAGGGATCTGATGGCCGCTACGCCGGAGGAAACACTGACGGCAACGGTGAGTATGTAGTCGATTAAAATGGCGGAACCGGCGACCTGTGCCGCCACAATGCCGAGATTCTCCCGCGCCACGATGTAGGCGCCGCCTCCACCTGGATAGGCCAGCACCGTCTGCCGGTATGAGGTGGCGACGATAAAGAGAAGTGCGACAATCGCAAGCGAAATCGGGACTGTAAGGTAGAAAACCGCGGTGCCGACCAGCAGAAGGGCCGCCATGATCTCCCCGGAAGCATAAGCGACTGACGAAAGAGCGTCCGAAGCAAAAATCGGTAAGGCGAGAATCTTCGGTAACCGTTCATGCTCGGTCTGTTCCGTGCGCAAGCGACGGCCTATTAGAAGTCGCTTAAGGGATAGGGGCATTCAGCCTTCCTCGGGGAAGATCGAGGTCCACACGTGAAATTCAGGGACCATAAGACGAGAAGAAACGGACAAGGACACGCCAATTAAACGGCGGATGATCTTACGTCACCGCCTGTCCGTTCTGCCGTGCCAGGGCAAGCGCCACCGTTCCCTCATCCTCGTCCGGAATCAATGTCAGATAAACTTTGAATCCGCGTTCAGGCTCAGTGCGTCCCATATTAGCAAGCACTTTTTCCACGGCGTCGGCTTCGTCTGTGGCATAGACAACCCAATCCGAATACTCGAGATTCGGAGGTGGTTTATCTCCCTCTCGACGATACCAGGCTCTGAAGTACATCATCGGATCGTCCTCCAAAACACTCGCATACAGGCGCGCATGGCGACCATCGCGCCACCTCAATATGCGTACATGATAGACCAACAGGGGGTTGCGACGCGCGGCCTTACTTGCCGATATCTTCGTTCCAGAGTTCCGGGCGTGCGGCGATGAAATCAGTCATCATCTGTACGGCCTCGGGAAGATGCAGATCGACAACCTCCACGCCGTGCTGGCGCATGAACTCCGGTCCGCCCGGAAAGGTCTCCGATTCGGCTACGATAACTTTCGGAATTCCGAATTGAACGACAGCCCCCGAACAGAGGTAGCAGGGCATCAAAGTGGAATACAGGACCGTATCGCGATAGGAACCTGTCCTGCCGGCGTTTCGGAGGCAGTCAATTTCAGCGTGTGCCATCGGATCGCCGGCTTGAACGCGCCGGTTGTGTCCCCGTCCGATGACTTTCCCTTGGCGAACCAGCACCGAACCGATCGGGATCCCCCCTTCGGCCAGGCCCTTTCGGGCTTCTTCCATCGCCATTTCCATGAATTCGTCCATGCGTCGATCCTTTCCATGCGACATGCCCAGTGGTATCCTGACATAGTTTATGCAGAGAAACGACATGCCAACAAAGCAGAGCCTATCTCCATTGACAGGACTCGTGATGGCTATCCTATGCGTCGCGACGTCTCCCCTGCTGACTCGGGGTACGCACGGGGCGCCGGCGGCCGTTGCGGCGTGGCGTCTGGGCATCGCGGGCGTGATCCTCTTGTTTGTACCCGGAGCTTTGCGTGGAATCGACAGGGCCGGTGTGAAGTGGGCGATACCCGCGGCTGGTTTTTTGGCTATGCACTTCGGCGCCTGGATTGCCAGTATGAGGCTGTTGCCGTTGTCGGTATCTGTGATACTGGTTTCCTGCCACCCTTTGTTTGTGATGCCAGCAAGGTGGGCATTGCGGAAAGAACGCCCGACACGGGCGGAAGCGACCGGCGCGATTGTCGCTCTGCTCGGGCTTGTGGTGATGCAAAATGCGGCAGGCAAAACAGGTTCGGGAAGTGCGGCCGGTGTCGCCCTGGCGCTGTTTGGCGCTTTCTGCCTGGCGGCCTACCTTTTGCTGGGCGCCGAAGCGCGTCGCACGATGCCGGCGCCATCCTATGCGCTGTTCGTGTATGCCTTGTCCGCGGTTCTGCTGACAGTTTGGACGTTAGCGCGGCGCGAACCTCTTCAACCTCCGTCCGTTCAGGAGTGGTACCTATATGCGGCTCTCGCGATTCTGCCGACCATCGGAGGACACGGTCTGTTCGCGTGGGCTGTCGGTCACGTTCGCCCGGTCGTGGTATCCGTTTCGTTTCTGGGTGAGCCTGTCATCGCCTCACTGCTGGCGATACCCGTATTCGGGGAAATCCCCGCGCCGAGAGTTGTTCTTGGAGGGGTGATTCTTCTTTTTGGACTGGGTGTAACGGCGGCTGGCGCCGAAAGAAAAACTGCCGTGGAACCGACTGCCGGAATGTGAATCAGGAGCACTTCAGTCTGTATAATGATATCAACCATCGAGCGCGATGAAGTTGGCGTCAACGCGCAAAATCCGATGCAATACAACAACCGACACAGAGGCGCGACGCAGTTGGCAGTGCCGCGTCGTCTTTGATCGCCGCCTGCCAGCTCCACCCGAGGCCGACGGTAGCATTTCCCGAAAGGAGATTGCGATGATCCGTAAGGCTCTGCTGGTGGCCGCGCTGGGCGCCCTTGCGCTCGCCGGCTCCGGCCCCGTCCGTTCCGCAGTGGCCACCACAAGTGTCACAGTAACCGGCGCGGACCCCTACTACATCAATTACGTGCTTGCCCAGCAGGCATCCACGCTTGTCATCAAGATTTACAGTGCGTCAGGTACTCTC
This sequence comes from Armatimonadota bacterium, assembly GCA_029564025.1. Taxonomy (GTDB): domain Bacteria; phylum Armatimonadota; class DTGP01; order JAKQQT01; family JAKQQT01; genus JAKQQT01. Next base: position 19,231 of record JAKQQT010000307.1, on the reverse strand, counting down.
GTCCAGACGCTTGATCTGTCATATGATTATTCGGCCACAACCCCGGGACGACACGATGCTTCCGGTTTACCCAATCCGGCGCCTACATGGGACGGCTACAAGTCCGACGGAAACCCGGCGCCTCGCGGGACGTATTACGCGGAAGTAATCACCACGGGCGAGCCGACCACGGCGATGACCCAGTTGGGTGTCGCATACGCCTCGCACCCGCCCGCGCCTATTACGGAGGCACGACCCGTCTATTCCGGCGATGTGAACCGAAAACTGGACAGTCCGTTCCACAATACGGCTTACTTCGGTATCGCCAGCACGAACACCAGTGGTTATGGATGTTCCGGCTTCATCGCGGTGGATGCCGACGCAACCAACCGGTTCTTCCAGCAGGACGGCGCGGCCGGCACGTACGACTACGTAGCCGCCAGTGTTTTGACAGACGACACCATTCTACTCGGCGGGCAGGGCAAGAAGAAGGTTCGGAACGTGAAGGCCACGGACGGAAGCCTGATCGCCGATTACGCCGCCGGCAAGGTAGATGTGCGCGGCGCGCGCGCTTTCGGCGCCGGCGCTAACGCCCGCTATTACTTTGTCGATGACCAGACCCCCAACGGACCGCTGACGGGAAGCATCGCATTGCTGAACCCAATCAGCAACAATGTCGGGACGCCGATCTACCAGACCATCGTAACCCAGGCACAAATCGACACGGCCGCCGGCCTGGTGACGACCACGGTTCCGGGCACGCGCGACGTCACCGTGAACCGGGCCGAAACGGCTCTCTGGCTGGTCGGTTATCAGGGAGGAAGCACAACAGCCACCTCCCACTTCATCCAGAAGTACAAAAAGGTTGGTTCTGCGTGGGAACTCGATACGGCGTTCAACGTGCCGGTCGGCACCGTTACGACCGGTGTTCTGCGCGGTTGCGCGCTGACGCCGAACGAGCAGATTCTTTGGGTAACCAACGCTCATCCCAGCACTGCGTCTCTCAACCGTATATTCGCGGTTAATGCCAACACAGGTGAACCTCTGGGTTCAGACTATGAGTTCTACGTCAATGTCCCGCCTGCGCCGAACACGACATTCACTCCGCAGGCTATCACCTGCTCGGCCAGCGATATTAACAATCCGAACTCCACTTCCTACAACATCTACGTCACCGGTTTCCGGACGGTCCTCGCCGCCGTTACCACCGGCAACAGCGTGGCGGTCATCGCTCCTGTGGACAACGGAAGCGCGGACAAGACACGCAGTGATTTCTTCGACGTTGTTCTTGGCGCGACATCCGTGGGAATTACGGCCGGACCTTCCGTCTCCAACATCACGGAATCGACAGCCACGGTAACGTGGGACACGGACTTCCGCTCTAGCACGGTTGTTCACCTCGGCACAGCCGCCGGTGAGTACACCCTGCCGGATCGATCCGTCATCGGCGTGACCACCCATCACGTGGTGGACATTGCCAATCTCGTTCCCGGTACGACTTACTACTACCAGGTGGAAAGCGCTAAGGATCCGCTGACCCCCGCAACGGCGACCGGAACCTTCACAACGAAACCCGACATCGTTATTCTTTCGGAAACGATGGACGCTCAGCAGACGACGGCGACGTTGAAGCTGACGACTAATGTGGATGCCTCCGCCCTGGTGCACTGGGGAACCGCGCCGGCGTCCTTCGACAAGCCGGATATCAACGTTGCCTCCGTGGCGACCAGCCCCATCGTTTTCACAGGATTGTCCGGCGGAACGACTTACTACTATCAGATAGAACTGACCTCCCCGACGGCGAATCCGCTGACGACCACGGTTTGCGCTTTCGCGACCGGTGCGGCGGGCGGAACAGCCGGAACACTGAACTACAACGACTTCCGCCAGGCGCACAGGGTTAACCTGACCGCGGCGGGCGGCGGTATCGCGTTGCCGAATCAGGGCCTTCCCGGTCCAGTGTATTCGGGAACGGCGCTGAACACTGCCGTTTATGATGCGGGCGTGGTGGCTTACAACGGTTACCTATACTGCATCGGCGGTTCGGACGCCAGCGCTTCGGCGCTGTCGGACGTCAGTTTCATCAAAATCATGGCGGACGGATCACTCGATCCGAACGGCTGGGTCTTTGCTACCAACGCCCTGCCTCTGCCCAGAACAAACATCAGCAATATGGCGGTTGCCTACAACGGCTTCCTGTACGTTGTGGGCGGGCGCCAACCGGGCGCCGCGACGGTACCGCAGACCAGTGTGCTGTACGCGCCAATCAACCCGACAACGGGTGATGTCGGCATCTGGCAGGGTCTGGATGGAGAAGGCGCGCCAATCAATCCTCTTCCTGTTCCGCGTTACAACGGAAGCGCCGTTGTGATGGACGGCAACCTGCTTGTCAGCGGTGGAAGCTCGGGCGGCGCAGGACAGGCCACGAACTTCATCGCGCGCTTCAAGCCGGATGGAAGCATTGGTCCGTGGGCCCAGATTGGCAACCTGAATGAAGGCCGCTGGCAACACCGCACCAACGTCAATCACCACAAGGTCTATGCCGTGGGCGGCGAAAACTCCAGCTACGACCGCATCTACACAACCGACATCGCCGGTGTTATGCCCGGCGGGGACCTTGCGAGGTTCATCCGCGCCACGCAATACGACGGCCATACGGACTCGATCTTCGAAGGTTCAACTCCCCATTGGTCGTGCGCCGAAACCCTGGTCGCCGGAAAGTTGGTGACTGCGGGAGGACGCAGGATAGACATCGGTACCGGCAACATCAACGGTTCCACCCGCATCGCGGTGGCCAAGATTCTGCCGGACGGCATCCCCGGCGTGTGGCGCGACGCGGCAACGCTGGATTCGGCCGCAATCCTTCCGGCGAACGTTGCCGACCTGGACGGCGCCGCATGGGAAAACTTCATCTACGTGGTTGGTGGTCGCGGAGTATCGGTATACGGATCCGGACAGGGCACCAATCCCGAAGCCACAGCCGTGACCGATGTTACGATCATCCCGATGGTTCCGGACTTCGAAGACAACGGCTACGCAACCGCCGGTACTGTTGAGTCGAAGATTTACGACCTCGGCGCTGTTACCAACCTGAAACACCTTACGGTGGCCGGCACGCTGGTGAATGCCTCCAGCGTGGACGTTCGCTACCGCTACGCCAACGCGGACGGTGTGTTCACCAACTACTACAAACTGAACGGTGTGGACGCGGACATCAACGGTGGAGCCCGTTACTTCCAGTTCCTGCTGGTGCTGAAGGGCGACGGATCCGCAACGCCGGTCGTGACTTCTGTGACGCTGACCACCGCGGTCGGCGCCGCCGCTCCGCTGTCGGTTGAGGATACGAAGAAGGCTCTGGCGATAGCCGCCGGCCTGATTCAGGCTCAAACCGCCGACATGACACGGTTGAACGTGGACGGTGTTGGTGGAATCACCACGATCGACGCCGTGAAGATACAGCGAACGGTGAGCGGTCTGTAGTCAGGACCTCCAACTGTTCTTTGAATTATCCCCTGCATCCGGGAGACCGGGGCAGGGGATTTCTTTAGTTCTCGAAGACGAAATGGGCATGAACGCCGGTTGTCGTGTATCATGCTTGTATCTTCCGGGACAAGAATCGTAATCCCGGTGAGATACGTTCTATCCTGTCGGGATAGGGGAGGAATTACATGAAAGGGCTGAACAGCCGCTTCGCATTGATCGCGCTGAGCGCAGGTCTGGCAGTGCTCCTCCAGTTTGTTACACCGGCATATGCCGCACCACTTCCCTCGTCCGTCCAGTTCAAGGTTGACAAATGCATTGAGGCGCTGAACGACGCCGCCTCCGAGCTGGATGCCCGCAATCCGCACATGGCCCGCGAACCTCTGCGCGTGGCCAAAGACAGGCTTAATTCCATCAAGGAGTACCAGAGCGAAAACTGGGACCACCCGGATGTGGTTGGCGCACGCACCCGGTATGAAGCCCTGGAGAAACGTTACCAGGAAGCGCAGGCCAAACAGGATGCCTCCAAGGGCGACGCGGAAGACCAGTTGAAACGGTTGGCCGCGTTTCGCCAGTTAAGTACCAGCCTGACCTATCCGGAAGACATCGTCACCAGTATCGAAACCTGGAAGGGCGCCAAAGCTCTCATCGACGAAATCGCCGAATCCGGGACCGACGTCCAGTTGCAGGGCCACAGCGATTATTCGATGACGAAAATGAACGTGGAAGTCTGGGCAAAGAACCGCGACCGCGTGATCCAGAATTTCATCGATACCGGGAACCAGTACGCGCAGAAGAACACATTCCGCGAAACCGAATGGATGCAGAAAGCGGATACAAGGCTCGCGGATATCGCCAAGGTTCTGCCCGCCGATGACTCCAGGCTGGCCTCAGCAAAGGCGTCGGTCGCGGCGATGCGGACGACGATACGCCAGGAACAGCAGGAACGCGCCGCGAAAGTGTTTATGACCCCGGACAGGTACAAGGGCAAGGACGCGGCGGCCTTGCGCGCCCTGGCCAACAAGGCCGTGGCCACGAAGTTCCCCAAGGCCAGGATTCTGAAGACCAACCTGACCAGCACCGCATGGGGACCGCCGGAAGGCGGTTTGCAGTGGACGGACAACACGCGTTCGGCTGTGGAGGTTCGGACCACGATGTACTTCAAGGCGGAAATCGCGGCGAAGGAAGGCGCGGACGTGATGTTGCACCGCGTGTATCTGTACAAGGAGAAGGTCAACGGCAAGCTACAGCCGGCCAAATCCTACGTCGTCGGCTCGCAGTTGATGCTGGAGAAGAACGTGAAGTAGGGACCGGGTCCCAAATCACGGCACAATAACGAATCCCCCCGCTTTCCGGTTCGCGAAGACGGGGGGTTAACTGTTTCCAAGTATAGTCAATGCTTAGAAATATCCACAATTCATCATAGATTGGGCTCCTTGCCTAACGCCCAACCAATCATATCTATGATCTTGGCCTTCGTGTATCTCTTACCCTTACGCTCACCTGAGGCAAAGTCACAAGCTGAAATCTCTATTTCGTCTATCAACGACTTGTGCTGATTGTAAAAAACGGAAATATTGCGCAGAGTTCGTGCTCCATCTCCGTTCCAGTAGATTCTCAATCCCTTGACGAAGTAGTCGTCAAAAGCTGGAACATTGGCAAATACGCCTAGCATTATCTTCGTTACAAGCGTTGGCGAAGCCGTTCCTCCAGGCTTGAGGACGTCCTTGATACGCGCACCACATTCCACAAGACGTTCGATGCTCTCGTCGTCGTAATGGTCTACATCAATCTTCCACAGCCTAGAATCAGTCGAAGAGATGAACCTAATCAAGTCTACGTAAAAGTGAGCGCTATGTTGTAACAGAAAAGATGAACCTCTATACATACCCCAGCTAGCAAGAAAAAAGGCAATGTGCAAGCAACTTGCGTGCAGGTTATTCGCTTCGGCTAGGGCTGGAACTCTACTACTTTCATTGAAGGATTGAAAGTAGTTGAAGCAATGGTCGAATGATGCATCACGACTGTCATTTGCACTCCCATTGCTTGTCGGAATCGAAGAAATGTACCGATCGAGAGCCGACTTTATCTTGGCATCCGAAATGTCACGAATGGCCATTGTATCTATTACCCCTTCACGCCCGTGAGAGTGATCGCCTGAACGAAGTAACGCTGGGCGGCGAAGAACAGCGCCAGCACGGGGACAAGGGACATTACCGAGCCGGCCATCAGCAGGTTGATCTTGGTGGAGTAGTAACTGCTGAACGATGCCAGAAGTAACTGCAACGTGAACTTGTCGGGGTCGTTCAGATAGATCAGGGGGCCCATGAAGTCGTTCCAGCCGCCCATGAAGCCGAAGATGCCCAGCGTTGCCAGGATCGGTTTGCTGAGGGGAAGCATCAGGCGCCAGTATGTCTGGAACGGATTGCACCCGTCGATGCGGGAGGCGTCCTCCAACTCGTCCGGAACGGTCTTCATGTGCTGGCGCATCAGGAAAATGCCCCAAGCGCCGCCGAACAGGGCGGGGATGATCAGCGGCCGGAACGTGTTGATCCAGCCTGCCTGGCGGAACAGCACGAAGGTGGGAAGCATCGTGACGACTCCCGGTATCATCATCGTGCCGAGAATCACATAGAACAGAGCGTCACGCCCGGGAAACCTGAGTTTAGCGAACGCGTAGGCAGAAAGACTGGTCGTGAACAGACCGCCGAACAATCCGACAAGCGTGATGATCAGCGTGTTGGCGACTCCGCGGAAGAACGGTACAGTCTGAATGACTTCCTTGTAGTTCCTCCATTCAGGGGCGACGCGCACCTCCTTGTGGACGTCCTTCGCCGGTATCCAGATCGGGTCGGAATCGTCGCTCAGACGTATGTGCGCGCGCCCGTTGTCATTCTCCACAATCGGTTGGGCAATCTCGTGCCGTTTACCGTCGATCACCGCCGACCAGTACGTCTGCCGCGGAATCCATTCCGGCATAGGCGTAAAGATATTGCCTTCGGTCTTCAACGACGTGGAGAGCATCCACACAAACGGCGCGATCATCAGCACCGAACCGGCAATCAGGACGATATGCGAAACGATGTCGAGGAGCAGGGTACTGCGCTTAACCGATGTGGTTGTCGTTGCCATCGTCGTTCTCTCCTATACCGTTTCGTAGTAAACCCATCGGCGTGCGAGGCGGAACTGCACAATGGTGACGGCGATGATAACGATGCCAAGCGCCCAGGCCATGGCGCTGGCGAAGCCCATCCGGTAGTAGGTAAAGGCCTGTTGCCACAGATAGAACATATACGTGGTGGAAGCGTACTGCGGGCCGCCCTGGGTCATGATGTAGATTTGTCCGAAGTACTGAAGGGCGCCGATGACGCTCATCACGGTGATAAAGAACGTGGTCGGTGTCAGCATCGGCCAGGTGACGAACAGAAACTGTTGCCATGGGCGCGCCCCGTCGATGGCGGCCGCCTCGTACAGGCTCTGCGGGACTCCTTGAAGGCCGGCCAGGTAGAGAATCATATTCGGTCCCATTCCGCCCCACACACCCATCAGTATCAGCGCCGGTTTTACCCAGGCGGGATTCTGCAACCATTCCGGACCGACGATGCCGAAATTCAGCAGATACATGTTCAGCAAGCCCTTTTCGGGATTGAATATCCACTGCCACAACAGGGATATGGCCACGATACTGCTGACCGCCGGCAGGTAATAGATCGCCCGGTAGAAGTTCACGCCGCGAATCTTGCGGTTCAGCGCCATCGCCAACCACAGCGACAGCGCGATGCCGATGGGAACGCCGAGGAACAGAACCAGCGTGTTGGCAACGCTTTGCAGGACGATCGGGTCCGAACCGATGCGCTCGAAGTTGCTGAGTCCCGCAAACTTCGGCGGCCGGAACATGTCCCACCGCGTAAACGCAAGGACGAGGGACATGATGATGGGCACGAATCCAAATATCAGGAAACCCAGCAGGGGAGGGGCGACGAACAGGTAGCCCCAATAGGCTTCCCTCCGGGCCATGCTTCCACGCCTCGGTGAAGTTTGCTGGTTCATTGCTCCTCCGACCACGAGTTGTCCAGGCCTTTCTGGACATACGGTTGCATCTGCTTCAGGCCTTCCGCCGCGGATATCCGGCCTTCCCAGATGGGTGTCGCCCGTTGGGTGAACTCGTTCAGCCATTCGTTCGTTGGCGCCAGGGTGTGGATACCCGGCCGCTGGGCGAGCGCCGCGGGAATAAACACCTCCGCGTGCTGGGGGCGTTTGTCGCGCTGAAGGAAGACATCCGTGTAAGCCAGTTTCATCTGGTTAGGAATCTGGAAACCCGTTTCCGACTGCACGCTCTGCCCGCGCGGGCCGCCCAGGAACTCCAGGAACCTCCACGCGGCTTCCTTGTTACGACACGTGCGCGACATTGCCAGGCCCACCGAACCGGACCAGCCGGCGAGTCGGCGCGTCTTTGGATTCACGGGAATCGGCGCTACGTCCCAGTCGAAGTTCAGCGTGCGGTAGTGCGGAACATTCCAACGACCGGCGATCAGACAGGCGAGTTTGCCGGTGTCGAACATCGGTCCGGGGTCAAACGACCGCGCCTGACGCGGAGAGGGAGCGCATTTCTGTTTGATGGCCAGGTCGACGACCCACTGAAAGCCTTCCACGGATTTCGGGTCGTCCGGCATCACAAACCGGCGGCCATCCTTGCTCAGTACTTCACCGCCCAGCGACCAGACGGCGGATTCCCACGTGAAGCCGGCCACTCCGAACTGGTCTATTACGCCCGGGTGGCGTTTATCCTCGATGGTAAGCGCTTTCCAAACCCTTATCGCATCGTCCCAGGTCATCGGTGTTCCCGCCGAGGGGAACGGCAAGCCGGCCTTGCGGAACAGGTCCTTGTTGTAGAACATCGCGAACGGGCCGATGTCCTTTGGAACTGCGTAAAGGTCACCCGTGCCCAGTGACTTGCCGTCGTATCGGTAACGGCTGAGGGCGGACGGCCATATCTCCTCTGTTTTGAAGACTTGGCTCTGCTCGATGTACTTCGTCAGCGGTTCCATCGTCTGCTTCACGACGAACGCGGGGAAGTCGCCGTCGGGGATATAGAACACATCGGGCGGGGTGCCGCCGGCCATCATGATCTGCAGTTTCTGCATGTAGTTCTGCGGAACGATGACGTAGCGTACCTTGATGTCCGGATTCTCGCGCATGAACTCGTTGACGAGTCGAGTGAACGTGTCTTTTTCCTCGGGGCCTCCCCAGCCGGTGAAGACGATTTCGTTGGGCGCGCGTCCCCAACCGTCAGGGCGCGCACGGCCGCCGGTCCACATAAACGCAATCGCCGCGCCGGCGAGCACAAACAGGAAAGTGATGTAGAGGCCAAACAGAGATCGGTCGGAGATTTTCATAACGAAAAAGACACGGTTGATGTAAGGAGCCTAACCAACTGCACCCACCCGTTCATATTCCGTGAAGGTTATTATGATACAGTATAGTGCATACTGACGCCTTCTCAGCAACGGTGAAAAGAGGGCATACCGTATGTTGACGAACAAAACAGAACGAAACCGCGTCATTCGCGTTGACGAACCACGCTTAAGTAGCGAAGAGGGTCCGACGATGACATCTGGGTGTGGCGGTTCTGCACGTTTCAAGTTTACCCGGAGGTACCTGATGCATACTGCCCGGATTGCGACAGTCTGCCTGTTCGGCTTGCTGGGAGGTACCGCCACGGCGTGGCAACCGGTACCTGGAAACCTCACCACTCCCTGGACATCCCGTGTGAATCCGACAAATCCGTTACCGGAGTACCCGCGTCCCCAGATGATGCGCGCCGACTGGATATCGCTGAACGGATTGTGGCAGTTCGCGGAAGCCGCACAGGCCGAGGCGCCGCCGGTGGGTCGCAACCTCGAAGGGGAGATTCTGGTTCCGTTCCCCGTGGAATCGGCCTTGTCCGGAATCGGGCGCCATATCGAGAGGGTCTGGTACCGCCGTATCTTCCAGGTTCCCGCCGGCTATCAGGGAAAGCGCATCCTCCTGCATTTTGGCGCGGTCGACTGGGAAGCACGCGTATGGGTGAACGGAACTCAAGTGGGAACCCACAGGGGCGGATACGACGGCTTCACGTTTGATGTCACCGATGCTTTGCGTCCTTCGGGAGACCAGGAGTTAATTGTCGGCGTCTGGGACCCCATGGATCCCGGCCCGAATCCGAGGGGCAAGCAGGTCCGCGATCCGCAGGATATCTGGTTTTCACCCGTGACGGGTATATGGCAGACCGTGTGGTTGGAACCGGCGCCGGTAGCCCGTATCGTGTCATACAAGGTAACGCCCGACATCGACGCGGGCGTTGTGAAGCTTCGTGTGCAGACAGCCAACGCGCCAGAAGGAACGATTGCCCAGGTCAACGTGATGAAGGGCTCGGCGGTTATCTCGTGGAACCGGGGACCGGCGGATCAGGAGATAACGGTGCCGGTGCCGGACGCCCTGCACTGGACGCCCGAATCCCCGCACCTGTACGATCTTGGGATCAGCCTCTATTCCGGAGTATCGGAACTGGACGAGGTTCGGGGTTACTTCGGAATGCGGAAGATCAGCCTGAAGAAGGACTCCCAAGGAATACAGCGACTTGCGCTGAACAACCGTATCGTCTTCCAGATTGGTCCCCTTGATCAGGGTTACTGGCCGGATGGATTGTACACGGCGCCCACGGACGAAGCGCTGAAGTTCGACATTGAGATGACGAAGAAGTTCGGATTCAACATGACGCGCAAGCACGTCAAAGTGGAACCGGAGCGCTGGTATTACTGGTGTGACAAACTCGGGCTTCTCGTCTGGCAGGATATGCCCAACGGCGTCAACTCCACAGGCGAGTGGCGGACGCAATTTGAGGTTGAACTCGCGCGGTTGATCGAAGGCCGCTACAACCATCCGAGCATTATCACGTGGGTTGTGTTCAACGAAGGATGGGGGCAGTATGACACCGTTCGAGTCACGAATTGGGCAATGTCGTTGGATCCGTCGCGCCTTGTGAACAGCGCCAGCGGATGGGTGGACCACGGTGCCGGGCATATGGTGGATATGCACATCTACCCGGGGCCTTCGTCGCCGAATCCGGAGCCGAACCGCGCGGCGGTGCTTGGCGAGTTTGGCGGAATATGGTCCTACGCTCCAAATCACGTCTGGTTGCGTTCCGGATACACCTACGCCGTGACTCAGTCGTTCAGCGAAGTCACCCGGGGTTACGAGCAGATGATGAATCAGGTGTACACTCTGCGCGACAATCCGGGTATGTCCGCGGCGGTGTATACGGAGATCACCGATGTCGAGACAGAGCAAGCCGGCTTGATGACCTACGACCGGCGCATCGTCAAGGGCGATTTGAACCGGATCGCCGCCGCGACGAAGGGGAAGCCGCTACCCACTACCGGCTATGTCACCATATTGCCGACCTCCGAAGCCGGGCCGACACAGTGGCGATTCACATACAGCACGCCTCCGGCGCGGTGGATGAAGCCGGAGTTCAACGATTCTGCATGGTCAACTCGCAATGGCGCCTTCGGAACGCCCGGCGGTGTTGTGCGGACGAACTGGTCCACGTACAATATCTGGTTGAGACGGGACTTCTTCGTGGATCGGCCGGAGAGGCTGAGGTTCTTTCTGCGGCTCAATCACGATGAAGACGTTGAGGTTTACATCAACGGTCGGCTGGCACTTTCCGAGGCGGGATACAATCGGGCGTACGATTACTACCCGATTACCGGGAACGCGGCAAATGGAATCAATTCCGGACGAAATGTGCTGGCGATACACTGCCGCAATGCGGGTGGCAATCAGTTCATCGATGCGGGGATCGTTTGCCGGCCGGCCGTGTCACTCACGGGTTCGGGAGAACCGTTGATGTGATCCCCCGAACCCGCCGAAAGTGAACCAGGTCAATTCAATGCGGAAGTATCGGTCATTTCCCTGGCCTGCTTGATCCACTTTCCGGCGATTTCCGGATTCGCCAGCAAGGGCATGTACACGCCGCCGATTACGCTTCGGGCCTGGAAACCGGATTTCCTTGCGTCGGTGGTCTCATACCAGTCCGAGAACGGTACCCGGTCCGGAGTTTCGTTGGCGAAATCGAACATGCGGCTGACGATTTCATCGAGAAGCGGAGAACCGCCCAGCACCCCCGTCCAGACTTGCCAGTCGGTTTTGGTATAAGTTCGACGATTATCGAGAGGGAGGCCGTATCTCCGAAGGCGCGCGGAATACGAAGCCGTTTCTTTCTGGACCGCCTCTTTGGGAAAGATATTCAGTCCGAGAAGCGAATCCCACACGAGGTTGTATTTCTGGCTCCACGTACCCGGCTGATCGAAGGCCAGGCGGAAATGACCGCCGTCGTCCCCGATTTTCATCCACTCGGCGGCCATCTCCCGACCCTTCTCCTCGTAGCGCCTGGCGACGTCGTTCCGCCCGGTCATGGCGCACAACCGGGCGAATCCGGCGATGGCCATGATGGCTTTCGCGGAGAGGTTGGCGTTGTGGGCCAGGTGTCCCGCGAAGTCGTCGGTGCAGAGTTGATTCTCCGGATCGAGTCCCTTTGCCAGCAGGTAGTCCGCCCAACCGGCGATGGTGTCCCAGTGCCGGTTCGAGAAGTCCGAATTTCCTTCCACATTCGCAAGCGCGGCCAGCATGATCAGCATATTGCCGCATTCCTCGACGGGCATTTGATTCCGCTCGGACTTTTCGCCTCCGCCGTACACCTGTCCGTTGGCCAGCGGATAGGTGCCGAGATCGTGCGGGGCAAACGCCCACGGCCATCGGGGTGAAGCCGCGTAGTCCAGAATCGGTCCGAGTTGGGCCTTCAGCAGTTCCGGCTGGAACAAAAGGAAGAAGGGCGATGAGGGGTAGGTGACATCGACGGTGTTGATACAACCATTGCTGAAGTTCTCCTTGGAGAAGAAGATGGGCGTTCCGTCCTCTTCGGCCGCGAGTTTGTGAGCGGCGAAGCACTGCCGGTAAGCCAGCGAGGCCAACCGCGCGTACTTCGCGCCGCCGACTGTGGTCAGGTCCAGTACCAGTTCTTCGTCGAACGCCTTGCACTGGGCGGCGAGAGCGGGGTAATCGGCGAAAGCCGTTTTCAGCAGTTCTTCGGCATCGGCTCCATTTCGCCGCCAGTACGGCCGCAGGCGATTCTGCATGTGCTCCAGGCTGTAGATGTCATCGTACGCCAGGACGGCAAAATCCGATACCGTGTCCGAACCGACCGTTCCCAGACTTTTCACGCACGCCAGGACAGGGGTGTCGTCCGCAACGGCGCGTTCCCTCAAGTCGTCGTTACCCGGCAGTTCGCCGGACGCCACAAAGCCATTCCGAGAGGATATGCTCCCCGCGTGAATCGTTCCGCCTTTCTGCGCCAGGTAGAAATGGCCCCAGTCGATACGGAGGTCGTCGCCCGCCTTCGCGAGGATGGGTTGCTCTGTCGTGCCGATGCGCGCGGCGTTCAGGTCGCCGATACGATAACGGCCCCAGGTGACCTTCTGGTCCGGCTTGTTCACGGCTATGTGACTTGTGATGTCCAGATAAGCCTTTACTTCGTGCGGTTTGCCGTCTGTCGACCGAACCGACCATTGGACGTATGTCGCCGGCCTGGACAGAAGATCCAGGTTGTGCGGCAATGACGGGGTGATAAACGAGATTGCCAACTCAATCCCGCCACCGCGGAACACATAAACGGTTCGCGTAGGCCACACATCCAGCGTGATTTGCTCCAGCGCCGGAACGCCTTCCGGGTCGGAGCCTGCGTAGCGGTAGGTTACCCCGTCGATGCGAACAAGGCCACAGATGGGTTGCGGCGCCCCCGTCCAGTGCCGTGTCGGTCCATCGGTGAGCCGGTCGGAGAAGGACCAGACGCTGAAGTACGGATCGTGTGTGATCAGTGGCGTGGCGGGCGGGCGGAAAGGTGTATCGTTCATCTTCGTTGCGGGTTTCTCACTTTCTGGGCGTGTTTCGGAAATAGGATTGGTCGCGGGTATAACGGAGACCGCCGTGTCCACCTTGAAGGGCGGAAGCGGAATGGACAGGACGCCATCTTCCGACGCTATGTCTTTGCGTGCCAGCGGTATCCCCGTCGTGGTGTCCCAGACGGTTGCACGGTAGTTTCCGGGGCTCATCTTGCGCATGCGGACCGAGCCGTCCCGAATCGGACCTTCGGGCGTTTCCGCATTCGAGCGTATCCAGATGACGGCCTGGTTTCGATCAGCCGAACCGATAGCCAGCAAGCCCTTGGAAGGATGAAGCCTCGCACCGGCATCGCAAGGGAAGAAGGTCTGAAGATCGATGTCATTCGAAGCCTGGGCGACCGCGCGCTGGTTGCGGTGCATTCCTTCAGTCAGATTGTGCGGGTGACGGTAGGGCCATCTCATACCGGTTCCGCAACCGCCGGCCGCGAAATGCGCCCAGGTCATCTGGCGGTGGACTTCATTATCGAAGGATTCGTCCGACACCCATCGATCGATAGGCCCGCTCTCGGTGTCGGTATACGGCCTACCGTCGCGAATCTGGCTCAACGCGTAACGCACACCCTTGGCCATATCGAGCGCGGGATCGATCGTGTTGTTCGGAGCGTTGACCGTGCCCCGGTAGTACAGGTGGGTGTTGGCGAAGTCGAACAGGGGATAGTTGAACACCATATCGCCGATACTGCCGGACGGCTCGGCGATTGCGGAAGACACCGTCAGCATGTGCGCGTGGCCCCACTTTTTCAGTTCATAATCACGGGTGAAGGCCGCCATATCCCGGACCCAGGCGACGCGCTCGCGCGGCGGGGCGTCCCACCAGATGTCGAACTCGTTCAGCAAATCGATAGCGAAGATAGCCGGGCTGTTTCCCCAGCGGTCGATCATCATCGCGATGCGCTGTTTCTGGAGTCTGCGGGCAGTCGGATCCGTAAGGAAGTCGCGCGGGGTGGCGCATGGACCGCCGTTGGCTCTGTTGTACGGGCTACGTGTCCACGGCTGGTTCATCCAGAACGTGTCCCACGGCGTGATCAGCACGGTCATGCCGTGTCGCTCGCAAAGAGGCAGGAACCGGTCCCAGAACCGGAGAGTTTCCGGGTTCCATGTGCCAAGAGGATTTTCGATGAACTCCATCGGCCGTCCGGCGGATTCCAGCATCATCCGCAACACGTTTACGCCGTGTGACCGCAACATCCGTAGGTATTCTTCTGCTGATTCAACGTTGCCCTCGCGCCACAGCGGGTACAGCGCGGGGAACGTGTAGGAATCGTTCTCTCCAATCAGCACGCCCGCTTGGCCGTCCGGGAAAACAAATGCGTGCCCTTGTTCGGTTGGTCTTGCGTTCCTGCCGTAAAGGTTGCGCTGGACGCGCACATGAACGGGTAACGTGTAGTTCTTCTTCCCGTCCGGTGTGATCACCACCGCCTGAAGAGTCAGGGGGCCATCTGCGTTCGGAATGATACGGGCAAAACCGCGGCCCTCCACGGCCTCCGACATCAACTTGCCGTTTCCGAATACCACAAGCCTGGCGCCGGGCGGCATTGCATTTCCGAGAGCAACGGAAAACGCCGGTCCGACGACCTGGCCGTTCATCGGACTGCTGATGGCATTTCTTCCGGAGGACACCGTGCGCCAGACAGAACGCCCGTAACCATCCGCGTCGACGGCGGTTATCCGGAAGATAATCTCACCGGCGGCGTTGGGAGTTGGTGTCCATCTTCCCAGAACGCCGTTTGCCGGGCCTTTGCCATTCGCTACAGGAAACCATTCCACGGGATACGGGCCTTGCGCCCACTCGAGTGTCCAGGAGACGGCGCCGGAGGAAACGGAACCCCGAACGTCCAGGCTTTGCTTCGGGGATGTTGGGAATTCGGGCCTGGCCAGTGTTACCGGCGGACCGCTGATGCGAAGGTCGTCCCATCGGCTGACACTGGGTTCGAAGCCGTACAGGAACACCCGCGCATGCTCATCAAGCGCGCCGGAATTGCCCTCAAATACACGGGAATTGTTGACGAAGTACTGGAAGTGATTTCCGTCGCGGAGGATTCGAAGTGTAACGGGGTGTTCGGGGGACACAGGGCTCGCGAGCGCAACCGGTCCCTGATATCCCTCTCCGTTCGACCCCCACACATGCACTATCGGTTTGCCGGATGCATCAACCCCCTCCAAGCCGAACTCGACAAACTCGGAGTGACTGCCTTCACCGGACGTCAGTTGCAGAATCTGGTTGGTGCCGGTGTAGCCCAGTGCGTCCACCTGCACTTCGGCCTTGCGTCCGATCCGCGCCGTCGTCGCCAGGCCGGCCCGGTTCGGCGCGCTCGTGATTATCAGGCTTCCGTCCTTGATAGCGGCATCGGCTTTTCCCGTGCCCTCTTCTGTCAGCCATTCCCAGCGGTCGGAATCTACTTTCGCTGATGAAAAATCGTCAAATACAGGTGGCGCAGCGGATGCGGAGAGGACGCTTAGAGCCGCCAGGAGCAGAATCAACGTTGTTCTTGATGCTTTCTTGCCGAAGTTCATGCTTTGTTTCACTTCACCAAAAGGGCTATGGCGACGGCATCCCGCAGATCAATAAGGCCGTCGCCGTTCATATCGGCGATGACGGTTTGAGCGGAATCGGCGCCGGAAAGGCCGCCCGCGATCTTCAGTGCGGCGGCGGCGTCGGACATATCAACAACCATATCAATATTCAGGTCGCCGTCCGGAATGCGGCGGACGGTTACGGCAACATCAAGCGGAATGGTCGGCAGAGGAACGATCAGGTTGCCGGCGTAGGGTTGGCGTTGTGTTCTGGTC
Organism: Armatimonadota bacterium; assembly: GCA_029564025.1. Lineage (GTDB taxonomy): Bacteria > Armatimonadota > DTGP01 > JAKQQT01 > JAKQQT01 > JAKQQT01. The sequence goes on along the minus strand of JAKQQT010000307.1, from coordinate 2,981 downwards.
TGAACCGATCCGGTGACGGGATTCCAGCAGGTGACGATATAGCGGCCGTCTTCAAAATCCGTTAACGTCAGTTGTGCTCCGTTGATGTTTTGGGCCGGGGCGACCCGTACATCCTGGGCAATCCATGCAACCCCCTGTCTGGAATCCGCGCAACCCATCAGTATCATGCCGGTCTTGTTTATGCTTAACCGGGAATCCGCGTTCACAGGGTTGAAACGAAGCCAGTCCAGCGCCTTGGAAACACTGGAAACGGCCAGTTGGGCATCGTGCATGCCGGCTGTCAGGTAGTGGGGCGTCCGGTAAGGCCAGCGCATTCCCGTGCCCGTTCCACCGGAAGCAAAATGAGCCCAAGCCATGAACCGGAAGTACAGATTGTCCCACGATTCGTCTTGAATCCAGTTGTCGATGGGGCCGCTTTCGCTGTCCGTGTAGGGACGGCCGTCATAGCACTGAGGCAGGCTGTACTTGATGCCTCCGTTCACAGAGATCGCGGGGTCGATGATGTTCTGCGGATTGTTCACCGTACCGCCGTAGTACTGGTGCGTGTTGGCGAAGTCGAACAACGGGTGCCGGTAGATGATTTCACCTATGATACCGCCCGGTTGGGCCGCGGCGGACGAGACGGTAAGCATATGCCGCCTTCCCCACTTTTGACGTTCGTAGGATTCCACGTAAGCGGCCATTTCCTCGATCCAGTCGGCCCGTTCCTCCGTCGATGCATCCCACCAGATATCAAACTCGTTCAACAGGTCGATGGCGAAAATAGCCTTGCTGGCGCCCCACCGGTCGATGATGAACTTGAAACGGGCCTTCTGCCAGGCGCGGGCCTCCGGTTTGGTGATGAAGTCCCTCACGGTTTCGCACGGACCGCCGTTTACGGCATTGTACGGATTCGCCGACCAGGGCTGATTCATCCAGAATGTATCCCATGGCGTCATCAGAACGGTCATTCCGTTGCGTTCGCAGATGGGCAGAAACCGGTCCCAGAAGTTGACGACCGACGACCTGTACGACCCCAGTGGGTTTTCGAGCAACTGGGAGGTACTCTGCGCGTACTCGACCATTATTCGCATCACGTTGACCCCGTGAGCGCGAAGATTTTTGACGTAGTTTTCAGCCGATGCGACATCCCCGTACTGCCACAACCGGTCGAGGCCCGCCCATGGGTATCCATCGTTCTGGCCCACGGCGATTCCCACGGAACCGTCCGGAAACACGAAACCCTTACCGTCGTCGGCCACGCGGGGGTTGGAACCGAAAAGGTCGCGCTGAATGGTGACACTGATTTCAGGTACGACGGTGGCGACGCCGGCGGACGTGTACAGAATGGCGCCCAGTGTGCAAGGGCCGTCATCTCCCGGTTCGGTGATGATGCGCCAGGTAAACGGTTTCTGATTCGTTTCACCCACGACCTGGCCGTTTTTGAAAAACACGGCGCGCACGTGCTCTTCCGACTCGCGACAAAGGACGGCGGAAAAGGCTGTCCCGACCACCTGGCCGTGCAATGGTTGCCGGAATCCGGGAGACGTGAGTGACAGCGTTGACCGAGCGGACCGGCTGAAACCTTCCGCATCCGTGGCGGTCAGGCGCAGTGTCACTTTACTCTGCGATGTGATTGGAACACGGTAGTGGCCGAGTATCCCGGAGGCGGTTCCCGTTCCGCTGGATATCTCATGCCACGTCAGCGGTTTTTCACCGAGGCCGGCTTCCAGTTTCCACGAAGCCGTGTCGTGACCTGTTTCGCCGGTGATGTCAATCTCGTTGGTCGCCGCCGTTCCGTCAACAGGGGAAATAATCTTTACCGAGGGGCCTGTCATTCGTATGTCGTCCCAAATACTGACGCTTGTTCTCCAACCGTAGAGGACGATGCGCCCGTCGTCCGGAACGGGTTCTCCGGTGTAGGTGTGTATATGGTTGCCGTTAATGAAGAATCTCCACGTGGCGTTGTCCCGTTCTACCCGCAGAACGCTTGGATTCGCCGGGCTGACTCTTCCTTTCACTGGAGATGGTGCCGAATATGTTTCCGCTGTGGGCGTCCAGATGTGCGCAATCGGCGTTCCGTCCGGTTCCGTGTTCTCCAGGCCGAACTCAAGGAAGTTGGTGAAATCGGTACCGGAACCGGCGTAGAACTGCAGTATCTGGTTGGTGCCCGTCCAACCCAGCGCCGTCACTTCCACAACGCATTTTCGACCGGGTCGCATCGTGGTGGCCGCGCCGGTGCGGTTGGCCTTGCCCGTTACCGTCAGTACGCCGTCTGCCGTTGAAACGTCCGCTAAATCCGTACCGGCTTCGTTGATGACGGTCCAAAGGGCTGGATTGAGCGTTGCCGCAGAGAAGTCATCATACACGAGGGGCGTTTGAGTAAACGCCGGGGCGACCAACAGCAGTGCGGCAAGCAGGCTCAATAAGTGTCGTTTTGGCAAGTCGATATTCCGATCGGGTCAGGCAGAATGCCGCTTCGTTTGAAAGGAGGTCCCGCCCGCGGGGGACGGGACCTCCGGTGAGTTGCCGGCGAAGCGCTTTACAGCGGTGCGCCGTTTGCGGCTTGCGCGATTCGCATCGCGTCCAGTATCGAGATGACCGTGTCGGCTCCGGCGACGTTGCCGACGGCCAGGTCATTTGGCGTGGCGGTCAACAGCCCCGCCGCGATTCGAAGTGCCGAGAGGCTGTCGCCGTTGTCGACAATGCCGTTGCGGTTCAGGTCGCCCGGAACCGGAGTTTCCGGCATCACGCCGCTGAACTTGGCCCAGTCGGCTGTGATGGACGACGAGGTCTGGTAGGAGTACAAGCCGATCTTGTGATCAGCCATCGGCGACTTTATAAAGTTGCCGCCGTATACGTGTACTCCGTTGATATAGAAATCCCAGAAGGAACCGGTTCTCGTCATCGTCAGGATGATCGGGGAATCGGGTGAGACTTCATAGAGATTCTGGAAAGTCGGGGCCGGACCGAGCGACATATTGTCGCCAATCATATCCGAC
>JAKQQT010000277.1 GCA_029564025.1 Armatimonadota bacterium | reverse complement strand
ACGGCAGGATTGGCGACCTCGATTGAACCGGTGGCGACGAGATTGGTCTTGGCGAAAACCAGCCCGCCGTTGCGGTAGTAGTTCCATTGACAGATGGCGCCGCCCGTGGCACCGTCCTTCGCACCGGTATCTTCAAGCGTGATCGCATGGTGGCTCCACCATGTCCGGAGCGGACCTGAGAAGGTAAAGGGCGCCGACATCGACTGGCCCACGCTGTGCCGGAAACTTTCCGTCGTGCCCTCGAACATGAGAATCATGCCCGACAGGCCGCTGAAGATGTAGGGATACTTGTTTTCCACGCTCGTGATTGACGCGTCATTGTCCGCCGGATTACGGTATAACCAAAACGATATCGTGCGGCTCGTGAGGGCCGGACATGAGAACGTGGCCCATGTGTTCGTCGTTCCGTCGGAGGCAAGCGCCTTGCCCGAGATACGGCTTTCAACCAATGACAGGCCGGGGCCGAGCTTCAGATCGTGTCCGTTTCCGCTCGCGTCGGCGATTTTTCCGGCCGCCGTTTCATCCATTGTCCACCAGATCAAAGGATCCGGCAACGTGACGGCTTCAACCGACATGAGCGTGCCGCAGGCCACGCTTAGCAACAGTTGTTTCATTGTGCACTCCTTATCCTGGTTGTGTTTTGAACCCTGGGGCACGTCGTTAACGTGTTACGCGCCATCTTGTGCCCATGAGAACGGGCTTCTCCTTGGGCGCGCGTTTCTGGTAGTAGACGGTGAGGAGGTCGCCGCCCGGCAGCAGGCAGGAAGCCGGATACCCGAGGTCGCCGTTGGATGAAGGCTGGAGCATGATCTCGTTTTCGGCATCCCAGGTCTTGCCGCCGTCATCCGAGATGCAGGCGAATTCCCCGTAGCCGAATTGCGCGATCCTGCGTCCGTAGACGTTCACAAGTTTCCCGTCCGGCAACGCGAGCAGGTGCGGCGGCAGGCCGACCATCGGTGTCTTCTCCATCGTCGTCCACGTCTTGCCGCCGTCCTCAGACCGCGTCGCGCGCATGCAGTTGTCGTCGCCGTGATACCGCACGAGCCCGACCAGCGTGCCGTCGACCAGCTCGACGGCGTGCGGCTCATGGAACATGCTGGGCTCGTCATTCTCACCGGGCGCGGCCGGGATTTCCGGGCAGAGGACCTCCCAGGTGCGGCCGGCGTCCTTTGACCTGGACACCGTGATGATCGTCTTGGCGAAAC
>JAKQQT010000251.1 GCA_029564025.1 Armatimonadota bacterium | reverse complement strand
CTGCCGGTCATCGTCCCGATTGCGGAAGACATTGTAAAACAGGCTTACGAATCCCACGGAAGGGGCGAGCTCTTCCGCGCCGAGGATATCCGTTTCCTGGCGGCCCAGGGCGACCAGCTTGCCCTCGCCACCGCCAACCTGATGGAACGGGAGCAAACGGCTTCGCACTTTTTCTTCGGCCTGTACGACTACACGTCCCTCCTGCTCACCGAACCAGGCCAGCGCACCGGTGCGATGCAGATTGCCGGAACCGACCAGTACTTCCAGATTCCGTTTTTTATCACCAGTTGCGACTACACGGTCATCGGCGAGGAACTGTACGCCGCCAGCGCCTACCTGACCAAGGAATCGACGATGCTGGGAAGCTTGGTGGGGCAGGACTGGGGCAAGATTCTCATCATCTCGATTATCCTTCTCGGCGCGATCGCCGTGACGCTGGGATACGGTGACCTGGCAACGAAAATCGTGGGGGAATACAAGTAACCATGTGGAAAAGACGCCTCATTGCCATCGTTACTTTTCTGGCGGGTCTGTATTACTTCCTGGAGTTCGTTGTCCCGCCGACCATACCGTGGCAGTCGGTTTCCGGCCGGGTCCTTGATGTGACGCCGACGGAGATCCGCCTTCAATCCGGCGCCGAGGTTCGCAGTGTCGGTCTTGAGAAGAAGATACTGATCTTCCGGCAACGCGTGTCCGGCACGCCGGAACGCGTGGAACCGCAGTCTTTGTCCGCGGGCGACACGGTGACCATTGGTCCGTCCACCTACCTTTCGGACGGCATTGTCAACGTCAACAACTTCTTCATCGTCCTCAGCACCATGGCGTGGGGCATGGGCCTCATCAGCCTGTGGCTTCAGCACAGCACGGCGATCCGCAAGAAGAGCCCGGAATGGTACGGCAGTATCATCTTCTTCATCGCGATGGTTGCCGGGTGTATCGCGGGATACGGTTCGACCGCCGAGGCGGGCTGGACAAAGAAGACCTACGATGTGGTTTTCAACTATGTCCTGCGCCCGGCGGGTTCCACCGTGTTCTCGCTGTTGGCGTTCTACATGGCCAGCGCCGCCTACCGCGCTTTCAAAATCAAGTCGCGCGAAGCCCTGCTGATGATGGCTTCCGCGCTGATCGTTCTCATCGGGCAGACGCCGTTCGGATCGTGGCTGACACAGGGATTGCCGGAAGCGATGCGCCTTCCGGCCGTTGCCCAGTGGATACTTTACATCGCCAACTCCGGGGCCGTGCGCGGGATGTGGTTCGGCATGATGCTGGGCGCCATCGCCGTCGGTCTGCGCTTCTGGTTGTCGCTGGAACGCGGCGCCTACTTCGATATGGAGTAACGGATCATGGTCACATTACTTGACAGATTGCAGACCATCGACCGGCGCTGGATATACCTGTGCCTTGCGCTCGCCTGCGGCATCCCGTTCATACGCCCCTTCCGCCTTCCGACCGGCGTCTCTCCCGAAACGCAGAGGTTGTACGACACCATCGAGAAGTGCCCGGCCGGCAAGGTCGTGCTGGTGGACAGCGCCTGGGATCAGGGAAGCCAGGGAGAGAACGAAGGACAGGTGGAAGTGGTGTTCGACCACCTGTTCCGCAAGAAAATCCCGTTTGTGGTCGTGTCCAATGACAACCCGCTGGCGCCCCGGTTCGCGGAAGAGGTGATCGCCCGCCTTGTCCGGAAAAAGTACCCGGACAGGAAGTATGGAACCGACTGGGTAACGCTCGGCCTGTTCAAGGGCGACTGGCAGGGGATGCAACAAATCTCCAAGGACATCCGCCGCCAGTATCCCAGGGACTATTACGGAAACTCGCTGGACGATTCAGACAAACTGCCGCTGATGCAGAGTGTGCGCAATATCGACGACATATACCTCGTCTTTTCCTGCACGTACACACCTTCGGAAAACTGGATCCCGTTCGTGCACGGGGTGTACGGAACGCACGTCGGCTTCGGTTGCACCAGCATCCAGTCCACCACCTATTACCGGTACATCCTGAGCGGGCAGTTGTCCGGTATGCTGGTAGGCGTGCGCGGCGCGGCGGAATACGACTCCATCCTGCATCCGGACATGGCGGACCGCGACAGCCAGGGAACACGCTTGATCGTTCCCCTCGCCTTCGGTCAACTGGTCATCATCCTCGCCGTGGTTATCGGCAACATCGGCTATTTTGCGTCGCTCAGAAAGGAACGCCGGGATGCCTGACACACCGCATTACCTGATCTGGCTGGCCGCGATGGTCACGCTGGGCATCTACACGTACCTCTGGAGCGACAACAAGCTTTACCGCATGTTGCTGAACGTGATGGTTGGCCTGGGCGTGGGCTACAACTTCATCGTCATCTGGAACAGCGTGCTGGGACCACTGTGGTGGGACCCGATGGTCAAGGGCTTCCAGAACCGCAGTTGGGGTATGGCGTGGGTGCTGGTCGGTTTGCTCGGCCTGCTGTGGTACGCGCAGTTCAGCCGCAAGTACCTGTGGCTTTCGCGCATCGTCATCGGCATGACGCTGGGAGCCGGTGCCGGCATGGTGTTCAAGGCGCAGTTCCTATTGAATATGCCGCAGATTACCGACTCGTTCCGACCACTGGTCGCCCGCGCCGACGGGTCTCCGCTGGCGGTGGCCGGTTCCTCTCCGTTCAGCCTGTCGATGACACTGAACAACATCATCTTCGTAACCACGATTCTGTGCGTGATGGTGTACTTCCTGTTCTCCATCGAGCACAAGGCGAAACCGATCAAGGGCGCGGCGACGATGGGACGCTGGCTGTTGATGGTCAGTTTCGGCGCATTCTTCGGCAACACGGTGTTTACCCGGATGGCGGTGTTCCTGGAGCGCCAGCAATACCTGATTCAGACGTGGGCGCCGATCGTTCCGTGGTGGTTCTGGGCGTTGTGCGTCGCGGGGATACTGTACGCCGTGGTGACGTCCAGAAAGCGGCGGCCGGATATGGATTCGGGTACGGACGGGTAGGTAACAGCAACACGGTGCGTCGTTGCCAGGATTTCACGATGCCGGGGGACGAAAACGCAGGTCCTCGCTGACAAGTCACGCTCAGGTTGTCGATTCAGCCGGCACAATTCGAGCTCGCACACGTCCCCCTGCTCGAAATTGTTCTTTTTGTTTGTGCCTTTGTGGCAAGATTCCCCTTCGTGCCTCCCCCACGGGCCGGAGCGTACGCCCCGTATGGGTATGGCTGTGGTTTTCCGTCCGGCCCTGACACCCGACACCTGATACCTTTCCCATTGACATCCCCGTCCGAAGCATGCGACAATCAATATAGAACAGATGTTCGATTGATTGAGGCTTCATCATGCGGCGCTGGGTCGGGTTTATACACATCGATGGTCTTTACGCACGCGCGGAACTTCAGCGCGGCGCGCGCGCGCCCCTGGCCGTGGCCGAACGCGGGGTTGTGCTTGACGCCTGCCCCGAAGCCCGGCGGCGCGGCGTGCACCCCGGCCTGCCAGCACCCCAGGCGAAACGTATCTGTGCCGGATTGAACGTCGTCGCCTACGACCCGCATCACGTCCGCGCCGACGCCGACCGCTGGATGCGCCTCTGTCTGCGGCACGCGCCCTGGCTGGAACCCCTCGCGCCGCACGAGGCTTTCCTGGACTTCACCGGCTGTCCCGACCCGCAGGCCGCCATCGCCGACGCCCACCGCGCCGTATCGGAAACGGGTTATCGAGCGCGTTCCGCGGCGGCCTCGAACAAACTGGTGGCCCGCACAGCCACGATGGTGCCGGACACGTTCAACAACCCGGTGACGCTGATTCCCCACGGAGCGGAGGCGGCGTTCCTGGCTCCGCAACCCGTTTCCGCGCTGTGGCCTTTGCCGCCGAAAACCCGCCAACGGCTGGAGCGTCTGGAGTACGACAACATTGCGGAACTGACCGCGGCCGCCCTGGCGGAACTGCGCGCGCAGGTGGGCGCCGATGCGCCGCTGGTGCACGCCCTGGCCCGGGGACGGTATCCCGACCCGGTGCGCCCGGACTTCCCGCCGGAGACCCTGCGGGCAAGGATACGCCGCGACGACGGAATGGAGCGCCGTGAGGAACTGCAGGAAGCGGCGAAGCGCATCGCCGATGTTGTGGCCGCTCAACTCGGGAACCGATGTTGCCGCGTGCTTTCGCTGTGGCTTGAGATGGAAACCGGTGCCCGCATCGAAACCCGCGAAACGCGCCGCGTGCTGGACGCCGGTTGCGTTCTTCCCGCCGCGCTTCGTCTGGTGGAGCGGTTGCAACCGAAGGCGCCGGTAACGGCGATGGCGCTGATCGGGGCGGATATCGGCGACCCGCCGCCGCTGGAAGGCGATCTGTTCACGCTGAACAGAATCCGGCGCAAGCGGGCCCTGGAGGAGGCCGTTTCGTGCCTGGACGAACGCTACGGCAAGCGCATCCTGTTCCCGCTGTCCGAGGTTCCCGTCCCGTGGCGGGTCCGGGCGTGGCAGGTGTTCTGGGAACGCGTTTCGGGCGGGAAGAAGGACACAGGATTCAGGATTCGGGATTCAGGATTCAGGCATGCTGAGCGGAGCCCGAAGGGCGCCCCTACGGGCGTCCGTAGGGACGCAGTCGAAGCACAGGTGTCAGGGGGGGCGATGCGCGAGTGGGACGAACCGGAGGCGCCGTGGGAAGGCACGGGCGAACGCCGCTATGTGCGCGTG
>JAKQQT010000250.1 GCA_029564025.1 Armatimonadota bacterium | reverse complement strand
GCGCGTTCACGGTGTCGCCTTTGGCCGGATTACGAACGCCTGCACGCCGACCACAAGACACCGACCGACCCCGAGACCGCCGCGCAGGACAAGGGCGTGCGGAAAGTCATCAAGTCCGAAATTGAACGGCATTCCTCCGGCCTGGCCGAGTTCGAGAAAATCCGGCGGTTTGCTCTTCTCCCGCACCCGTTCAGCATCGAGGGCGGCGAGTTGACTCCCACCCTCAAGGTCCGCCGTCACATCCTCGTCAGGAAGTACTCGAACCTTGTCGCCGATCTCACCAAAACGTAGGATACCGCCAGGAACCACTACATGAGCGATTATCTCTTCGATCGAGCGGTACCCGGTAACCGTAATCCCGCCAAAGGCGACACCGTGAACGCGCTTGTTCAGGATGCCGCCCAACGGTTCCCCGACCGGCCCGCGCTAAGCCATAAGGTGCACAGCGTTTACGAACCGATTTCCTACGCGAAATTGATATCCGACGTTCGCCTCCTCGCTGAGGGGCTGATCGATTTGGGTATCCAACGCGGCGACCGCATCGCCATCATCGGCATCAACAGCGTTCACTGGGTCAAGGCGGACCTGGCGGCCCTCTCCATCGGCGCCGTCACCGTTCCAATCTATCCCTCCCTGCCGGCCAACCAGGTGGCCTACGCGCTGGCCGATTCCGGCGCCGTCCTCGCCTTCGCGGGAGACGCGCAACAATCCGCCAAACTCGCCAAGGCGCGCACATTGGCATCCACCTGCCGCTACATCGTCGCCTTCGAGGGTGAGCCGGACGCCAACACCGTCCCAATCTCGGATCTGATGACCCGCGGCCACGCCTATCCGCTGGACGATGAAACCTGGCGCGAGCGCTGGTCTTCCGTTCAGCCGCAGGACCTGGCCAGCATCATTTACACCTCCGGCACCACCGGCGAGCCGAAGGGCGTGGAACTGACGCACAGCAACTTCGTTTCAGTGGTCAATGCCGGGCGCGATATCCTGCCGTGGAATGAAGAGGATGTGTTCCTATCCTTCCTGCCGCTTGCCCACATCTACGAGCGCACCGTCGGCTACTACATGCCGCTTTCGCTGGGCGCCTGCATCGCGTACGTGGAAGGGCTGGCCCGCCTGCCGCAGAATTTCATGGAAGTGCGCCCGACCTACCTGTTCGGCGTGCCGCGCCTCTACGAGATGATGCGAAGCCGCGTCGAAAGCGGCATCGAGAAGGAATCCGCTCAAGTCCGCAGGCTCTTCCACTGGGCGATGAATATCGGCGAGGAATACTCCGTGGAACTGATGCACGGCCGGATTCCCAGTCCCATGCTCGCCAAAAAGCGCGCGGTTGCTGATGCGTTCGTGCTCAAATCCGTCCGCGACCGGTTCGGCGGGAGGCTCAAGTATATGGTCTCCGGCGGAGCGGCCCTTTCGGCGGATACACTGCGCTTCTTCCACGCGCTCGGCATGCCCATCCTGGAAGGTTACGGCCTCACCGAAACGACGTCGCTGTTGACGGTCAGCCGTCCCGGCGCAATCCGCCCCGGAAGCATCGGACTGCCCGCCCAGGGATTCGAGGTGCGGTTGGCCGAAGACGGCGAACTGGAATGCCGGGGCGGAGGCGTGGCGCGCGGATACTGGAATCGCCCCGAAGCCACGGCGGAAGCGTTCACGCCGGACGGTTGGTTCAAAACCGGCGACCTCGCCAGTTTCATCGACGAGAAGTTCGTCGTCATCACCGACCGCAAGAAGGATATCATCGTTCTTTCCAACGGCAAAAACATCGCCCCGCAGTTGATTGAAGGCGTGCTGAAGGAGAGCCCTTATATCACCGACGTGGCGCTGATGGGCGACCGCGGCCAGGGCGTTGTTGCCCTCATCGTGCCGGCGTTCGAACGATTGCAGGCTGAACACGGAGCGCCGCAGGACCGCGCGGAACTCGCCGCCGATCCCGAAGTGCGCAAGATCATCAAAGCCGAAATCGACAAACATTCAAAACAATTCGCCGACTTCGAGCGCATCCGCCGCTTCGCCATCCTGCCGAACGAGTTCAGCATCGACTCCGGCGAACTGACGCCAACCCTCAAGGTCAAACGCCACGTCATCGCCGAAAAATACGCCGACGTTCTGGCGGGACTGCTGAGAGATTGACCGCGGGTTTCAAGTTTCAGGTATCAGTCCTCTACCCCCGTCCTTCGCTGTGGAGACGTGCCTGCCCGGAGCCAGTCGAAGGGGGCCGGAGGGTTAGGGTACTGACACCCGGCATCCGCTTCCCCGTACGAGACACCTGATACCTTTCCGGGGTGCTACCATCCTGTGTGAGTACGGTATGTTACATTTTGAGTGGGATACCGACAAGGCCAACCAAAACATACGCAGGCACGGCGTTTCGTTTCACGAAGCCGCGCCGGTTTTCGGCGACCCGCTTGCCCTGACATTTGTCGGTGATGAGCATTCGGAAACAGAAGAGGCCTGACCGTTGGGCATTCAACTTCCAACAGACTGCTGATTGTGGCCCATTCGGATCGTCCAGATGGCCTCCGTATCATCAGTGCCCATTTATGTACCCGAGCAGAAAAACAGCAATATGAAGAATCATGAACACAAGGCTCCAGACGATGATCTGTTGCCTGAATACAATCTGACCGCGCTCGGACAGCCGGTGCGCGGTAAATACCTGGCACGGTTTCAGGACGGGACCAACCTTACTCGGCTGGATCCGGACGTTGCCAAAGCCTTTCCAACGGACGAGGCCGTAAACACCGCCTTGCGTTCGTTGCTGAAAACAACCCCGGTTTCATAAAAGCGAGGCCAGATTCAACGCATGCCAAACCCCACCACAACCCCAACCAACCCTGTCGGAACCCGCGAGATGGCCCTGGAGATGGGCCTGAACGACAGCGAGTACGACCTTTGCTGTGAAGTGCTCGGACGACAGCCCACCTACACCGAGGTCGGCATGTTCTCCGTGATGTGGAGCGAGCACTGCGGATACAAGTATTCACGGCCCGTTCTGCGCCTCATTAAGAACTACCGCCAGATGGCGGACGAGGGCACGATGGAGAACGCCGGCGTCGTTCCCCTGGGCGACGGACTGGGCGTGGTGTTCAAAATGGAAAGCCACAACCACCCCTCGGCGGTCGAACCCGTGCAGGGCGCGGCCACCGGCATCGGCGGTATCCTGCGCGACATCTTCACGATGGGCGCGCGCCCCATCGCCAGCCTGGACAGCCTGCGCTTCGGCCCACTCGACGACCCGCGCAACAAGTACCTGTTCCGCGGCGTGGTGGAGGGCATCGCTTTCTACGGCAACTGCGTGGGCGTGCCGACCGTGGGCGGCGAGGTGGTGTTCCACCCGGCCTACACCGGTAACTGCCTCGTCAATGCGATGGCCATCGGCCTGGTGCGCGAGGACGAAATCGCAAAGGCAACGGCGAAAGGCGTCGGCAATCCGGTTCTGTTGGTCGGCGCGCGCACCGGTCGCGACGGCATCCACGGCGCCACGTTTGCGTCGGTTGAACTCAGCGAGGAATCCGAATCGCGCCGTTCCAACGTGCAGTGCGGAGACCCCTTTACCGAGAAACTGCTCATCGAGGCCACGCTGGAAGCGCTGGCAACCGGGCACATCACCGGGATTCAGGACTTCGGCGCCGCGGGCCTCACGTGCAGTACCTGCGAAACATCGGCCAAGGCGGGAACGGGCATGCACATCGATGTGGCGAAGGTCCCGCGCCGCGAGAAGGGCATGAGCGCCTACGAGGTGATGCTCAGCGAGTCGCAGGAGCGCATGCTGGCCATCGTGGAAAAGGGACACGAGAACGAGGTGGCCGGCGTGTTCCGCAAGTGGGGCCTCAATGCGGCCATCATCGGCGAGGTGACCGGCGACGGAATGGTGACGGTGGACGAGGACGGAGTGACGGTCGCCTGTGTCCCGGCCGACTGGCTGGCCGACCGTTGTCCGACCTACACCCTGGACGCCCGCGAACCGTCCTACGTGGAGGAAATGCGCGGAGCAAACCTGTCTGCGGTTCCGCAACCGGCCGATTTGAACGCTGTTCTTCTGACCCTTCTGAGCCATCCCACCATCGCCAGCAAGCGGTGGGTGTACCGGCAGTACGACCACCAGGTTCAAACCAACTCGGTCGTTCTGCCCGGCGCGGCAGACGCGGCCGTTTTGCGGGTGCGAGGCTCGGTAAAAGGGATCGCGGCGACCACCGACTGCAATGCCCGGTTCTGCTGGCTGAATCCTTTTGAGGGCGCACGCAACGCCGTGGCCGAGGCCGCGCGGAACCTGGCCTGTGTCGGCGCTAGACCGGCGGGCGTGACGGACTGCCTGAACTTCGGCAACCCGCAGAAACCGGAGGCAGTCTGGCAGTTCCGCGAGTGCGTGCGCGGCATGGCGGAGACTTGCGACGCGTGGAACATCCCGATCGTGTCCGGCAACGTGTCGTTCTACAACGAGACACCGGACGGGGCGATTCTGCCGACGCCGGCGATCGGCATGGTCGGTATCCTGGACGACGTGAGCAAGCACGTGGAAATGGCGTTCCGGCGCGAGAACGACGTCATCCTTTTGCTCGGTGCGCCGTGCCGGGGAACCGCGGGCGAAATGGCCGGTTCGGAGTACCTGGCGACGGTTCATGATATGGAGGCAGGCATCCTGCCGAAGGTTAATCTGGACGCGGAAGCCGCCCTGCGCGCGACCTTGCTGACAGCCATCGCCGAAGGCCACATCGCCTCCGCACACGATATCTCCGACGGTGGTTACGCCGTGACCCTGGCGGAATGCTGTATCTCGAACGGACTGGGCGCCGAGGTGCTTTGCGGAACCGATGAGCGCGTCGACTCCGCCCTGTTCGCGGAGAACCCCGGCCGCGTCATCGTCTCGTGCCCCAGCGAATTCGACAGCGCCGAACTGCAACGAATCGCCGCGGAGAAGGGATGCCCGTGCGCCTTCCAGGGATGGGTGAAAGGCAACCGGCTTCGGATTGCCTTCGGCAAGGACGACATCCCGGTTGATGTTGCCGTGGATGCCTGCCGCGACGCGTGGGAGAACGCGATACCTGAAGTTATGGACTAATAACCATACAGGCACGGAGGAGGATTCAGGATTCGGGATTCAGGATTCAGTTTGGTGTCGGGTAGGGGCACAGCATGCTGTGCCCGAACCAACGCAAGGCACACTTCGACTGCGCCCCTACGGACGCCCGTATGGGCGCTGACGCTCAGAATGATACGTCTATGACTTTTATTCTCCTGAATCCTGAATCCTCTTCTTTGTACCTTTGTGGTGAATTGCCCGGATAATCTTTTATTCTTCATCCTTAATCCTTAATTGAAGCGTGCTTCTTTCCGACTACGATTATCATCTCCCGCATGAACTGATTGCGCAGACACCCGTTGAGCCGCGCGATTCGTCGCGACTGCTGGTCCTCGACCGCCAGGACCATTCCATCTGCCACCGGACCTTCCGCGACATCCTGGAGTACTTACAACCCGGTGATGCCTTGGTGGTAAACACATCGCGTGTGCGGGCGGCGAGGATCTGGGCGCACAAGGTTTCGGGCGGGAAGGTGGAGATACTGCTTCTGAAACCGCTTGGCGGCGACCTGTGGGAGACGCTGGTTTCGCCGGGCAAGCGGGTTCCGCCGGGAACGCGGCTGTTGATCAACGATTCGCTGACCGCCGATGTGATGGAGCGCACCGAAGCGGGCGGACGCGTGATCCGCTTTGCGGGAGCGGGCTCGCTGGACGAACTGTTGGAGCGCGCGGGCGAGGTGCCGC
>JAKQQT010000245.1 GCA_029564025.1 Armatimonadota bacterium | reverse complement strand
GAGCCGCATGCTCTGGACTATCCGGTGGACAACCTGGAGAAGCTGGAGAGTGCGGATCTGGAGAACGCTCTGCGCGAGGGCGCGGTGGCCGTGGCGGAAGTCGCGGCGCTGGCCCACGAGAAGAGCGTGATCGACGCGGCCCTGACGGCTGCGGGCGCGGGCGACGACAAGAACTGGGGCTCGACGGCGGACCCGGTGGCGGACGTGGACGCCGCGATCCTGGACGTCATCAAGGCGGCAAAGTACGGCTCGCTGATGGGCGTGGGCGTGCTGTTCGGCGCGTCGGCGTGGGTGGCGTTCAAGAACAATGCGGCGGTGCGCGGGCGGTTCGTGGTCGGGAACGGCGCGAAGGGCGCGAGCCTGGCCGTGCCGACCGAGCCGGCGGCGGGGCACCTGTTCGTCGGGACGCCGGAGGTGCGCGCGTCGTACATGGTCTACGACAGCGCGGCCGTGGGCGTGGCGGAGAACGTCAGGTTCCTGCTGGATACGACCGTGCTGGTGTTTGCTCGTCGTTCCAGCCCGACGCGCCGTGACCCGAGCTTCATGAAGACGTTCCGTCTCATGGGCAAGTACATGGTGCCGTCGAGCTACGTGCGCGACGATGGGCGCGTGGAGGTGGCGAAGTTCGACTGGTCCGAGGACGTGCGCGTCACAAACTCGGCGGCCGTGAAACGCCTGAACATCTCTGTTGCGTAAGGTGTGGTGAGTGACGCTGTGGCGGCGTCTCCTGGGGGCCGGCCGTGACCGCTTGGGCGGGCGGTCGGCCCTTTTTTTCTGATTCTTTTTTTGAAGGGTGAGGTGTGCCATGCCGAGTGACGGCGGTGTTGTTCTGAATTTCGCTCCTTCCCCGCCTTTGGCGGCCGGAGAGTATTACAGCGCGTCCGGAGAGACGAACGGTCTTGTGGTCGGGGATTACGCGACGCCTTCGGATACGGACGGCGCGCATGTCTACGGGACTTATTTCCCTGTTTCGGGCATAACTCACGCATCCTTCCTGTTCTTGGGTTGGTACCGTCTTTCGGAGTACTACGATCTACCGACTCCTGTCGGAAGCGAGTGGCTGCACGTCTTGTCTTCTGACGTGATTTGGGGTCTTGCCACGGCGGAGGGGGTGCCTTATGCCGGGTCGAGGTATTTGGTTGGGAGGTGGGCGGAAACAGTGACGCTTGACGCGCAAGGCGGCAGTGTTTCTACACCCACTCTACAATACGGACCTTTCCATACGTGGTTTGACGGTTCCGGAGCGGTGCCGGCCGATACGGTTTACGGAACGCTTCCGATTCCGAGTAAGGCTGGCTATGAATTTCTGGGGTGGTGGACAGGCGCTACTTCTGAATACCCCTCGGTTCCCGTTACTGACAGCACGGTGCTTGCCTTCGGGCACCACACGCTGTACGCGCATTGGAACAGACTGGCGGGCGCGGATGTGACGGTGACGTTTTCCCTGATGGGGGGGGCTTCGTCTGACGCGGGACCTCGGACATACACGCCGGGTGAGTTGTATGGCAGCCTTCCGTCTGCGACCAAAGTGGGTGAGTCGTTTGCCGGGTGGTACACGGCGCCGACGGGCGGGAGCCGGGTTTATACGGATTGGCCGGTCCCCTCTGAAAGTCACACCCTGTATGCTCGTTGGACTACTGCAACTTTGTTTGGGGTGGTTTATTTCCTGCCTGAAGGGGGAGTCCTTCCGGGTCAGACGCGATTCGAAGCAGTGGACGAATGCGTTTATGGCGTATTGACCGGGGGTCCGTTGCCTGTGCCTACTCGTCTTGGGTATGCGTTCGTTGGGTGGTGGACTCAGCCGGCAAGCGGTGGGATTAAAGTCGAGTTCGACCATCCTGTGCCAGCCGGCAATACGGAGCTTTATGCCCGGTGGGAGGCTGTCGGCACGACGGTGGTGGACGATCTGTTCCATTCGGTGAACGGTTGGGTGTCGATCAACGTGGTAAACGCGGGGGGGGCGTTGCCTGCAGCATTATTGGACGTTTACCGTTCTTGGCTGACTCCGGAGGTGCGCGCGCATCGGCTGGGGCTGATCCTGGAGGGCGTCATGTTCGATTACCGCACGGCCGTAGACGCGGATAACCATCCTGTGGGGAGGCTCGATGCGGCTTCTGTTCCGGTGTCGCTACTGCGCAACGTGCTGGTTACGGTGTGGTACAGCCTGGGCGTGGAGATGAGCCTTGGGGCGGCGGTGCTTCAGGAGTACCGCACGGGATGGCTGGACTCGAACGTAGTGCTGCGTACGCTGTTCCTGGAGCTGCGTACCGGGCGCAATCGGTTCCAGTCCGGATTGGCATGGTCCCCGACGTATGTGCCCGGAGCGGGCTCTGCGACGGCCGGGGTTGCGGCACCTTCCAGCGCGGATGCCGGGTATCCCGAACCGATTGAGCCGGAACCCCCGCCGATCAGTTATAACCCGCCGCCGGGTTGATAAGGAGATCAGTGACATGAAAATCCATGTTGAAAGAGTCCCCGGCAGCGATGTCGGCCGGGTCGTCGAGTGCCAGAAGACAGATGAGATCGACGGGCTCAGGCGCGAGATGGGGCACGTGAACAAGACGCTTTTCCTGGGCAACGGCCAAGCGCCTCTCGTGACGCAGACGGCGACCAACACGCAGGCGATCAACGCGCTGACGCGGCTGGCGTGGGTGACGCTGACGGCGGTGGTCGGCGAAGCTGTGCTGTTGGTTTTCAGGCTCTTTATGGGAGGCGCTTCTTCGGGTGTGCAGGAACGTGCGCTGGCGGAACTGGCCTCCGAGGTAAAAGCGTTGAACCGGGCCGTGTCGGTCCGGGGGGCGTATGAGAAAGGCGGGCAACAA
>JAKQQT010000237.1 GCA_029564025.1 Armatimonadota bacterium | reverse complement strand
GCGGAACAGCTCGACCACGTCTTCGCGCGTGCGCTCGTGCTTCTCGGCCTTCGCGCATCCGGATGTCTGCATGAGGTCGAGTTTGCCCTCGATGCGTTCAAGCCGCTGCAAAATCAGGTCGGTGATTCGTTCGTCGCTCATTTCACGGTCTCCATCCAGCTTCGTAGGCGGCGCGTTCGTTGGCGTTCATCGGACGCCGTGCGACAAACAGCATTTGCAGGTTGCCAGACGGGACCTCTCCGATAGACAGCCTAGTGATATCCGATTGCCATATCCCTGCATGAGTGGTGGCTGGAGGATGGGCGACAAGCAGATTACGCGATGTGATTGTGCGATTACCGTATTGCTCGTAGGGTGTATATCCTATCCCTGATATAACCCGCCGTGTATAGACGTCCACGCTGGTCAACCCTGATGGCAGCACGGCAAACGAGTATCGGAGGATACTGTGCGCCGACGTGTCGTGTTTCACGGACCAAACCTCACCTGTCGCAGATGATGCAGTCAGGATATTGATCGGCAGGAACGCCCCGGCGTCACCGCTCGCCCTGAACGGGATTTGCGCCCACATGCCCGAACAGCACTCCGGCCACTTCTGCCTGACCCGCGTGGTAACCCCGTCAATCGTGCTCGCCGCGAACTCACATACGCCCGTGACGAGGATTTCCGGGGTCCGGTCGAAGGTCAGCGACGGCGCGAACGTGACGTTTGTTCCTCCCCATTCCTTGACGTTGAGGCGCAGCGTCACCTCGGCCCGCCCCGTGCCGTCCAGCGCCAGCCCCGACCAGTCTATGCCGACAGGCCCAGCGCCCGTGACGGCGACGCTGTACACGCTCTGCGTCGATGTCACGGTGATGTTTGTACCGCTCGCGATCAGCGGCGCTATGATGCCGGTCGCATCCGCAACTGTTGCGAATTGGTTGGTGAGGTCATTCACATCGACTTGGAAAGTGTTCGTGCCGTCAGTGAAGATGTGCGCCTGTTTGCCGGAGATTGTGGGGCCGATAATGTACCCGCCCGTCGAGCGGACCACGGCGGCGGTGTTGGTTCCGGCGACGGTTAGACTGCCGTTATCAATATAGGCATTGCCGTACAGAGATCGTATGCTCCACTTCACTCCGTCCGAAAACCATGACTTGAATCCCATCTCACCTGCGGCTCCGTAAAAAGTCCCACCGGCCACGTACGCTCCGTCGGGGAATCGGATATATGGAGCTCCCCAGTTTGACAGATGTATATTCCCGTCGACCTGAAGCGCTGCCCCCCATCCTCCGCCGGAACCTGATACGTTTACAAAGCTCGCACCGGTGGAATTCGTCGCCAACAGCAGGCCGCCCATGCCGTTCGTCACGATCCCGTCCGGCAATTCCACCGCCGGCCACTCCGTGATTGTGTCGCCGTTCAGGGTGTACGCCTGCGCCGTGACGTTTGAGCCGTACAGCGGCGGGCGCACGACCGGCGCACCGTTCCACTCCGCGCCCCAGCCTGTCGCCTGCGGGTCGGTCACGTAGACCGTGGGAGGCGTAGTGATCTCTGCGAAAACGCCTGTCGCT
>JAKQQT010000230.1 GCA_029564025.1 Armatimonadota bacterium | reverse complement strand
CAAGATGCTGACCGGCCTGCTTCGGCCCACGTCCGGCCGCGCGTGGGTTGCCGGCTTTGACGTGGCGGCGCAGGCCGTGGAAGCGAAGACCCGCATCGGCGTTCTGCCCGAGGAAATGAACCTGTACGAGCGCTTGACCGGACTGGAGTTTCTGGAGTTCGCCGCGCGGATGTACGGTCTGTCCGGCGACGCGCCCCGAAGCCGTGCCGTGGAACTGCTGACGCTGTTGCAACTCGAAAACGACCAGGACAAGATGATCGTTGATTACAGCCAGGGGATGAAGAAGAAAACCGCCCTGGCGGCCGCCGTGATCCACAATCCCTCGGTTATCTTCCTGGACGAGCCGTTCGAAGGCGTGGACGCCGTGTCCGGAAGAATCATCAAGGATATTCTGCAGAGGCTGACGGCGCAGGGGGCAACGGTGTTCTTCAGCAGTCACATCCTGGAGGTTGTGGAGCGTTTGTGCACGGAAGTGGCAATCATCGACCGCGGGCGCATCGTGGCGCAGGGCGATATGAGCGAACTGAGAGGCCAACTGAACAGCGGAGACGCCACGCTGGAGGCCATGTTCCTGCAACTCGTCGGCGCCGCGCCGCAGAACGAAGGATTGTCGTGGCTGGCGTGACGGCAGATTAAAGATTAAGGATTAAGAATTGTCGGAAAAACCACAGAGGCACGGAGACACAGAGAGATATTTAACATGAGTATGAATACGCATTTATAATTCCCCGTCTTTGTGACTTTGTGTCTTTGTGGTAAAAATCCGTATCATCTTTAATTTTTAATCTTTAATCCTTAATCAACAATTATCCCTCCACCCGTATCACCGCGCCGATGCCTGCGTCGATGCCGGCGTCCTCGATTTCGATGATGGCGTCGCGGATCGAGGATTCCCGGGCGGGGTGTGTGATCAGGATGATCTCCGCGCCGTTCTCATCCACATCCCTCTGCGCCACGCTATGGATGCTGACGCCGTGGTCGCCAAGAACACCTGCCACTGCCGCGAGCACGCGCGGGCGGTCGGCCACCGTCATCCGCAGATAAAACGGGCATACGATGTCCGACAACGGGGCAACGGGCAAAGGCGTGAGGGTAAGGCGCGGGCGTGTGGGCGGGGCGCCGATCGCCAGGTTGCGCGCAATCTCCACCACGTCGCCCATCACGGCGCTTCCGGTGGGCAACGGGCCCGCGCCCGAGCCGTAAAACATCACGTTTCCGACACTGCTTCCGCTCACCATCACCGCGTTGTAGGCGTCGTCCACGCGAGCCATCGGGTGGCTGTAGGGAAGCATGGTCGGGTGAACGCGCACTTCCACGGTATCCGCGTTGCGCCGCGCCGTGCCGAGCAGTTTTATGGTGTAGCCGAGATCGCGGGCGTACACGATGTCGCGCCCGGTGATGCCGGAAATGCCTTCGGTGTGCACGGTATCGATCGATGTTTCCACGCCCAGGCCAACGCCGGCCAGAATCAGCATTTTGTAGGCCGCGTCCCAGCCTTCCACGTCCGACGACGGATCCGCTTCGGCATATCCCAGCCTCTGCGCCTCGGAGAGTGCCTGGTCGAACTCCTGTCCGTCGCGCGACATCTTCGTGAGGATGAAATTCGTGGTGCCGTTCACGATGCCGACGATCTTGTCGATCCGGTTGCCGGCCAGGCTGGTGGTCAGCGGGCCGATGACGGGCACGCCGCCCGCCACGGCGCCCTCGAACAGCAGAAACAAACCGCGCGCCGAAGCTTCCTGGGTCACCTCGCCGAGGTGCTTCGCCAGCAGTTCCTTGTTGCAGGTTACCACGTGTTTGCCGCGCTCGAAAGCCGTCTGGATGTACGTCCGCGCCGGTTGCACGCCGCCGATCAATTCGCACACGATGTCGATTTCGGGATCGTTCAGGATGTCATCCGGATCGCCGGTCAGCACACCCGGTTCAAGATCGATATCGCGTTGCCGGTCCGGATGCGCCACGGCGATGCGCTTGATGCGCACCTCGGCGCCGACCTTTTGCGCGATCGACTCGCGGTTCTCCTGCAGTGTGCGGTACGCGCCGGTGCCGACGTTACCGAATCCGAGCAAGCCGATATGAACGATTTCTTTCATGACGGGTGGGTACCTCCGGATGTCCGACGCGCCCCGTGGGGCGTGCCGGCTACTCAGTGGGACGGACGATGATGAGGGTTTCGCCGGCATCAACCAGCGCGGCGTCCTCGGGCAGAATGGCGACAACCTCGCCGGCGACCTCGGCGGGAATCTCGGACATCACCTTCATGGCCATGATGATGCCGATCGTCTGGCCGACCTCGATGACCTCGCCCACTTCCACGAACGGCGGCTCACCGGGCTTGGGCGCGCGGTAGAACGAACCGGAGATGGGGCTGACCAGCGGGATGCCCTCCGGCAGGGCCGGTTCATCGGGCTGAGTGTGCGCGTGTGCGTGGTGCGCGGTAAAGTGGCGCAAAGCGTGGGCGGCGGCCGTGGCGCCTGGTTCCATCTCGATGCGAACGGAAACGCCGTCCTCGTCCAGGGTCAGCCCGGAGAGGCCGTGGCGCTCCATCACGTCGATCAGATCGCGGACCTTTTGCGTGTCCACCGCGGATTCAGCCATAACACCGTCAGTGTAGCCCCGCGCCCTTGGGGGGTTCAAGGTGCCGACGGGTTGCGGAGCCTGGCAATCTACCTAACAGATTCTGGCATATCTTTGAATATGAATTCATACGGCGTTCGCCAGCCGACATGATGATCACAATACAAGACAGAGCAAGTGCCGCGTGTCGTTAGAAACAGATCGGTAGGGGCATACGGACCATGCCAAGGTCGGACTTCAAACACCAAGGGCGCAACCGATGGCCGCGTGATCCTATAATTTCCCTTTCCACCCACTTCGCTCCGACTGCCCCATCCCCGTCCTGCCCAACCATAACTCATGCCAAATATTTCGTAAAATGGCGATGTTCTGGTCATAAACCCACCAGGATCGGACGGGAATATTTCCCCAATGTCCTTTGGGCATCGCCATATATCGTCATTCATTACGTAGGTATTCAGAACATCACGAAGATCGGGATGGCGTCCCCCTTCATTCGATCTCCAGGCATACGGGTATCTTCCATCCCAATCCGCTTGATAGGCACCTATCGCGGCACCTATTTGCCTTAAGTTGGACATGCACTGCGTTCTTCTGGCGTTATTTCGCGCTCTGGCAAAAACGGGGAAGAGAATGCCTGCCAAGACCGTGACGATCGCGATAACGACCAGCAATTCGATCAATGTGAATGCTTTGCGCATGGAATTTCTCAACTCGAATGAACACATCGGCTTAAGGTCCGTAGCACAAAACACGCGCAGTCGCCGTGGACTCCAATGGGGCCGGCACTACCACAAAAAGGCGTCCGTTCCAAGCCGCCAATGAGGACGATACACCGGCACTCAACTGGCCGTCTTCCAGTATACCGAGGGGGGCGCCATCTTCGGCAACCAGCGTAAAGACCTGAAAAACGGTACGATGCATCGGTGGTTTCCTCAATAGTCGTCAGATGAGATTTCGATCTGTGATCAAAGTATACCACACCAATGGTCCATTGTCTCGTTCGAGAAAACGCGCGCGTTCAGGCGCGTTCCGCTTCCAACCGCGCCAGCCTTCGGCGGGCGAGGCCGCACCACTGGCTGTGGGGAAACCGGGCCAAAAAGTCGCGGTATCGGCGGACCGCTTCTTCATACCGATTTTCGTTTTCGACCAGCCTGGCGGCGCGCAAGGCGGCGCTTTCGGCCTGCGGCCCGCCGCCTGAAACCACCTTGTCGTACACCTTTAAAGCCTCGTTTTTCAGGCCGCATTCCTCCATCGCGCGGGCCGCACCGGTTTCGATGCTGGGCGTGGTTGGCGAAAGGCCCTCGACACACATCGCCATATAGGCGTCGGCGGCTTCGCGGGGCCTTCCGTTGATGATCCAGGTATCCACCGCCCGGGAAAAGGCGCGGGCGGCGCGTTCGCGTTCGCCCAACGCCAGCAGGGAACGGGCATACACCAGGCGCGATTCGGCGTCGTCCGGTTGCGCGGCGAGGTATTCGGCAAGTTTCCGGGCTTTCTGGTCGGGCGAAGGCGCGTCCATGGCGGCTTCCCGGCGCGCGGCCTGCTGAATTCCCGCCA
This sequence comes from Armatimonadota bacterium, assembly GCA_029564025.1. Classification (GTDB taxonomy): domain Bacteria; phylum Armatimonadota; class DTGP01; order JAKQQT01; family JAKQQT01; genus JAKQQT01. The sequence goes on along the minus strand of JAKQQT010000230.1, from coordinate 21,000 downwards.
GGACGGCCAGCGACAGGCCGGCGAGGAACCCCCCGATATGCGCCCAGTGCGCCACGTTGATGTTGCCCTGCCGGATGCTGAACCATCCGATGAGCCCCTCGCCTACAAACCACAGGCCCAGCGCCCAGCCGACCGGTATCGGCAACGGCATGATGCGGTGATCGTAGTACCGGACCGTGTATGTCCCCAGCAGGGCCGCGATGCCGCCGGAGGAACCGATGAGCGGCTGGTTCGTCCCCAGCGGCAGAAACAGGTACACCATCGAAAGGTGAAGCAGGCCGGCGACGACACCGCCCAGCAGGAACACGCCGGACGTCATCAGCGTGCCGGTTGCGCGTTCGACGCGTGTGCCGACGATGACCAGGAAGGCCATGTTGACGGTCCAGTGAAGAGCGTCCGCGTGGAAAAAGGCGTAGGAGATCAGGGTTTGCCACGTGGGATAGAGGGGGGAAAGCAACCAGCCGTCCCATCGCAGTCCGGCCAGCATCTGCGCGGCGAAGAGCCACGAGCAGATGAGGAAGATGACGATGGTCGCGATGGGCCAGGTTGCCGGTCGGCGCCACAGCCTTTCTTTCAGGTCCTTCTTTATATGGCTGGTCTGAACGGTCACATCACGCCTTCCGTCGCGCGCGCCTCGCAAACAGGTGTTTTCACTGTATGATGATAGCGTACGCACGTCCTCAACGGAGTATTCCAATCCATCTATGACGCATTTCACCGATACCGTCGAACTGAACGAATTTATCAGCGGTCTTCCGAAGGCCGAACTGCATCTGCACCTGGAAGGCAGTGTCCAACCGGAAGTTTGGGCGCGGCTGGCCGGGCGTAATGATCCGCACCTGTCCGTTACGCCCGACGATATCCGGGAGATGCTGAAGTACAACTCACTGAGCGATTTTCTTTTCGCGTTCATGGCGCTAACCTCGTGCTTCCGCGAGCCCGACGATTTTCGCCTGGCGGCCCTGGAGTGCGGGCGCGAACTGGCCCGGCACAATGTGGTGTACGCGGAGATCCACACGTCAGCCGCCGCCGGCCTGTCGATCGGTATCCCGCCGCGCGAGATTATGGACGCCGTTATTACCGGCCTGAACGAAGCCCGTTCCGAAGGCGGGCCGGAGTGGGGCTTGATCGTGGACGTTATCCGCGAGATGGCCGTCAAGGATCAGGGCGAGATCGGCCTGGAACTGGCGATGGAATACCGAAATCGCGGTGTGGTGGCGATCGGGCTGGGCGGGAACGAGGCGAAGATACCGACCTCCGAGGCCGCGGCTCTTTTTCGTGCCGCCCGCGACGCCGGCATGCACCGCACCGCGCACGCCGGCGAAGCCGCCGGACCGGAGAGCATCCGCCAGGCCCTCGATATCGGCGCGGAACGGATCGGGCACGGCGTGGCGGCCCGTGAAGACCCGGAACTTCTGTGCTTGCTGAGGGACTTCCGCATCCCGCTGGAGATGTGTCCATCCAGCAACGTTTGCACGGGCGCGGTTGCCTCAATGGAGGAACACCCGATCGCGGATTATTTGCGGCAGGGACTGCTGGTCACGTTGAGCACCGACGATCCGCCGTTTTTCCACACCGACATGAACACCGAATACGCACGGGTTGCCGAGGCGTTCGATTTGTCGCCGGCGGAGATCATCCAGTTGTCGAAGAACGCCTTTGACGCGGCGTTCGGTGTGATACCAAAGTCGGGATTCCGGTTTTGACGGTAGATGCGACCGTCCCGGGGATGGCATATCGATACAGCCCCGGGATTGCATCCCGGGTTGGTTTGGGACGCGCCGTTGGCGCTCCGCCCCCCACGGTGCCCTGAAGGGGTAACCCAACACAACCCGGGGTATCACCCTGGGGAACAACCCCGGGGTATCACCCTGGGTTATGTAGGGTCGTTCGGGTCATTACGGCGGCGGGGCGACGCCGGCCAGGCGGGTGACGGCGACCGCATCCAGCATATCAATCCCCGGCGACGACGGAATATTTATGATATTCAACCGATCGAGGACCACCGGATCGGTTGTTGTGCTCAATCCCGCCGCGATTCTCAGGGCATCCGCCGCCTCCGCCGGGCTGTAAGGCGGCATGTACACGCTGAATTCCCTGGTGTAAGCCTGGTTCACCGGCATGTCCACGATCTTCAGGTTGAATATGCTGAATTCGCGCGACACGGCTGAGTTGATAGGCCCGATGGTTCTCACATTTGATACGCTGAACTCGCGGGATACCGCGGAGACGATCGGAGCGACCGGTGAGAAGTTGGAAACGCTGAATTCGCGCGATACGGCCTGGGCCAGTGCGCCGGTCGATGACAGCAAGGCGATGAAACCGCACAGGAAGAAACGCGAATATGGAAGCCGATTCATAGCGGTTTCCCCTTATGGTTTCGGATCGACTCGGGCCTGGAACGCCGTGTAGCCCTGAGGGAGGATCACGGTGGCAACCCAGAGCGCGGACGTCGTGTCGCCACTTGTGAAACTGGCTACCACGGGAGTCGCATTCCCAAACCGCGGTGTCATTCTCAGCGTCACCACACTGGTGGCTGGATTGATGTTTTTCGTCTCGATGATGACTGGAATAAGAGAGGCATTGGTGAATGCCAGGTCCGCGGCGCCTGGTCCCAGGTTCGACAGGAGCTCCTTCGTGGTATCGGGGACCGGAACAGGCACACTGCCGACGGAAACGACTCTCGCTGTCGGGGCGTTATCCGGCGGCCACAACAGAACCGGATCGTCCGGGGGCAACTGCTTCGAGGGTTCCGGTGCAATGTTCAGGGTGGAGCTGGTTGGAATGGTGTTCGCTTCAATACGAATACGGCCTTTGCCGCCCCAACTGGGATCGTGCGAACTGGCGTCCAACGTTCCACTGCCGGTGACGATATCCGCGATGAGCTTGATGGCTCCTCCGCTACCGCTGATGTAACTGGTGCTTCCACCGCGAGCGCGGATGGCGCCGTTGACCGTGATGGTTCCCGTTGCGGCGATCAGGATCGCTCCGCCGCCCGCTCCGCCGCCGCTGGAATATGATCCTCCGGAGCCTCCGATGAGCGGCAGAATCCGCGCGTTGCCGTAGACCGGAGCCGAACCGGATACGGGGCTGGGTGTCGCATCGTAGACTCCCGTGCTGTTCGGGAAGTATCCGCCTCCGGGTCCGAATCCTCCACTGGCCGGCTGGGTCGGACCCAAACTTCCTTCCCCGCCGCGGAAACCTCCGGGACCCGGTTCGGACGGCACCGTGCCGTCGTAATTGGCGCCGTTCAGGTTCACGATTCCGGTGATTGTTACGTCACCGTTCACCAGCCACACGACAGGCGCCCGGGATCCGTGGTTGGCGAACGTGATGGTGGAGCCGGAGGCGATGTTGACGGACGAGTACTTAAAGACGACAGCCCACTTCGCGGGATCGTAGACGCCCTTCCCCGCGTCGGCGGAGTTGTCCTGATCCCAGGAACCGGTGATTGCCTGGGAGAGATTGATGGTTTTCGTGCCGCTGTTCACGGCAGTCGTAAGCGGACCATCTGAGCCGTTTACGGAGGCGGGCAGTACGAGGCCGGCGCGAGCGCTTGTGGCAGTGGCAAGACAGCCCAACGCGATCAAAAGACGATAACACATGACACACACTCCTTCTGACACGCGGACGACTGCAAGAAGGAGTGAAAAAGCCGGCGTGCACTCAGTGTCGGTTTTGAGCCGTCAAGCGATCGTCTGTACGTCATCCAGATTGTAACGAACGAACGCGGTATCGACCACCACGAATGTCGGTTCACGTCAGGGTGATGGCAGTCCCGGGATTGCATCCCGGGTTGGTTTGGGACGCGCCGTTGGCGCTTCGGTCACTGTTGTGCCCTGAAGGGGCATCCCAGACCCATTTCCCCGGGATTACATCCCGGGCTGAGGTTGGGACGCGCCGTTGGCGCTTCGGTCTCCATGGCGCCCTGAAGGGGCAACCCTACATAACCCGGGGTATCACCCTGGGGATACGGGTGTCTAGTCCCACACATAACGTTCGTCGTATTCCACACCGTGGCGTTCAAGGAGAGAAAGCATTTCGTCTTGAAACGAATTCCGGCTGTGATGTTCTTTTTGTCCCGCAATGTAGGCGCGTACGGTTTCGACGTAATGCTCCGAGACCGAGAAGGCTCCGTATCCACCCTGCCAGGCAAATCCGAGCCATTCGGTACCTTGTGTCTTGATCCACCTTGATGAAGCGATCTTCACTTCCTTGACCAAATCGCTGATTGCGATCGTGCGCCCCAGATAAAACAGGATGTGGATGTGATCGTCCACGGAATTGATCAGAATGGGCGGGCAACCGACATTTTGCATTACGACAGCCATATACCGGTGCAACGCCGGGCGGATTGCATCCGTGATCAGAGGGTTCCGGTATTTCGTGCTGAACACGAGGTGCACGGTTATCTTTGCCAATGATTGCGGCATATTCGTATCGACCTTTGTCCCGGGGCAACGCCCCGGGTTGGTTTGGGACGCGCCGTTGGCGCTTCGGTCTCCGTGGTGCCCTGAAAGGGCAACCCTACATAACCCGGGGGATCACTCTGGGGATACGGGATATCAGCAGGTCGCCCGCAACCGTTTCACGCATTTGGCCTTGCCGAGGACGTGCATTGTTTCGAACAATCCCGGACCGAAGGTGCGGCCGGTGACGGCGGCGCGCGTCGGGTGGATCACCTCGCCGGCCTTCACCCCGCGCGCTTCGATTACCGACCGAACCGCCGCTTCCACGCTCACCAGGCTCCAGTCCTGGTCTGATACGGCTTCCACTGCGGAGGCCACATCCGCCAGCACGCTCTTAGCGCCTTCATCCTGCACGCGGCGCAGAGCCTTGTCCTCCCAGCGCAGTTCATCCACGAAGAAAAACTCCGTCACTTCCGGCGCTTCGTCCAGCCGCTTCATGCGCTCCTGTTCCAACGCGACAACCGACTCCACGTAAGCCCTCATCTCTTCCGGCAGGGGATCCGGAACGAGGCCGGCTTTCTGAAGGTACGGCAGGCATCTTTCCGCCAGGTCCGAAACGCTCATCGCACGAATCGTCAACCCGTTCAGCCAGTTCAATTTGTCCGTGTCGAACACCGCGGGCGAGCGCGACACGCCGGATAGGTCGAAGACTTTCTTCAGTTCGTCAACGGAGTACACTTCGCGGTCCTGACCTTCGCTCCAGCCCAGCAGAGCCAGCAGGTTGACCATCACCTCGGGCAGGTAGCCCTTCTCGCGGAAGTCCAGCACTTCGGTGTCGCCGTTGCGCTTGCTCAGCTTCTTGCCGTCGGCGCCCAGGATAAGCGGCATGTGGGCGTACTGCGGTACCTGTCCACCCATGGCGCGAACGACCATGATGTTCTTCGGTGCGCTCGAGATCCATTCCTCGCCGCGCACCACGTGGGTGATACCCATCAGATGGTCGTCCAGAGGGGCCGCCAGCTGATAGGTGGGATAGCCGTCGGACTTCAGCAACACATAATCGTCCAGCAGGGCGTTCTCAAACGATATCTCTCCGCGCACCACGTCCGTGAAGGTCGTTGTGCCCGACAACGGCACGGCGAACCGGACCACACTTGGCAGACCGGAGGCTTCATTCTCCGCCTTCTGTTCGGGAGTCAGGTTTCGGCAGGCCCGGTCGTACCCCGGCGGGAGTTTGGCGGCCGTCTGCGCGGCGCGCATCTCTTCCAGGCGTTCGCGGGTGCACCAGCAACGGTAGGCGTGCCCCTCCGCGATAAGCTTTTCCGCCGCCGCCTGATAGATTGGCAACCGCTGGGATTGAATGTACGGACCGTGCGGCCCACCCACTTCCGGGCCTTCGTCCCAGTCGATGCCAAGCCAGCGTAGCGATTCGAGGATCGCTTTCTCGGCTTCCGGTGAGAAGCGCTCGCGGTCGGTGTCCTCGATGCGAACGATGAACTGGCCGCCGGTGCGGCGTGCCCACAGCCACGAATACAGGGCTGTTCGGATATTCCCGACGTGCGGCATACCGGTCGGGCTGGGTGCGAAACGGGTTCTTGCGGGTGTCATTTTTATGTAGGGGCGGGCCTTCGTGCCCGCCCGATTATCCTTGTAGCAAGGGCGGCCACAGAGGGCCGCCCCTACAGTATTCGACAGTCAGGACCGGGGGATCAGGTCCTTACTCGATGACGTACTTGCGCTTGGCCTTCTTGAAACCCTTGTCCAGTTCGCGGGCGTCGAACGTCCACAGCCCGCTCTTGTGCTTGAAGCAGTAGTAGCCGCTCAACAGAGACGCCACCATGCGCGCCGATATCCGCCGAATCATCCACATCTCGGACAGCAAGGTGAAGAACGAAGCGCCCTTGCGGTGTGTCTCCAACAATTCGGCAAGCAGGTCCAGCGACGAGATGTCGTTGAAGTTCGGTCTCTCCGCAATCGCGCGCAGTTCCTTCAGGCGCGCGTCGTTGATTCCGACCACCGAATCCAGGTCGTTGAAGAGTTCCAGCGTATAGTCACCCGGCCGATTGGTGGGGCGAAGGAAGAACACGCCGCCGGATTCCGGAAGACGGGCGTAAATCGACTCCAGCCCGAAAGCGAGTTCCAGGTTGTTGTTGATCCACATTGGGATGCGGCCTTCGGGTGTTACGATGGTACCTTCCAACAAAGGCGGCTGTGTCGGGAACGGCGGCGGATCTCCACCAATCGGCAATACGCCGGATTCGTGGTTCAAAACGGTTGTCGTGCACCGCAGACTGCCGTCCGTTTGGGTGATGCACTCGCCGCCCTTGGCCGCCATCGGCCGGCGTACCAGGTTCTTCAAGTCGCCGTCCAGGCCGTCTTCCGTCAACTCCAGTTCCAGTTCCTCGCCTTCCATCGTCAGGAAGGAGAAGGTCTGGAAGTTGAGGGAAGCCGGGGCGTCCAGGATATCGGTTGGTATAGTTTCGACCCTGCGCCAGCGGTCCCAACCAACGCTCAACAGTTCACCGTGATTCTGCAGGGCTTCGGACAGGGTGCTTTCCCATTCCGTGTAGTCGCGGTCCGCCTGGCTGACTTCGAAAACCTGTTCCAGCATCTGGCGAACGGTGACGAAGCCCTCGGTGCGGTTCGAGATGGCGATCACTTCCTCCATGTCCACCGGGCGCACGGAGATGTCGCCCACGGCGCGTGTCGCTTCTTCCACCGCACCTTCAACGGGCGGCTCATCGGCGATGACGTCCCAAACGGATTCCAAAGCCTTCACCATCTTCTTCGTCAGGAAGGTTTGGTCCGAGAGGAGCACGAGGTCGCTGGAAACGAGTTGTTCGTAGAAGCGCACGGGGTCGAAACCTTCCGGTTTGGCGCGCCAGGCCAGGAATGCCAGGGCCTTGCCGGATACCGCACAACCGGCCTTTTCGATCACCTTTGCGCATGCATCAATTGGATCCGACCACTTCAAGGAGTCGGCTACGGCAATCAGCGTCTCGGCGTCTTCCGGATGGTCGAAGTTGCGAAAAACCACATCGGCTTCATCGGTTTTCGAGAGATCAAGCAACCATTCGCTCAAAGCGGCCCGGTCATCCTCCGTCAGGCAGAAGTGCGGACGTCCCTTCACAAGTCGGCGGATGGTGGCGGCCTGCGCCTCCGGCGATATTCCCGTAACCTTGGAGACCTCCACACCCACGGTATCCACACTGACCGGGCGGCCGACGGAACTTACAATCTCCTGAATCAGGCGCTGGAACGGACGGTCCACCGGAACGTCGCGTGAGGCCAGATCCCATCGGCGGTCGTGTTGAATAAACCGGTCGTCCAGAGTCAAAGCGTCGCGAACGACCTTGCCGGAAACGGGATTCTCCTCGCCGATGAAACCCGTAATCTGGCCGGTTTTGCTGGGCTCGCCAACCTGAAGGAGATATTGCAGAGCCTGGTCCGCCAGATATCGCAGAGCGGCGGGACGCAGGGCTTCGATTGTTGTTGCTTCAGCCAATGATTTCCCTCCCGGGGCGCGCCTGTCGGTTCGCCCAACGTTGAGCAAGTGCTATCTATGCTGTTATTTCTTCAGTCCGGAGTCTGCCGTGTAACGACCTCTCCGCACAGATCGTGTGTCGTTGCCGAAGTGACCCGAACGGGAACGATGTCCCCGGGTTGAAACTCACCGGCGCCATGAAATGATACAATGCCGTCAATATCGGGCGCGTCGCGGTACGAACGGCCGATGCCGGTTACGGGTCCGTCACGCCCCTCCACCAGCACGTCCAGTACTCTGTCGACCAGTGATTCGTTGCGCCGTCGCGACACGGCGGCCTGAAACCGCATCAGGTCTTCCCGCCGTTTTTCCGCGATGCGAGGCGCGGGCCGGTCCAGCCGTTCCGCGGAAGGCGTGCCTTCCTCGGCGCTGTAGGCGAACACGCCCACCCGGTCCAGGTCCGCTTCGTTCAAAAAGGCTTTCAGCGCCGCGAATGCGGCCGGTCTTTCGCCCGGATGACCGACGATAAATGTACTGCGCACGCAAAAGTCCGTACGGGCCGCGCGAAGGCGGCGGATCAAATCCAGGTAACGAGCGCCGTCTCCCGGCCGGTTCATCGCGCGCAACACTTCCCGGTCGGAATGTTGCAACGGTATGTCCAGATACGGCAGAATCTTCTGCTCTTCAGCGAACACATCGATCAACGCGTCGTTCACGGTTGACGGGTGCGCATACATCACGCGGACCCAGCGAATTCCGTCCACGCGGGCTAGCGCCTTTAACAGCACCGGAAGGCGCAACTCGCCGTACAGGTCCCACCCGTAACGCGTGGTATCCTGGGCGATCAGCGCCAGTTCACGCACGCCCTGCGCGGCAAGAACTTCGGCCTCACGCACGATATCTTCCGTCGGTCGGCTGACGTACGGTCCGCGTATCGACGGAATGGTGCAGAACGCGCACGCGTAATCGCATCCGTCGCTGATGCGCAGATAAGCCGTCCACGGCGCGGTGGTCAACAGGCGCGGACCGTTCCCGCCGGCCATGGGCTGAGGCTGACCGATACGGACGAGAGTTTCCCCCGGGTCCTTCAGCCAGTGTTCCACACCCTCCGGCAGATCCGTCCACGCGCCGATTCCGAGCACGGCATCCAGTTCCGGAATCCGGGCCGCCAGTTCCGCCCCGTGGCGTTGCGCGAGGCAACCGATGGCGACAACGCGCCTGCCGGAGCGCCGGTTCTTCCATCGAACCGCTTCCAACAGCGTGTCCACAGATTCCTCAATCGCATCGGCCTTGAAACCGCACGTATTGACGATCAGCACGTCGGCTGTATCCTGATCCGACGTTATCTCACACCCTGACGCACGCAATCGGCCCAGCGCCAGTTCCGAATCCACGGTGTTCTTCGGACAACCGAGGCTGATAAGGCTGATTCTTGCCGTCACTATGCGTTTTCGCGCCTTACTTGAAGGGCTCCGTCTGCGGCGCCATGCTCCGGGATATCAACTCCGCGCGCGGGTCGAGCAGGAACAAGCCGATCCACCGCGCGTCGTTCAGTCCCCTGAACTTAGCGGTCGGATCGTTCAGCATATCCCAGAACGACTTCTTGCCGAGGTTCACAACGTTCGGGTCATCGCCAAGTTCGGTTACTTTTCCGGCGTACCGCACGGCATCTTTCAGGCCGCCGATCTCGTCCACCAGGCCTTTCAGTTTCGCCTGCCGACCGGTGTAGATTCGCCCTTCGGCTATCTGCCGCACACGCGCCATCGGAATGTTGCGCCCTTTCGCGACGGAAGTCAGGAACTGATCGTATATGTCGTTGACCATCTGTTGCAACAGAGCCTTTTCCTCGGCGGTCATCGGGCGCGAAGTATTACCGATGTCCTTGTAGCGCCCCGCCTTGATGGTTACCTCGTTATATCCGATTTTCTTGTACAGGCCGGCCAGGTTCGGCATCTGGCTGATGACACCAATGCTTCCGGTCAGCGTGGCGCCGTTGGCGTAGATTCTGTCTCCGGCGCTCGCGATGTAATAACCGCCCGAGGCGGCCACGTCGCCCATTGACACGATGACCTTTTTCTTTTCCTTGAGCCTCAGCACTTCCTTGAACACCTCGTCGCTAGCGGCGGCGCTTCCGCCCGGGCTGTTGATCCACAGCACCACGGCCTTGATTTTGTCATTCTTTCTTGCCGCTTCCAGTTGCTCGATAATGGTGTGCGATCCCGCGTTGGAACTGGAGAACAGGCCGGCCGCGTCACTTCCTCCGGATGTGATGACGCCGGTGATGTTCACCAGCCCGATGGAATCCTTCGCAACTTTTACGCTTTTGTCCATACCGGACGACTTCATCAGCAGACTGCCCAACAGCAACATCATCAACGGGAGACAGCCGCAACCAAGGATTCCGCCTCCAACGAACCAGCCCCAGGGGAAGCCGCGTTTCGGCGGCGCCGAGGGAGTAAACAGGGGAGGCGGTGTGACTGGTTCGCTCGGTTTGCCGAGCGACGCGCGGCTGAACGTGGGAGGCGCTTCGGATTCGGGCGCCGCCGACATCGGTTCGTTATCAACAGACTCTTCCCTCGGTTGTACTTCCGGTTCTTCGTTCATCACAGAAAACCCTCCCGTTCCCGGGGTTGACAAGGCAAATTGTTCAATGATACAGTGAGTGCGCCGGCCGAAGTGGCGGAATGGCAGACGCAACGGTCTCAAAAACCGTCGAGGGCGACCTCGTGTGGGTTCGACTCCCACCTTCGGCACCATGCATGTTACTATAGCACGTTGCGTGAGCGGGCTTTCATCACGCACCCGGTTCCGCCGATACTCTCTCTCCAGCATCCCCCAAGCGTGCCGACAAGGTGTTAATCATCCGTACACCATCAGTTTTCGTTTTTTTTTCTACATTCTTTCACGAAAGTGCTAAAACTATGTGTGGGGGCAAATTCCCCCACATCGCACACATTTAGGTGCGGAACGTCGCCCGATCGGATTTCGAACGGAAAACGGTGTGTGGAGGTAACTCTACGGCAGACTCCTCACGCTCAACCCTGTTCCGATGCTGAACGGGCGATAACGCGCCGAGGAGGAGCGTTATGAAACGTTTGATGGCCGGCATCGTCGGGATCGTGTTGATCACCGCCGTTGCCAGCGCGCAGGCGCCCTTCGCCGACGTGCCGCAGGATCACTGGGCCTATGACTCGGTGAACACCCTTGCCGAGAGAGGTCTCGTCAACGGTTATCCTGACGGAATGTACGGCGGCAAGCGCGCCATGACCCGGTACGAGTTTGCCGTGGTCATCGCCCGTATGATTCCCACCCTGGAAGAGTACATCCGCACGGAAATGCGGACGGCTACTCCTCCCACAACCACGCCGGACGTGAAACCGACACCACCGACGGACACATCGAACCTTGTCACCAAGAGCGATCTGGCCGCCGTTCGGAAACTGGTGGATGAGTTCCGGCCCGAAGTCTCTATGTTGCGCGTCGACGTGGACGGTCTGAAGAAAGATCTGGCCGCGTTGGAAGGTCGCGTATCGGTGCTGGAAGACGAGGTTAACCGCGTCAAGATCACCGGCGACATGTCCATCATCGCCCGCGCGACCAAACTGGACCGCGATTCGCGCCACGACGAAGTGTCGCCTGTCGACCTGGACGGGCGCGGGTTCAACCCGACCTCCAGCATCATCGACCCTGCTGAGATCTACTACGACATGGATCTCAACATCAAGGGCCGCGTCTCGGAGCATGCCACCGCCAACGCCACGTTGACGATTGGCAACTACCTGGGTGTCAATTCGCACTACGGTCGCTGGGATTACCCGTACGGCGCGGCCGGCCGAGCCAGCACGTTCGCGGAAGTTGGCGTGTACAAAGCCTACATCGCCACACCGTTGCCGCTGGGCCCCCTGGGCATGGCGAAAGTGGAAGTCGGCAAAACCGGCGTGCAGTTCACCCCTTATACCCTTAAGCTGGTGGACTACGATAGCTACACCAACATCGCCAAGACGGACAACGGCGACATCGTGATGACCGGTATCAAGGGCTCGATGAAACTCGGACCCTTCGGCGTGATGGCCTACGCGGGCACCCACGCCACTCCGATCGGAGCCTCGGGCTATCCGGTGTTCTTCACCACCAACTTCACTCCGCGGCCGTGGAACATGATGGCCAGCCACGCGATGGCCCTGTTCCCCCACATCGAACCAGCCCTGCAGGAAGTTGACCAGAGCGCCGGTGTTCACCTGACCACCAAGCTCCCGCTGAACATCAAGCTCGGCCTGACGATGGTCGAAGCCGGCATCCAGCCGTACTGGAACAGCGAATACAACGGCAAGGACATCAAGCGCGGTGAAGTTTACGGCGCCAATATGGCCATGCCTCTCTTCGGCAAGCTCGGCATGACGGCGGAATTCGCTTCCAGCCGCATGACAGCGGACGACAAGATGTTCGCCAGCCCGGTTGTCCCGCGCAAACTGAACAATGCCTACGACGGCAAGTTGACGTTCGACGCGGGCAAACTGGCCCTGTGCGCCGGCTACAAGCAGATCGACCCGTTCTTCGGGGCTCCGGGATCCTGGGGCAAGATCGGCTCGTGGAAGAACCCGACCAACATCCGCGGTTTCACGGGTGCCGTGAACTACGGAATTGGCAACCGCCTGAAACTGAACGGTAGTTACAGCGAGTACGACTCCGTTATCCGCGGATACGATTCGTACGACTACGAAGGCGACATTGTCGCTTCGTCGGACAGCTCCTGCAACTACCTCGAGACCTCACGCGACACGGGTATCACCCACTACACCGCCGGTCTCACCTTCGGCCTGACCAAAGCCACCTCCCTCGACCTCGGCCTGGAAACCGTGGAATACGAGCGGAAGGGTTATGACTCGAAGCCGAAAGAGAACTACTACACCGTCGGTCTGGGCTCCCAGATGGGCAAGAACAGCTCCGTGCGTGTTCTTTACCAGATCGTGGACTACAAGGACCACTTCTTCACCGACGGATACGACGCCAAGGGCAACCTGGCCGTCGCGCAGTTCCAGGTGAAGTTCTAAACTCGAACCCGCGGGGTGGGAGGTTCTTCCGAAAAGGGCGGCCTTCCACCCCGTTCGGCTGTTTTGGGGGATATGAGTATCCGTTCTATGTCCCTTAACGCGTCAGATCTACGAGAGGCATCCTGAGCGGAGTTTCGGAACGGAGTGACGAAACGCAGTCGAAGGAGCCGGCGTCCTTCGACTGCGCTCCGGTCGCAGGCTCCCTGCGCTCCGCTCAGGATGCCTCTTGGGGTATGTGCGGAGTGGCCGGCGCGTCCTACACAACCGCTTAGCGTATCCAACAACATGAATCCTCTGAATCTTCTGCTCCTTTTCATCCCCGTCAGCCTTGCACTGGAAGTATTTCACGGACCGCCGTTGTTCGTGTTCATCTCCGCCGGCCTGGCTATCATCCCGCTGGCAGGCTGGATGGGCAACGCCACCGAAGCGCTGGCTCACCGTCTGGGAGCCACGTGGGGCGGCTTGTTGAACGCCACATTCGGCAACGCCGCCGAACTGATCATCGCCATTTTTGCGATCCGCGCCGGCCTGATACGCGTGGTGGAAGCCAGCATCACCGGCAGTATCATCGGCAACCTCCTGCTGGTTGTCGGCGCTTCCTTTCTGGCCGGAGGCATCAAGTATAAAACCCAGCGGTTCAACCGCGACCTCGCCGGCATGCACTGCGCACTGATGATGATGAGCGTGGTGGCGCTGATGGTCCCGGCTCTTTTCGTCTACACCTCCCACGGCAAACTTGGCGCCGTGCAGGGCGCTGTGATTGATCCGCGCGTGGAAAGCCTGAGCCTCGGAGTGGCGGGCGTGCTGATCGTGGTTTACGCCTTGTCGCTCGTATTCTCGCTCATCACGCACGAAAGCCTGCTGGGCGGGCCGACAAAGGAAGAGGCGAAGGGCGCCGCGATGGCCCCGTCCCGCGCTTTGGGGCTGTTGCTGGTTGCCACGGCGTTGCTGGCCTGGCAAAGCGAAATGCTGGTCGGCAGTGTGGAGGCGGTGACGGCTTCGCTGGGCTTGACCGAAATGTTCGTGGGCGTGGTGATTGTGGCCGTTATCGGCAACGCGGCCGAGCACAGCGCCGCTATTATGTTCGCCCTGCGGAACCAGATGGACGTCGCGTTGAACATCGCTGTCGGCTCATCCACGCAGATCGCGCTGTTTGTTGCGCCACTGCTGGTTTTCGTCAGCCTGGCGATGGGCCATCCGATGTCGCTGGTTTTTCACCCGTTCGAGCTCGTCAGCGTCGCCTTCGCGGCCACCATCGCGGTGGTTATCAACCTGGACGGCCGTTCCAACTGGTTCGAGGGCGCCCTGCTTCTGGGCACCTACGCCATCATCGCCATGGCGTTTTTCTTCATACCGGGGTAGGCTCAGGCATCGTGTGCCGGGTCAGGCGGTACGGGTGTACTTTTCCTCTTCATCCCCGCCTCTGAACTACGGATTCGTCTCCAGGCCGACGACCTTGCGCGATATGCGCAAGGAGTCCTCGATAGTAACTCCCCGGGTGGTTTTCTCGACGTCCAGGCGTTCCACTGTTTCCGGCGCGGGGAGGGTGATGCCGGCCGCTATGCGCAAACTCCAGATGATGTCCTCGGTTTCGAACGGCGGCGGCTCCCACACGGGACCGCTGATGAAGATATCGACCTTACCATTGGTGTCGTCTTCCACTAGGTTCGTGGCCGCGGATTTGTAGACGACGAACCTGCCGTCCGCGCTTATATCGGGGAAGTAGCAGTGATCGTTGGCCTCGGCGCCTTTGCTGTGGGCAGACACGCGGATGAGTGTATTGGCCTTCAAGTCACGGACGAAGATGTCGGTCTTGCCGTTTGTGTCATCGGGCACGAGGTTGGAGGCGGCGGAACTGAACGCTATGTAGCGTCCGTCCGCGCTGATGGAGGGGTCGTAACTGGGGCCGTTGGCCTCTGTTCCGTCAATGGCCGTCGAAACGCGAAGGGTGACTCCATACTCGATGCTCCTGATAAAAACATCGGACGTGTTGTTCGTGTCATTCGGGACGAGGTCCGAAGCATACGAGTGAAAGGCCACCAGATCGCCGGCGCCACTGATTGCGGGGCTTGCGGACAGCGCGTTGCCCGGCACACCGGCGGAGGTCACCGAAACACAGGTAGTTCTCTCCTTTTTTGCGTCGCGCAGGAATATATCAGATGCGTTGTTCGTATCGCCGGCCACCAGGTTCGAGGCAACGGATTGGAAAGCCACGAATACTCCATTGGCGTTGACGTCGGAATACGTTGAGTCGTTGTTGCCCTGCGTGCCGTCGGTGGCGGTGGAGAGGCGCTGGGTCATCTGCCGGTCGTTCGTTAAGAAAACGTCGTAGCGGCCGTTGGTGTCGCCTGAAACGAGGTTAGAGGCGAACGACTGATACGTGACGAACTCCCCGTTGGCGTTGATAGAGGGATACAGGCTGATGTTGTTGCCTTGGGCTCCATCGGTCGAAACGGAAAAGCGCTTCGTGGTGGAGTCGGCAAGTCCTCGCACGAAGACGTCGTACCATCCGTTCGTGTCGTTTGGCACGAGGTTGGAAGAAAGGGAATAGAAAGCCACAAAGAGGCCATCGTCGCTGATGGCGGGGTATTCGGCGCCGTTCTGTGCCTGAGCGCCGTTCCAGGCAAGAGAGACGCGCCTGGTGGTTTCAAGGTACGTGTCACGCAGGAATACATCGGCGGCGTTGTTCGTGTCGCCGGCCACCAGGTTGGTGGCAAAGGAGTGATACACGACATAACGACCGTCGCCGCTGACCGATGGAAAATCGGATTCGTTGTTCGCCTGTGTTCCGTCCGTCGCCACTGATACACGGGTTGTGGTGATATGGCCGGACACGGGTGCGGCTGAGAGAAGAACAATCGAAAGCGAAAAAAGGAAAACCCTGCCGCGGGTCACGAAAGTGTGGCACATAAACGTGTCTCCTTGGAGAAGCATCGGGAAAGCAGAAACCACTTCAATACGGGTGAAAAGTACCTTTGATAGACATTGTACACCGGATTTGAGCGAAGGACCACTTCCGGCAGGTATCCTGCATCTGGTGTCAGGTTTCAGGCTTGGACAGTAAATCAGACGGGAAAGTACCCCTGCCCGTTCTGACACCTGAATTCCGACATATAGTTAAGAACAACGGCCCGCGCGGGCCGAATGGAAGGAGCATTCCGTTGAAACATACCATCTTTGCCGTGGTGCTGGCCGTGGGTCTCGCCGGCACAGCCCTTGCGGCGAAACCGTCTCTTCCGGAGGGAGTCATGAAACCCAAACTGAACCACAAAGCCCTGGACGCCATGGGATGGAAACTCTCCAGCCAGGCGTACACATTCCGCGCCATGTCCGTTATGGAAACACTCGACACCCTGCAAGCCATCGGTATCCGCTATGTGGAGTTCTATCCCGGCCAGCGGCTTTCACCGGACAATCCGAAGCCGTTTGACCACAACGCCACGCCGGAGATGATCAAGCAGGTTCAGGAGAAACTGAAAGCCACGGGCATCAAGGCGGTGAACTACGGAGTGGTGGGCCTGGACGCCAACGAAGCCAACGCGCGCAAGGTTTTCGATTTTGCGAAAACGATGAAGTTGATGACGGTCGTTTCCGAGCCGCCGGAAGACGCGATGCCCATGCTGGAAAGGCTGTGCAAGGAATACAAAATCAATCTGGCAATCCACAATCATCCATTGCCGAGCCACTATGCGTTACCTGAAACCGTGTTGGCCGCGGCGAAGGGCCTCAGCAAGCGTGTGGGTTCGTGCGCCGATACCGGCCACTGGTACCGCTCCGGCCGCGATCCGGTGCAGGGCCTTCAACAGATGAAAGGCCGAATCATCAGCCTGCACCTGAAGGACCTGAACGCCGACAAGCGCGATGTGCCTTGGGGAAAGGGCACATTGAACGCGAAAGGCATGCTGGACGAGTTGAAGAACCAGGGATGGAAGGGCGTGATCTCGATCGAGTACGAATCCACCACCGGCGCCGAGTTGATTGACAATGTGGCGAAGTGCTGTCAGTTTCTGAGCGACTACGCGAGTACGATTAAGAATTAAGGCTTAAAGATTAAAGATTAAAGATTAAGTATTGAACCAAAGAGGCGCAGAGGCACAGAGAATATGAGGTTTTTTGTGCCTTTGTGTCTGTGTGGTGAGATATTCCCCTTCGTTACGGTTTTAGATTTGCCAGTTCGCGGGAGAGAAGGACGGCGTCGTCCAGCGTGATGGCCGGATTTCCCGTGTCCAGGTTGTACCTTGCCATCTGGGTTGGGGTGGGACTCAGCACTCCGGCGGCGATGCGGAGGCATAACGCGACATCGGCTGAACTGTAGACTCGTTTGTATAGCGGTCCCCGCACGAACACGTCCGTGTAGCCGTTCTTGTCGGCCTCAACCAGGTCGGTGGCGTTCGAGGCAAAGGCGACGTACATACCGTCCGCGCTGATACACGGCAACGCGGAATCGTTGTTCCCAAGGATGCCGTCGGTGTTTGTGGAGAGGCAGGACGTGGAGCCGGTTTGAGTGTTGCGAAGGAAGACGTCTTTGCTCTCGTTCGTATCGTTCGGGACGAGGTTGGACGCCGCGGATTGGAAAGCGGCGTAGCGTCCGTCGGCGCTGATGCAAACGTCCTCTGTTTGGCTGTTTCCATGTTGTTCGGTGGAGGACACCGAGAGCAATGAAGTTATCCCTGAAGTGATATCGCGCAGGAAGGCGTCCTGGTGCATATTCGCGTCGCCGGCAACAAGGTTTTCCGAAAGGGAGTAGAACGCGGCGAAGTGCCCGTATGCGCTGACCATCGGGCGCTTCGAGGCAAGAGATCCAGGCGTTCCGGCCGGAGTCACCGACAGGCAAGAGGTTGATCCGGTTCGGGTGTCGCGCAGGAAGACGTCGGAAACCAGATTGACGTCATTGGGCACAAGGTTCCGGGCCAGGGACTGAAAGGCCACGTAACGTCCATCGGCGCTGATGGAGAGGCCGTCCCTACCGCTTTCGTCGTTGCCCTGCGTTCCGTCCGATGCGACCGACACGAGGGTGGTGGTTCCCGTCCAGCGGTCGCGCAGGAACACGTCGGGCCGAGCATTGGTGTCGCCGGGAACGAGGTTGGAGGCGAATGACCAGAATGCGACAAACCGGCCGTCGGCGCTGATGGCAGGGCGGTACGAGGATGAGTTGGCTTCCTCGCCGCTGGAGGACACCGAGACGCGCGCCGTCGTCATGGCCCAAACGTCGCGCACGAAGATGTCAAAATGCCCGTTCGTATCACCGGCGACCAGGTTGGTGGCTCCGGACTTGAAAGCCACGTACCGGCCGTTTCCGCTGATGGCAATCTCATACACATCGCCGCTGTCGTAGTTTCCGATGACACCCGTGGTGGAGACCGAGACCAGGGTGGTCGACTTTTTTTCAAGGTCGCGAATAAAGACGTCCCACTTGCCGTTGGTGTCCTCCGGCACGAGGTTCGACGCGATGGACATAAACGCCACGAACCGCCCATCGGCGCTGATGGCGGGCGCGCTTGAAACGTGGTTGCCCGGTTTGCCGTCGGACGATACGGACACAAGCGTGGTGGTTCCCTGGCCAAAGCCCGGAAAAGTACAAGCCAGGAGAATGACAATCGCGCTCAGGTACCGACGGTGGTTGTCCATTCCAATGCCTCCTCATTAATGGAGACATGATACGCCATAACTGGCGCTTCGGCGATACGATGCTGATTGGGCTACAATCTAGGTATGGAGACCAGACAGGAATTCAGAATCGACCGCACGGCGTTTTCGGTTGTCTCTCTGCGGGACGCCGACGACGAGGTCGCTTACTGGCGCCTGAAGACGCCTGTTGAACGTTTACAGGCTCTCGAGACGATACGACAGATCCTCTATGGCTACGATCCCATTACCGCCCGACTTCAAAGAGTTTTTGAGGTTGCTGAACTCGAAACGCGTTGAGTATCTCGTTATCGGCGGATACGCTGTAGCACACTACGGATACGTTCGAGCCACTGCCGATATGGACGTTTGGGTAGCGGTGAATCCGACCAACGCGGAACGCGCCGTCGAGGCAATCCGGGAATTTGGCTTTAACGTGCCCGAACTGACGACATCTCTACTCCTGGAGCCCGGAAGGATCGTTCGCATGGGCAATCCTCCACTTCGACTTGAGGTCCTCACCACAATTTCGGGCGTCGAGTTCAGCGAGTGTTACGAACGGAGAAACGTGACGGAAGTGGACGGAGTAGACGTGCCGTTCATCAGCCGTGACGATCTACGTGCCAACAAAATGGCGAGTGGTCGCCTGAAGGACCTGACTGACCTCGAGCACCTGGCCTGAATCTTCCCCCTACCCGAACGCGATGTCCTCGTCCACGCGGGCGTTGGCGACGCGGGCGGCGACCTCGGCGTGTTCCGCTTCGAATCCGGGCTTGTTCATCAGGGCGAACATGTTCTTCTTGTACGCCTCCACACCGGGCTGGTTGAAGGGGTTGACGCCCAGCATATAGCCGCTGACAGCGCACGCCCGCTCGTAGAAGTACAGTAACGCGCCCAGCGAGTGCTCCGTCAGGTCGTCGATGCAGATGGTCATATTCGGAACGCCGCCGTCGCAGTGGGCGAGCGCGGTGCCCTCGAAGGCTTTCTTGTTGACCTCGGCGATACCGGTGTGGGACAGGAAGTTCAATCCGTCCGCGTTTTCGGGATCGTCCGGGATCTCCACCTTGAGAGCGAGCGAGTAACTGCAGAGGAACGTTTCAAACAGGTTTCTGCGGCCTTCCTGCACCCACTGACCCATGCTGTGCAGGTCGGTGGTGTACTGAACGCCGGCCGGGAACAGGGAGGAGTGGTCCTTGCCCTCGCTTTCGCCGAACAACTGCTTCCACCACTCCACCAGGTAGTAGAGTTGCGGTTCCACCACGGCGGTCAGCTCAATCGACTTGCCCTGGCGGTACAGCAGGTTGCGGACGGCGGCGTAGTGGTACGCGGGATTCTTCAGTACGTTCGGATTCGCACAGGCGGAGCAACAATCGGCGGCGCCCTGGACCAAAGCGTCCACGTCAGCCCCGGCGAACGCGATGGGCAGGACGCCGACGGCGCTGAGCACGCTGAAGCGTCCTCCAACATCGGGCGGCACGCTGAAGGTCTCGTATCCTTCCTTGTCCGCCACGCGGCGAAGGGCGGATTTTGCCGGATCGGGATCGGTGGTCGCGACGATCAGTTCACGCGCGGCTTCCCTGCCGACCTCGTCCTCCAGTTGCTTTTTCAGGATGCGGAAGGCCACGGCGGGCTCGGTGGTGGTGCCGGACTTGCTGACCACGTTGATACACCAGCGTTTGCCCTTCAGTTGACGCTTCAGGTCCGCCATGTAGGAGGCGCCGAGCGTCTGGCCGGCGTACAGGACACGGCTTGAGTCCGCCGACGGCAGGGCGTCGATGACCGCTCGCGCGCCGAGATACGAACCGCCGATTCCGATGACCACCATCACGTCGGCCTTCCCGCGGAGGCGCGAAGCGGCGTTTTTGATGCGTGTTCGAAGGTCGGGCGGCATCAGGGCGGCGGGGTCGGTCCAGCCCAGCATTTCGGCGCCGGGTCCGGTTTTTTCGACCAGCATGCGGTGCGCCAGGTCAACGTAAGGTTGCAGTGCGGCCACGTGGTCGCGGGTAACATCCGGGACCAGGTAATTGGTATCGAGGCGTGGAAGAGACATCGTTCGCTCCTTGGATTGCGTTCATGATGAGTATAGGATTCAGGATTCGGGATTCAGGATTCAGGATTCAGGGCCGAACGCCCCTAACCCCGCCCTTCGGGCACCCCTTCCCCACTGGGGAAGGGGACGGGGGTTAGGGAACCGAATCCCGAATCCTCAGGAGATAACATGCCATTCGAATTGACGCAAGACCACATATCCGAAATGATTGAGACGCGGCGGGACTTTCACGCGCACCCGGAGCCGGGGTTGGAGGAGGTGCGCACGGCGGGCATCGTGGCCGAACGGCTGAGTTCGCTCGGCTACGCACCGAAGACCGGCATCGCCGTCACCGGGGTCACCGCCGTTCTGGAAGGCGCACATCCCGGCCTGTGCGTGATG
>JAKQQT010000211.1 GCA_029564025.1 Armatimonadota bacterium | reverse complement strand
CAGCCGAAATGGTTCCGCGTCGGAGTCCGGCGCACAAGAGGATAACGCCTTGAAATTCACGAAGATGCACGCCCTGGGCAATGACTTTGTCGCCGTCAACGGGATGGAGCAGGCGGAGCGGCCCATCGACGGGCCCGGCGGCTGGCGCGAAATGGCAATCAGGCTGTGCGACCGCCACTTCGGTATCGGCGCGGACGGCTTCTTCGTGGCGCTTCCGTCCGATACGGAAGATTTCCGAATGATCTTTTTCAATCCGGACGGTACCGAGGACCGTTGCGGCAACGGCCTGCGCTGTTTCGGCGTGTTCCTTCGCGACGAGGGACTGCTGACCAGGTGCGACCTCACCATCGAGGCGTTCGGCGGTCCCGTGCGCCTGCGCATCCTCAAAGAGCAGGACACCGTCTGGGCGGTGTGCGTGTGCCTCGGCCCTCCCGACCTCGAACCGCGGCTCATCCCGACCACCCTTCCGGCCAACGGCATGCTGAACGCCCCTCTCGAGATCGACGGGCAGACATACCTGCTGAATGTGGTGTCCACCGGTTCGCCGCATGCCGTTATCTTCGTCGACGAACTGCCAGAAGACGAATTGTTCTTCCGCGTCAGCCCGGTCATCGAGAACCACCCCTGGTTCCCGGAGAAGATCAGCGTGATGTGGACGCGCTTGGACGGACCCAACCGCGCCGAAATCCGCATCTGGGAACGGGCCACCGGTGAAACGCTGGGTTGCGGCACCGGCGCCGCCGCCGTGGCCGTGGCGCGCAGATTGCACA
Organism: Armatimonadota bacterium; assembly: GCA_029564025.1. GTDB lineage: Bacteria > Armatimonadota > DTGP01 > JAKQQT01 > JAKQQT01 > JAKQQT01. Next base: position 986 of record JAKQQT010000211.1, on the reverse strand, counting down.
ACATCGGGGAATCCGAGGTGATGGTCGTTTCGAAGGGCGGGGAAGTCCTCGCCAAGTGGGACGGTGAAGGTCCCGTAACGCTTACCGGCCCCGGCCACATCGTATACAAGGGAAGAACGTCCGAATATCGAACCGCTTCTTCATAAGGAGCCGCTGATGAAAACAATATGGCTTCTGGCGCTCGCTTGGACCTTGACCGGAACCGCCGCCGCGTGGGAACTGCGCCGCGATGACCTGAACCCGAAACGTCCGCCGATCGTCGACGGCACCGTGACCGTTCAACCCGGCGGCGAAACCGGCTTTCCGCGCTACCTTAATGAACTCGGCGTCAAAACCATCCGGATTCCGTTCGAAGACACTCACCCCGGTAAACGGACTCTATCCATCGTGTGGACCGGAGGGAGTCAGGGTCCGGACCGGTTCTCCGTTGCCGTGGACGGTATCACCGTCGGAGTGAGCCAGACGGCGGACAGCGCGAGGCGGCCGTCCGCGTGGTACCGCGACGTCTTTACAGTGACCCTGGGCGCCGGCGCTGACCACGCGGTCGAAATCCGCGCGATGGACGACTACCAAAGCGCCGTTGAATTGGCCGGCGTCCAACTGGAGGAAATCGGCAAGCCGCCGTACCGTCCCATATGCTACGAATCGATCGAGACGCTTGCCCGATACGAAGCGGAGATCGGCAGCAAAGGCTTCGTTGCAGAATCGGAACACCTCACGGTTTTTGCGCCGCTGGCTCTGGCGGCACAGGCAAGGGCTTTGTCGGCGTTTCTGGAGAAAGCACACGCGGAAATGCGCGCCGTATACGGCATCGATCCGTTTTTCCGTTTCTCGGTGGAGCATTATCCTGTCGGGCACAAGCGTGGTTGGGGCGGTATCAGCGGCGCGGGAACCATCGGCTACACCGTCGAGGCGCTGGAAAGATTCGGCAAACTGGGAACCACCGACGTGCGCGGGTTCGCGGGCTACACCGAGGAAATGTCGCA
>JAKQQT010000192.1 GCA_029564025.1 Armatimonadota bacterium | reverse complement strand
GTTTTGAACCGTCGTGCCTCCCGGAGGAACGATGACGCCGCGGTTGACCGTGCTGATCTGGATCGGGTAGGTGTCGTCGGAAGTGAACTCGACGTAGTACCCGCCCGGTCGCAGGCCGGTGAACTCGTAGTGGCCGTTTTCGTCGGTGAGGGTTTGGGCTACCGGCGTTGTGTTGTAGCCGTTGTAGAGCTTGACATAGTAACCCGGAGCGGGCTGGCCGACCTGCGACACCAGCGTGCCGTTCAGGTTGCCGGGGGTGTTGTCGTTGACCAGGCTGTAGATGGCGACGTCGGTGTTAGCCACGCCGATACCAGCGTTGGTGTTGTCATCAACGCTGATGCGGGCCATCATTTTCAGGTTGCCGCTCGGGCAGATGAAGTCAGCCTGGAAGGGTCCGGCGGTCTGTTGCCAGATGTCCTTGTTCGTTCCCGTGGGGTCCAGCGAGTAGATGTTGAACTTGCCGGCGCGGTCGCCCATCGTGAAGAACACGCGTCCTCCATCGAAGTATTGAACCGGATCGGCAAGGGTCACCTGCGTTCCACGGATGTTGATGTTGTCGGTCAGGCGGACCAGGTTCTGTCCCCATTTGTCATAGTCGGTGTCGATCGCATCCATGATGTAGAGCTCCGTTCTTGGAGCATCGACCCAACCGCTTCCGAGGAAGAGGATTTTTGTGCTGTCCGGGGACCAGATAGCGCGCACGCACTGAGCTTTGGTGGACGTGTCGACGCCTTGAGGATTGGTCAGCTGGACCGGGATATTTCCGGTCGGATTGGCCGGGGTGTCCTCAGGCCGGTCGGCGTCCATCACGAACACCTGGTAGCTCTGGGTTCCCGTCACACCCCGCTGGGAGAGGAAGAGAATCTTCGAGCCGTCCGGGCTCCACGCCGGATAGGCGTCGTAAGCCGTGTTGTATGTCATCTGGGTGGACACGCCGGTGGCGAGGTCCACGACATAAATCTCGGTCGCACCGCTTTCACCACCGGCCGCGGCGGTGAAGGCGTGAAGCACAACTTTGGAGCCGTCCGGAGACAGCCATCCGCACTCCTCGGCGTTTTTCGGCCTCGGCGAGGCCTTGGTGAGGATGGTGCCGTCCGGGGTCGCGACATAGCAGTCCTTGTCCAGGCCGGTTCCATCAACCTTGCCTTTTAGGCTGGTGAAGCTGACCTTGGAACCGTCCCAGGCGATCTTGCCCCAGAGTTCCGTGTACTTGAAGCCGGGTGTCAGGTTTGTCGGTTGGCCGACCATGTTCTGGGCATACGCCCCGGTGGTCGCGACAAGCGCGAGAACCACAACACCGAGCCACTTAAGGTTGATCATTTTTGTGTGACTCCATTGGGAGTAGAAAGCGGCATGCCGTCAGCGGCACGGA
>JAKQQT010000745.1 GCA_029564025.1 Armatimonadota bacterium | reverse complement strand
CCGGCGCCCGCGCCGGTCCATGCCGCCGGTTTTTTCGCCGCATCCGTACACGCGGCGATCGGGCGGACAGTTCCAGGTGATCGTGGTGGATTCGCCCTCGCGTGTAACCGTGACGTTGGTCATCAAGCCGTCGCCGTGGGCCGAGAGAACGGAAAAGGTATCGTTACGGATGTCCACGGACACTCCGCCTTCGGGCGTGACGGCCAGTATCGAGTCTTTGAACTCCGCCACGTTGGCTTGCGCTACGATGTGTTCCGAGGGCAGAACCGCCCACGAAGCCTCCGGTCCGTTGGTGCCGGGCCGGATGATGCGAACGCGAACAACGTCATCACGTACGAAGGTAACTGAGAGGGTGTCAACTCCCAGCGGGCAGTCAAAACCGGATCCGTCACGGTGAACCTGGAAGGATTTGTCTGGTGTCATGAAATGGTTGTGCCAACAGGAAGGAAGCGCGCCGATCACGTGCGAACGGTATCCCGTTCGAAAAATATTGTAGCATGTAACCTGTGCGTATGAATACGTATTCATGCGCATCAACAGAAACATACCAGTTTTTTTGCGTGCGACATAGACTGATCTGGAATCACCACAGCCTCTCCATTCGGTTTCGCAAAGGATACCCATTTGAGCACATATCCATGGCCGTCCGATACAACGGTGGTTGTCGTCGGGGCCGGTTTCGCGGGCGTGGAAGCCGCCTGGGCTGTCGCTGACGCCGGGTTGACCGTCACACTCGTCGAAATGCGGCCCGACACCATGACGCCCGCTCACCGCACCGGTAACCTCGCGGAAATCGTATGCAGTAACTCGTTCAAGTCGGATACGCCGGGCACCGCCTCGCGCATGCTCAAGGACGAGATGCGCATACTCGGCTCCGTATCCCTGCTCGCCGCAAGCGAATCGAGCGTTCCGGCCGGGGGAGCGCTTGCCGTGGACCGAAACGCCTTTTCGCAAGCTGTCACACGGCTGATCGCCGAAAAACCGAATATCCGCGTGATCCGCGCGGAGGTAACGGAAATCCCGCTGGTCGTCCCCACAATCATCGCCACGGGACCTCTCACTTCCGAGGCGCTCGGTTCAGCAATCGTCGCGTTGACCGGAGAAGAGCATCTGTACTTCCACGATGCGATTGCGCCCACGATCGACGCAGACAGCATCAACCGCGATATCGTGTTCCACGCGTCCCGTTACGGCAAGGGCGAAGGCGGTTATCTGAACTGCCCGATGACCGAGGACGAGTACGAAGCCTTCATCGACGCGTTGATGTCCGCCGACCGGGTACCGCTGAAGGACTTCGAGGACGTGCGTGTATTCGAGGGTTGCATGCCGGTTGAGGAGATTGCCGCCCGAGGCCGGTTGACGCTTGCGCACGGTCCGATGAAACCGGTTGGGCTTACCGATCCTCGCACCGGAAGGATGCCCTTCGCCGTTGTTCAACTTCGACAGGAAAACCTAGACGCCACCACGTATGGAATGGTTGGATTCCAGACGCGGCTGAAGTGGGGGGAGCAAAAACGGATCTTCCGCATGATTCCCGGCCTGGAGAACGCGGAGTTCGCCCGCTTTGGAGCGATGCACCGGAATACCTTCATCAACTCGCCGCGCCTGCTGAACTCGGTTCTCCGGTACGTCGGGCCAGGTCGCGATTCGAACTCCGCGCCCCTGTTCTTCGCGGGACAGATCACCGGCGTGGAAGGCTACATGGAGTCGGCGGCGACGGGAATCGTTGCGGGAAGGAACCTGGTTGCCGTTCTCAGGGGCACGGAACCTGCAGTCTTTCCCGAAGAAACAATGATTGGCGCCCTGTGCCGGTACGTGGCCGACTCGGAGGAGAAGCGCTTCCAGCCGATGAACGCCTGTTTCGGTATACTGCCTCCATTGCGCTTCAGGGGGCGCAAGTCGGAGCGCCATGCCGCGATGGCGGACCGGGGCATCCGGGCATTGAAACAGGCTCTTCAGGCAGTTTGACGCCAGGGGGCGGGGCGGTCGTTCGCTAGAAAGTGCTCCACTTTTCCGTCCGGGTGGCCGACGAAGACATCGGAGGTCAGATTGACAAACAATCCTGTATCCACAACGCCGGGCAGTAGCCTGATGGCCGCATGGAGCGCCTTCGGATCGGGAATAGCACCGCAATCCAGGTCGATGACAAACAGACCATCGTCTGTCACATATTTCTTGCCGTCCCGCACACGAAATCGTGGATTCCCGCCGTAAGCTGACAAGAGAGCCTGGGTTCGTTTCGCGCCGAAAGGAAGGACAGCAACCGGCAACGGAAAGGCGCCCAGCGTGTCGACGAGTTTCGCTGAATCTACGATTGTGACAACCCTTCGTCCCGCTTCCGCGACCAGTCGCTCGCGGACCATGGCTCCGCCGCCGCCCTTGATGAGGTTGAACTGAGGGTCCACCTCATCCGCGCCGTCTATGACGATATCGAGGCCGGAAAGCGGCGGATCAGACAGCAGGGGGATGCCGCTTTCCTGGGCGATGCGGTGCGATTCCCCGGAAGCCGGCACCCCGGTAATCCGGAGACCATTCCTTACGCGTTCGCCCAGGGCCCTGATGGCGAAGTTCGCCGTGGAACCACTTCCCAAACCCACGGCCATTCCATCCTCAACCAAGGCAACAGCGGCACGGGCGGCCGATTCCTTCATCGTCATTTAAAGAAACTCCATTCGCCCGGCTTCTTTGATGGCGCTGTGCAATTCCTTCAAACGCTCGGCGTAATCGCGGTGCGCTACGAGGATGGCGTCTCCAGCGTCCACGATCACGAGATCCGACACACCGAGCGTACCAATCAGCCGCTCACTGCCGAAGATGAGGGTGTTGTTCGTTTCCACGGCAATCACCGGACCGCGAATGACATTGCCGCCTTCCGGTGACAGTACCTCGTGCAAAGCCGACCAGGAGCCGACATCACTCCAACCCAGATCAACGGGCACCGTGGCCAGGTTGTCCGCATGTTCAAATATCGCGGTGTCGATGGCCTCGCGGTCGAGTCCCTGGAAGGCTTCCCGCATCACCTCTGCTTCGTGGGGCGTGCCGATAGCTCGACTGACCTGAACAAGCGCCGAATAGTGATCCGGTTTGTATTTCTGAATCAGATACAACAGGCGCGAGGCTTTCCACACACTGATGCCCGGATTCCACAGATAGCGCCCGCTTTCCTGGAAGTGGCGGGCCTTTTCCTCGCCCGGTTTTTCCTCGAAGCGGACGATCTGATGGACCTCACTGTGATTCGGCAACGGGTCGCCCATTTCGATGTACCCGTATCCGGTGGCGGGGTAGGTTGGTTCCACGCCGATGATGATGCCGTCCACGTCCGGAGCGGCGCGTTCAGCGATCTGAAGAACGCGTCGGAACTCAACATCGTTGGCAATGTAGGAATCCGCCCAGCCAACGAACATCACGGCGTCGGGATCGCGTTTCGCCACGTGTATGGCGCCCAACCCGACCGCGAGATTGGTGCCAAGAGGATAAGGCTCCGCGATAATGTGGTTGCGCGGTACCGAAGGCGCGTGCTCCGCGATGCGGTCGGCGTATTTCTCCGATGTCACGATCCAGATATCGCCGGGATCAATGCAAGGCAGGACGCGCGATACCGTCTGCGCCATCAGCGACTGCTCGCCGACCAGGGCGTGCAACTGCTTGGGATTGTTTTCGCGGGAAAGAGGCCACAACCGCGTCCCGCTTCCGCCGGCCATAAACACCGCTACCATATCAGAACCTCCATATTATCAGAATGAAAGCCCGTGCCGGGCCGTAAACTCAGCCATTTCAACCTGACACCCCGTCTCGGCGGACTCGCCGACCGCCAGCGCCAAAGCCAGACTTCGCGCGTTGTCTTCCAGGGTATGAAATCCCGTTTCGAACGGTGAAGAACCACTGTTGACCCGGTTGACAGACGCCTTGAAGTCGCGGTACACGGCGGCCATGCTCGCCTGCGAATCCGGAACGACCTCCGGCCCCGGATCGTGGAATACGGAGCGGGCAGAGGAATCGAAGAATTCCACACTTCTGCCCTTTTCGCCGTAGCAGATTGACCCGTCGCGTCCGCAGATATCCCACCGGCCCGGCCAGCAGGTGGCGTTTCGTGGTTTGTTCCACGCCGAGGCATACGACACGCAAACACCGTCCGGAAACTCGACGTGGGCATCCATGGATGTCCAGCCAACCCCGTATGACCAAGGTTGCCTCCAACCTCTGGCCGTCACCCTGATCGGTTCCGCATTCAACAGATAGCGCATCAGGTCGAAGTGGTGGATGCACATCTCAACGCCCAGTGGCAGGATACCCGGCAGGTTACCCACGAAGTACTCGGGCCGGTGTTCCGTGTGTTTCAGGAACTGGACCTGAACGGTGTCGATGGGACCGATCCGGCCGGATTGCAGGTCGTTCTTAACCATCTGGATTCCCGCAAACAGACGGTAGTTCTGTGCGACCATACACACGCTTTTCCTGTGCAATCCCGCAGTAAGGAGAGCGTTCAAGTCTCCGGTTGTGTGAACCAGCGGCTTGTCGACGAGAAGATGCCGGCCTTCTGAAACGATTCTCAACAGCAAGGGTACCCGCGCGGGATTGGGCACTGAGACGATGACGGCGTCGCTGGGGACATCCAACGCGTCATCCGAATCCGCGAACAACCGGGATGTGTCCAATCCGCGATCAGCCAGCCTTTTCAACACCTCCGGATTCCGATCAGCCACAGCCACAAGATCGATCTCCGCGTCGGACATCAACAGGTTTGTCCAGTTAGCGCCCCAACCGCCGGCGCCCAGCAGTGTGAATTTCATGACACTGGTACTCCCGCCACAGCCGGATCATCCACTGCCCGCATGCCCTCCCGCAGGAAGAACAAAGCGGCCAGCAGTGTTGTGCCAAGCACGATTCCGCTGAGCATAAACGGGGCGTGATGCCCTACTTTGACAAGGACCTTGGTCCCCAGCCACGGTCCAAACGCGGCACCCAATCCCTGCATCGTCACCACCCAACCGTAGATTCGCCCACGGTAGGCGGGCGGAGCGAGTTCGGTGATCATCGCCAGCCATGCCGGAATGCACAACAGGAAACCCAGGATCATGGGCACGGCGATGATCATGAAGTAGCCCAGGGAAGGCCGCAAGGGCAACAGGATCATCCCGAGTGCGGCAACACCGATGCCAAGTTTCACCGATCGCACGCGGCCCCACTTGCCTCCCCACGTGCCTACCGGTATCGCCAGAACGGCGACGGCCGCCCCCAGCAGAATGAACGGCAGGCCGATATCGCCTGCGTCGAGTTTCAGTACCTGCCGCAGATAGAACACCAGCGGATTGTTCAGCAGTTGAATACCGAGCGTCTGGAAGAACGACATCGCCATGAAGAATCCGAGCACCGGCCAACGAACGGGGATATTGCGCAATCCCGGCGCCGAACCCGCGGTTGCGTACTTGTGGTGCAACCACGGAATCAGGAAAAGCGCCGAAACCAGAGCAATCAGAAGGATGCCGGTTGTCACACGAAAAATGTCCGATTCCCTGCTGGGAATCCACAGCCACGCCGGCGCGGTGTTCGCCCGTCCGGCCGCGGCAAGCCGGTAGACCACGCTTCCCACAACCGGCCCCAAACCCAGACCGATCATGTACATCATGTTGAAGACGCTCATGGAGCCGACGCGCTCCCTTTCGGACGTCACATCGGCTACCGCCGCAAACACGTTCGGCCACAGCGCCGCTCCACCAATCCCGTTCAGTGCCGAAAGCGTGATGAACTCCCAGTGGCCGGTTGCCGTGCTCATCCTGTAAACGGCGAATGATGAAAGCGCAATGCCGAAGACAATCAGGATCTTACGACCGAACCGGTCGCTGATCCATGCGAAGAACGGCTTGGTAATGGTTTCCGCGAGCAGGAACGCGGACGTTACCGGTCCGACATCGTCTTCACGCCAGCGGAGGTGCTCATTCAGGTACAGAGGGAGGGCGAACGTAACGACGACCGCCATGGCGATTTCGCAGAACAGGGACACGAGCACCAGGCCGGACAGTCGGCGCCACAGCGGCTGGCGCATCATGCGAGCCCAAGGGTCGTCAGGATTGCGGATTATGGTTGGCGATTCGGTCAACGGGTTCTCCGAAAATGAGGACGGGAACCGGGATCAAGCGCGATCTCCGGTTCCCGATTCCCGACTGCATTAAAATCAGGAAATCTCGACTTCGCGACCGAGTTCGGCGGACTTGTAGATGCCGTCGATGATCTTGCTCACACGCAATCCGTCTTCCGCCGTGATCGGCACCGGCGTGTCATTGGCGATGGCATTCACGAAGGCGGCCATCTCGAGTTCGAATCCTTTTACCGGCTGAATGTGCTTGGGTTCCAGATTCACGAGAACGCCGTGCTCTTCCCGGTAAATCGACAGCGGATACAGATCGGCGCCGCCCTGATCGCCCAACAGCGAAATCTGATTCTGGTGTTCGTCCTTGATGTTAGCCGCAAAAGAGGCTTCCAGCATCAGCACGGAACCGTCTTCGAACCGGATGAAGCCGGCGCCGAAGTCCTCAACGCTGAACGTGTCCACGTTCCACTGGCCCATCAAACCAAGAACGTCCCGGCGGTTTCCGAACTTGGCAACGCTGATTCCGCTGACCGTAACAGGTTTCTTCAAGCCCATCAACCAGAGGGTGAGGTCCAGCACGTGAACGCCGATGTCAACAACCGCTCCGCCGCCCTGTTTGTCCTTCTCGCCGAACACGCCCCAACCGGGAATACCGCGCCGGCGAAGGTAGTTGGCGCGCGCATAGTAGATGTCGCCCAGTTTGCCGGCGTCGATGTAGCGCTTCAGCACGTTCGCGTCGGCTCCGAACCGCATCACGAAGGCCGTCATCGCCTGTTTGCCGGTTTCGCGAGCTGTATCCACGATCTTCTGGCTTTCCTCCGCGTTCATCGACAGGGGCTTTTCAACAAGAACGTGCTTGCCGGCGTGCATCGCGTCCACGGCCGGCAACATATGCATGTAGTTCGGCGTGCAGACGTCGATGGCATCGAGTTCGTCCATCTTCAGCATCTCGTGGTAATCCGTGAAGGTATACGGGATGTCGAAGTCCTTCGATGCGTTGATGGCGCGTTCTTCGATGATGTCGCAGATGGCGACGACTTCAGCGTTCGGGACGTTCTTGTATGCTGGCAGATGGGCGTTGCGGGCGATGCCGCCGGCGCCCACAACTCCAATTTTCACGGTTTTCAAGACGGGCAATCTCCTTTACTCGGGCCTCCCCTGCATTATGTGGCGAAAGGGCGCAACCGAGGCCAACGCCCCGAAGGCTTGGAGGAACGTTGAGGGAAAGTGGTAGAATTGACATGTCCTCAGGAGTAACCAAATGCCAATTGTCGTCGCTGTGACGGTGGGACGTCACGGCGCTATCAGATACTACGAACCCGCTGATCTTCCCCTTGGGCGCGATGACATGGTCGTCATCGACACACCTCAAGGCGCGGTTGTGGGGCGGGTGGTACAGGGTCCGCGCAATGTGCCGTACAATCAACTGCCCGCCGTTCTGCTATCGGTGACCCGTCTGGCTACCGACTACGATCTCGAAAGGCATCACAGGCGCGAGGAACTGGAACTCAGGGCGCCCGAAGTTGTTGTCAGCAAGATTGAATATCTGGATTTACCGATGAAACTGGTGGAAGTGCAGGCCGATCCGGACGCCGACCGCATCATCGTCTATTTCGCGGCCGAGGGACGCGTCGATTTTCGAACCCTAGTGCGCGAACTCAGCGAGATCCTGGGTGTTCGCGTTCACATGCACCAGATAGGCGCGCGCGATCACGCACGCATCATCGGCGGTATCGGTTCGTGCGGCCGCGAAACATGCTGTCGCACCTGGATGCAAAACTTCGAACCGGTGTCCATGCGGATGGCCAAGGACCAGAGCCTGTTCCTCAATCCGGCGAAGTTCTCGGGATCATGCGGAAAACTGAAGTGCTGTCTGCGCTACGAATACGAGGGCGATGACGATCATGATCACCTCGATCAGCAAGTGCACGATAACGATTCCCCGCCGGTCCTTCCCGACACGTGGCATTCCTGAACAGCTAACGCTTTCACCCGTTCGATTCCCGTCAGTTCATACGACGATCCAGGCACGCCTCGCCGGCAAGCGCAACGTTTCCTTCTTTTCTAGGCCTCATCTATAAGATCCGTAAAGCGTATCCGGGTAAGGGCTGGCCAGGACCGCGTTCGAGCGCTTGAACTTCCCGCCCCGCCTGTGTATAATACCAAAGTACCGGCGAGGGCGACCAAGCCGGCGCACTCGCGGGCGGTTGGCTCAGGGGGAGAGCGCTTCCTTGACACGGAAGAGGTCATAGGTTCAAATCCTATACCGCCCACCAGACGAACACCTTGCGCGGTCGGTTCCTGACGGAGCCGGCCGCTTTTTGCATCAGAGGCACGCTTCCCGCCTACGTAGAGAGGACGAATTTCCGCCGGAGCCCTCGACCGGACACCCTGTTGTCCATGCCGCCACCGTACCATGTTTGTGGAGAGACGGTGGTCTTTGAGACAAGCGAAAGGGGGACGGCGATGCGCGTGAGGAAACGGGATTGGCAGAACCTGCAGATTGCCCTGCCTGGCGTGGTACCGGTGGAACAGGAACCGGCGGTCACCGGTTGCGTGTACTCAATCGGTTTCATAGACGGTGAATGGGCCATCTTTCGCGGCACAATCGTTCGCCGGTCGGCGGACAACATCACCGAACGAATCGATACCATACACAAGGGAACGCCCCTGCAGGTGTCGTTGGAACTGGAAGAGTTGGGTTTTTCCTTGCCCTTGTTTGAGCAACTGATTGGAGAACTGAGACTTCCGAGTCCAAGGGATCTTTACTTCAAGGAATGTTGCCGACGGTTGCCGGGTAGATTCCTGAAGGTCTTTACGGGCAATCCGCGATACGGAATGTCGCTGACACCTGCCCGGCGCAAAGGATGGAAGCTCCACTACTTCGACGAAGTCGACGAATCGGCCTTGTTAACCGGCAGTTACCTGAAGGCGCTGGTGAAAGGCGAGTACCCCGATGTCCACGTCCTCGGCGGCTGGGAGGGACGACAGGTAGGTAGTCGAGGGGGAGTGATCCCGGACAACCGGCTTGACGAAGTGCTCGGCTGGCTCGATATCGATATGGTGACGGAACTCGGATTGACAAGGCTGGACCGCGACACCTCGGACCATACGCGGAAACCGGAAGTATAGCGCATATACAGGAGACCCAGAATGGCGAACTTTATTGCACCCCGCATACGGAAGGCACAAGCCCTCGCTCGCGACTTGCACGCTACACAGAAACGCAGGGGCACGCAGATTCCCTACATCGAGCACCTGATGGGAGTTGCAAAGCTGGTACGAGAAGCCGGCGGGTCCGAGGACCAGATTATCGCGGCGCTCCTGCACGACTCCCTGGAAGATGGAAAGGGTCGATTGACGCGCAAGGCCATTGCCGATCGATTCGGCCGCGTAGTGGAGAAGATTGTCGTGGGCTGTACTGATTCCGATCCGGACGATCCCGGTGGAGAGAAGGAAGCCTGGCTTCCCAGGAAACGGAAGTATCTTGACCATCTGCGCGAACTCGAAGATCCTGACGTTCTGCTTGTCGTCGCCGCTGACAAACTGTACAACGCTTGCAGTATCCTGCAGGATCTCCGGGTGGTTGGTCTTTCGGTATTCGAGCGTTTCAAGGGCAAACAGGAAGGTACTCTGTGGTACTACAGCGAGGTAGTCAAGTGCCTGGCCGGCAAGGAATGCGTGGCCGGTCTGTTCAGCGATCTGATAGTTACGGTGGAAGCGATACAGAGGGAATGCGCGGTACCGGAACGTCTTGGTGTTGACAACGGTTGACACCCTTGCGTTCGGGTGTACACCGTGAAATACCATGAGTTCAACGAAAGACGACAGGATTCTGCTCTCCGGCAACGAAGCGATTGCCCGGGGAGCATGGGAGCACGGAGTGCGCGTCGCCACCGCCTATCCCGGCACGCCGAGCACGGAGATTCTGGAGGCCATCGCCAAATACGACGGGATCTACGCCCAGTGGTCTCCCAACGAGAAAGTGGCATTGGAAGTCGCCATCGGCGCTTCGGTGGTCGGCGGACGGGCGATGGCGTCTATGAAACACGTCGGTGTCAATGTGGCCGCCGATCCTCTGCTGACGCTCGCGTACACCGGTGTCAATGCCGGCCTGGTACTGGTCAGCGCCGACGATCCCGGTATCCACAGCAGTCAGAACGAGCAGGACAACCGCTTCTACGGACGCTTTGCCCGAATTCCGGTTATTGAACCTTCCGACAGCCAGGAATGCAAGGACTTCATGGGTGCCGCCTTGCACATGTCGGAAGACCAGGATACCGTGGTTATCCTGCGAAGCACTACGCGCATATCCCATTCCAAGAGCCTCGTAACCGTTTCCAGTCGTGAAGAACGGCCCCTTCTCCCGTACAGCAAGGACATCCTGAAGTACGTGATGGTGCCCGGCAACGCACTCCGCCGCCAGCCGGAGGTTCTTTCCCGGCATGCCCGCATCGAGGCTTACGTAGAGACTTCACCGCTCAACCGTATCGAATGGGGAGACCGCCGCATCGGCGTCATCACGGCAGGAATCGCGTACCAATACGTCAAAGATGCGTATCCGGACGTCAGTGTTCTAAAACTTGGAATCACTTATCCCTTGCCGGTGAATCTTATCCGAGAGTTCGCGAAGGGCGTTGAGACGGTTGTTGTCATCGAGGAGCTTGAGCCTTTCCTGTATGAGAACGTCCTGCTGACCGGTGTGGAGGCTGTCCACAGCGGATTGCCGAGGGTAGGGGAGTTGAGCGCGGCAAAGGTTCAGAAAGCGCTGGCACGCCTGTTGGGCGAGGAACCGGAACCTGTTTTAACCGTCCCGGCCAAGGTTCCCATGCGCCCGCCTGTGATGTGTCCGGGCTGTCCGCACCGCAGTGTTTTCTACGTTCTGCAGAAGATGAAATTGATGGTATCCGGCGACATCGGGTGCTACACGCTGGGTGCATTGCCGCCTCTTTCGGCTCTGGATATCTTTATGAGCATGGGCGCAAGCATCGGGATGGCGCTCGGTATGGAGAAGGCCGATCCGGCGTCGGCTTCACGCACGGTTGCCGTCATCGGCGATTCCACCTTCCTGCATTCGGGCGTCACCGGCCTGATGGATATGGTGTACAACAAAAGCCGGGGGACCGTCATCATCCTGGATAACGGCACGGTGGCGATGACGGGTCACCAGGACCACCCGGCGACCGGAGTGACGGCCCAGGGCGAGGAAACTCGCATCACGGCGATCGAGGATGTGGCGGCCGGGGTGGGGGTACGGCGGATAACCGTTCTGGATCCGTTTGATATCAAGAACCTGGAAAAGGTACTGAGGGAAGAACTTAAAGCCGAGGAAGTCTCGGTAATCATCGCACGAAGCCCGTGCGTGCTTACGGAGCCTTCCGACGCGGAACCGCTGATGGTGAGCGCCGACGTATGCAAGGGATGCAAACTCTGCGCGCGCATTGGCTGTCCCGCTATCAGTTGGATGGACGATCATCCCGTGATTGATCAATCCCTGTGCGGCGGTTGTTCCTTGTGTGCAAACCTCTGCCCGTTCGATGCGATTTCCGTTGATTTCCCGACGGTGGAGGAATAGGATGACAGACTCGCGACCTGTGAATATTCTCATCGTCGGGGTAGGGGGGCAGGGGACCATCCTGGCCGGTAAAGTGCTGTCCCAGGTGGCCGTGTTGTCGGGCAGGGACGTCAAGTTCTCGGAAATCCACGGCATGGCGCAACGCGGAGGAAGCGTTGTCACGCAGGTTCGCGTCGGTGAGCGCGTGTGGTCACCGACCATCGACCCGGGTACGGCGGACTTCATGCTGGCTTTCGAACAACTGGAGGCACTGCGCTGGTCGCACATGATGCGTCCGGACGGCGTGATTGTGATGAGCATCACCACGATTGATCCGATGCCGGTCATCACCGGCGCGGCCGAGTATCCGCTTGGCATCCCGGACCGCTTGTCCGAAAGTGCACACGTCATCACGATCGACGCGGCCGATTACGCGTTGCAGGCCGGCAACCCGAAGTCGGCGAACGTCGCCTTGTTGGGGCGCGTCGCCCGTATGATGCCGTTTTCGCGCGACTTGTGGGAGCAGGCTCTTTCGGAGACGATTCCGGCCAGGCACCTCGCCGTGAATCGCAAGGCCTTCGAACTCGGTTGGAACGCGTTGTGATTGGTAATTGACCACGAATGGAAGGGTAGGGGAACTGTATGTATTGGGACCTTTCAGCGGAATGCCTGGACCGTACCGCGATGCGCGAACTGCAAAGCGACCGCCTGCGTGCCACCGTCGCCAGGTGTTACGCCAACACGGCGCATTACCGCAAGGCTTTCGACGGCGTAGGACTCAAATCGGACGACATCCGATCCATCGACGACCTGCCCCGCATTCCCTTCACTGTGAAAGAAGACCTTCGCGACAATTACCCCTTCGGCCTGTTCGCCGCGCCCTTGGAGGACGTTGTGCGGGTTCACGCATCCTCCGGCACCACAGGCAAGCCTATCGTGGTAGGCTACACACGGGAAGACATTGGCCTGTGGGCTGAGTGCATCGCCCGAACCCTCACCGCAGGCGGTGTGGGACGCAATGATGTCATTCAGGTTGCCTACGGATACGGTCTTTTTACTGGCGGCTTGGGCCTGCATTACGGAGCCGAACAGGTGGGTGCCGTCACCGTTCCGGTTTCCGGAGGAAACACAAAGCGCCAGGCGATGTTACTGCAGGATTTTGGCGCCACGGCCATCGCCTGTACTCCGTCCTTTGCGGCATATCTGGCAGAAACACTTCGCGATTCCGGAGTGGACTTCAGCACGCTGAAACTGCGGGTTGGTTTCTTCGGCGCCGAACCTTGGTCCGAAGCAATGCGCCGCGAAATTGAAGCCTCGCTCAACATCCTGGCGCTCGATATATACGGGCTGTCCGAGGTCATCGGTCCCGGCGTCGCTTACGAGTGCGAGCATCAGTGCGGTCTTCATGTTGCGGAAGACCACTTTATCCCGGAGATTATCAACCCGGAGACGGGCGAGAACCTGCCGCCGGGCGAAGTTGGTGAACTCGTGTTCACCACGGTTACGAAACAGGCCGCACCTGTGCTCCGGTACCGCACGCGCGACCTCTCCCGGCTCTTCACCGAAAAATGCGCTTGCGGACGAACAGCGGTCCGAATCGAGCGCATTCTCGGTCGGACGGACGATATGCTGATCATCCGCGGCGTGAACGTCTTTCCCTCGCAGATTGAGGCGGCTTTGCTGGATGTCGGCTATCTGGAACCGCATTACGTACTCATTGTCGACCGCGAGGCAGGACGGATGGACGAAGTCGAGGTATGGGTTGAGATATCGGAGAGCGTTTTTAACGACGAAGTACGCCGGATCGAAGACCTGGAACACAGAATCCGCGCCAGTATCTCGACCACACTTGGCATTTCCATCCGGGTAAAACTCGTGGAACCGCGCACCATTCCGAGGTCGGAAGGCAAGGCCAAACGCGTGATGGATCGGCGCGAACTGTAGAACCGGCCGACGGCCGGACGCATGATATCAGGAGGTCTCGTACATGCGCCTCAAGCAAGTATCGGTGTTTCTGGAGAACAAGACGGGTCGGATGGCGGCAGTAACCCGCGTGCTGGCGGCCCGCGGAATCAACCTAAGGGCTTTCTGCATCGCGGACACGGCGAATTTCGGAATCCTGAGGATTATCGTCAACAATCCCGAGGAAGCCCTGCAGGCCTTGCGTGACGAAGGCTTCACGGCGAATTTCGCCGAGGTTATCGCGGTCGAAGTGCCGGACAGCCCGGGCGGTCTGGCTACTGTCCTTGAAACGTTGGATGCCGGCGGCGTGAACATAGAGTACCTGTACGCATTCTGCGAAAAGTGCCGCGACAACGCACTGGTAATCTTTCGGGTGGAGGATGTGGACGCCGCCGTGAATGCCCTGGAGCCGACCGGTATCCGAGTGGTGCCAAGCGACGAAGTTTACAGCATGTAGACCGGTGACACCGTCAGGACGGAAGCCCAAAATGTAAAGGTATTGCGGTAATGATAATTCCCATTATCGTTACCGTCACGCTCATCTCCAACGTGAAGCGTTACTCTCTCCATTCCGGGCTTCTGTCCCTTATTCGTTTCAGGCGATGAAGTCGTACCCGTCCAGTGCGGTGGTCTTCAGGGCCACGGCGCCGATGTTCTCTTCGAACTGGTCGAAGTTCCTGACGTTGGTCACCGCGCAGTCGACAATAGGCTTGCCGTTCTTGCCGCGCAATTCCAGAACGTGCCGGTAGCAGGCCCG
>JAKQQT010000157.1 GCA_029564025.1 Armatimonadota bacterium | reverse complement strand
GGTACAACGAGCATCCCATCCTCGCCTTGCTGAACTACCCGAACGGCCAATACAGCGGCGACCAGTTGATGGCGGCGACTATCCGCGACTACATGGCCAACGGTAACGCCTATTGGCGCATACAGCGCAACGGCGCGGGCCACGCGGCTGGCCTCTGGTACGTTCCGGCCTCGACGGTCAAAGTCGTCGCGGGCGACACCACCGATAACTTCATCGACCACTACGAACTCCGCATCAACGCTTCGCACACCGAAAGCCTGCCTACCGACGACCTGGTTCATTTCCGGTACGCGTTGGACCCGCTCACCGGCGGGCGCACCGGCATCGGGCCGTTCCGCGCACTGTACCGCTCCATCGTGATCCTCAACATGGGCGAAAACTTTGAAGCGTCCATACTGCGCAAGCACGGAGCGCCGGGGCTGTACCTCAGCGTGTCGCCCGAAGGTGGGCCGATGACGCTGGACGAGGCGCGAATCTGGAAGCAGTACATCACCGAGGCCACAAGCGGCGACCGGGTGGGCGAGCCGCTTGTCGGTATGCCCGGCTCGACGTTGCAAGCGTTCGGCTTCAGTCCAGAATCGCTGGCCTTGCCGACGATGTTGGACAGGTACGAGGCGTTGGTATCGGCGGCGTGCGGCATCAATCCGGTGGTAACTGGCCTCAAGGTCGGCATGGAACACAGCACGTACAGCAATCAGGAGGAAGCGCAACGCGCGGCGTATGAGAAGGCCATCATCCCGATGAAGGGCGCGATCGCGGCTGAAATCACCGGGCAGTTGTTGTACACTGAATTTGACAGGCCAACGAGCGGCTACGAAGTGGAATACGACTTCAGCGGCGTTGAGTGCCTTAGCGACAAGGAAAGCGACCGTGTGGCGCGATTGACGGCGGCGTGCGGTGGTCCGTACCTCACGCCGAACGAGGCACGCGCGGAAGCGGGCTTGGACCCGATACCGGACGGCGACACGCTCAGAACGAAACAACCCGCGCCGATGCAGGCGTTCAGCGCAGGCGGCAACGGTACGCGGCTCAACAGTGTGCAGAAAGCATTTCTGGAGGGTGTGTGCAATGAACGAGCACGATGAGCCAGTATTGCTACCGAAAGGCGCTGAGGATTTTGTGCCGGAGACGGATGCGGAGATTGACGAGGCGGCGGAACTGACACCGGAGCGCATCGGAGATGCGAAGGCGTGGCTCAAGCGAAAACTGCCGGACTTGGCGAAGGAACTCGATGGCGAAGGTACATAAAGACGCAGAGCGCATCATGGAGGCGGCGGCTCAGGACATGGGCGTCGCCTCC
>JAKQQT010000149.1 GCA_029564025.1 Armatimonadota bacterium | reverse complement strand
TGCGACCGGCGACGGCGATCTGGGCGCCTTGGCGGGATGCGGCTTTGACTATGGCGAGCCGGGCACGGGATCGGCTCAGCCCATGAGTCTCATCGCTCTGGTCACGGGCATCCGCGCCGGCGACGTCAGAGCCTTTTACCGCGATGCGGAAAACAGCCAGGGATGGGCCGCGCCGAAAGACGCGCTGCGCCAAGCGATGGAGGCCGGCGGCCACTCGCCGAGCTATGCGATGCCCTCGCTGTTCCGCGTGAGGGACGATTTGTTCATGCTGATGGCCAACCATGAGTATGGCGCCTGCGGGTTCAATGTCAGAGACGTGACCCGGGCGACCCTGCGGGCACGCCGGGAACTGCATGCGCTGGTCGACGGCTTGCGCGGCACGGGCGGGGTTTGGCAGAACGTGCGTCTGGTGTCCACGGCCGAGCAGATCGGCGTCCGCGAGGGACGCCGCCTGCATGGCCTGTATACGGTGACGGCCGAGGATCTCAGACAGGGTGCCCGGTTTGAGGATGCCGTCTGCCGTGCGACGTTCGGCGTGGATGTGCATGCCCTGAACCCGGACAAGAACAAAGCGATTGACAAAAAAGTGGCGTGGCGCGCAAAACCCTACGATATCCCGCTGCGGGCGCTCATCGCCCGGGATGTGTCCGGACTGATGTTTGCCGGACGCTGCATCAGCGGCGATTTCATCGCGCATTCCAGTTACCGTGTCACCGGCAATAGCGTGGCTCTGGGCGAGACGGCCGGCCGGGTCTGCGCCTTGGCGGCGTTGAGCGGAAGACTGCCCGCCGAGATTCCTTTCAAGGATCTCGCGTAAAACGATTAAGCCCGTCGCGCGGCGGGCTTAGTCGTTTACACTTAGTCGTTTACGCTTAGTCGTATCCACTTAGTCGTTTACGCTTAGTAACTAAGGGACAAGTTGTTTGTCACAATCCGCTGCGGCCAAGGCCCGCCTCGCCGGCAATACACAATCCGCTCCGGTGCCCAGTATTTGACGAACTGTAGCAATTACCGGATTGTTTTAGCTCTTGGCCGGATGTGATCAGTAATGACAATTCGGAGTCAATGTCCGAATATTCACACATGAGTACTGGAAACAATGTGGTCAGGCAGGCGCTTCTTAAAAATGACCCGCACGGCGGGGCTGCTCCGCGCCTGCTTCACAAACGCGACGCCTTTCATTGTTCCCCGGTCGAATCGCGATGCGGTCAACTCTCCCTTCTGACTTTTTCCCTTTCTCCGCCTCCTTATTCCTTCCTCCTTTCTCCCTTTCTCGCCCTGTCACTACTTTTAGCGACATGACGCATCTGTGTCCAACTTGTAAAGTAATCTCGTTTTTGGGACAGGCTTGTGTCACGCACATCAAAAAGGGGAAGAATATGCACGGGTTGAGAGAAACAGGGTTAATGACGACTATCGCCGTAGCCGTTTTTTCGTTCACAGCGCTAGGCACTGAAAAAATCTGGGATGCCGACTCTGTAATAGCCGGTGCTCAAGATGGTATAGGGATCTGGTCATCTTCCGCCGCTACCTGGTGGGATGGGGCCTCCAATGCCTCTTGGAATAACGCCACGCCGGATGATGCTGTGATCGGCACCGGTTCGGGCACGGCCGGAACAATCACCTTGGATGAGAGCATCACTGTCGGGAACCTGCGCTTTAACGCACCCGGTTCCGGAGCTTACACGCTTGACGGCGCTGGCAGCTCGCTGAATTTCGGCATCGCCGACCCGATACTCTGGGTTTCCGTTGGCGTTGATGCCTTCGTCAGCGCTGACAGCACAAGCTCAATCCGCGACTTGGACATCACAGGCGGCGGCACGTTGGTGCTCGACGGCGACACTCACTTCAACACCGTGAACATTGATGATGCCAGCACGGCTTGGAACGGCATCGCAGGCGTTGACGGCACGACTGTCACCGTTCCCGCCGGTGCTGCTCTGACCACCTACGGCACGGATGCAAACAAGTTTGCTTTTCGTCTGCGTGACGGAGCCACCCTTAATGTCGACGGCACACTCAACGCCGGTAGACTGGGCAGTTATGCAGGCGAAAACGGTGTGACAATCAACGCCAACAACGGCGCGACATTAAACCTGACTGAACAGGTACTCCTGGGGTGGAACGCACTGGCCACACTCAACATCAATGGGGCTGACGTTTATGTGCCGACAGCGATCTTTCACACTGACGGCACATCCGGTTCAGCCGTCAATCTTAATTCAGGGACATTGCGTGTCGGCAGGATCGGCAACGATTCAGGCAACGGCACCTTCCTGTTCAATTTCAACGGCGGCACGCTGCGGGCGATCTCGAATAACCTGCTGAGTGATTCGTGGAAGAAAAGCTACATGACTGAGTTCCATGTCAAAAACGGCGGTGCGGTGATCGACACCGACGGTTACAACATTGAGGCCTCTCAGGCTTTCTTGAACAGCGGCAGCGGCGGGTTGACCAAACTCGGCTCAGGCACCTTGAGCTTCTCCGGTGGCACTTATGCGGGGGATACCACTGTTCTTGGAGGTACGCTAAATCTCAACTTCAATCGGCGCGCCACAAAAAAGGCCGACGGCGTGGTCGGCGACCTATATAATCCGGCCTCGCGCCTGATTCTGAACGGCGGCGACTTCACATTGACAGGACGGGATGCGGGCACGGTCTCCTCCCGTTCTTTTACGGTCGGTACCACGTTGTACACGCTGTGTGCAAGAGATAATTCTGTCAATGGACTTGTTGCGGGCATGACCGTTTCTGGAACCAGCATCCCTGCCGGCACTTACATCACATGCATCAGGGATAGTGACAAGTTCATGCTGAGTCAAGCGTCTACCGACGCAACCGGCGGGGGGAAAACATTGACTTTCGGAACATCCAACGATATTTCGGAGCAGACAATCAACGCGGTGGAACTACAGCAGGATGCCACCATCACCGTCAATCCCGGCACCGGCCCCGGCACCACGCTTAAAATCGGTGCGCTCAGCGGGGCGGGCGGTCTGACTAAGGCTGGCGCCGGAACGCTGAAAATTGCAGCTGCAGCAAATTATGCAGGTGACACCGTCGTTCAGGGCGGCACTTTGAAATTGGTCCGCAGCGACAACCTGACCGTGACGAACCACTCTTTCGAGACCTATAGCGGCGCAGAAATCACAACTTACAGAGGCAACCCGGCCGGCACTTCATGGACATATGGTAGCAGCAGCGCAGGTATCTGCAAACTAGGCGCGCCCTTTGTGCACTCCAGCGCGACCATTGACGGACTATATGCGGCCTATATGCAGCGGGCATATTGGATCGAGACCACCATTCAGGTGCCTGTCAGCGGGAACTATACCATCGCCTTCCTGGCCGGCAAGCGCAGCGGACATCTTGATTCCGGCCTGTCCATCTGTGTTGACGGTACGGAAGCTTTCCAGGTCAGTCTGACCTCTATCGCAGGATCGGCTTTCACCGGCACGGCGTATCTCGCGAGCGGTATCCGCACCCTGCGTTTCCAAGGCCTGCCCTTGGGGGTTCCCAGCACGTCGCAAACTGACAAATGGTTCGACCGGGTGGTCATAACCGCGCCGGAAAGCGGTGACAGTATGGGTGCGTTGCCCGAGGATACGGCGCTGGCAATCGTTTCCGGCAGCGTGCTGGATCTCGGCGGATTCGCACAAACGGTCGGCGATCTGAGCGGTGCCGGCTTGGTGACCAACGGTGTGCTCACGGCCGATGGAACGATTGCTCCGGGCGGCGCATCGGTAATTGGCACACTGACCCTCTCCGACATGCCGGTGTTGACTGGCACGCTGCTGGTGGATGCTGCGCAGGACGGATCGTGCGATCTTTTAGCCGTCCACGGAGCACTGGACATATCCGGGCTCGATTTGCAGGTCGCGGATCTGAATCAGCTTTCTAGAAGCCATTCCTACGTCATCGCAAGTTGCGCGCCAGGTATGCTTGCCGGCACTTTTGCCAGCAGCAACATTCCGTCTGGAAGCATCTGGCATTTAACTTATGACACCGCTAGCGGTGAGGTGCGTCTGGAAGTCAAAAAAGGTACCGTCATCAGAGTTTTCTGATGTGTTCTGAACCTAATGAACGCTTTGCAATTCTTTGATTGCAAGGCGTTCTAAAGCTTTCCTAAAGAGTGACACATGCAAACTAAACATTGGATAATAATTTTTCTGGTCTGCGCATGGTCGGCTGCAGCCCGAGCGGGGTTTGTGGACGGGACGGCGGCATGGTTCCCGGACGGCGTGATGTCAAACGGCAACGACAGCGTCTCGCTGGTGGATTTCAACAGTGACGGGTTCGTCGACGTCAGAAACGGGAGTTTCTTATACCGGAACGACGGCGACGGTCATGCGGTCTATGCCGGCAAAGCGTCCGTCAGTTACGTCTGGGGCGATTACACCAACGACGGGTTGCTCGACCGCTTCATCTGGCTGGGCAGCGGCTATCTGAATCGGCTCGACAACAGTGACGGAACCGATTTCACGACGTATCACAACAATTCCGTCATGCCGCTGCTGCCGCCCGCTGTGATCAACGGCGAGACCGTTTATGACAGCTCGACCCGGCAGGGGGCCGTGTGGGGCGACTGGGACAACGACGGCTGGCTGGATCTCTATGTGACCGGGTACGAGCTGAGTTATAGCGATCCGTCCGGATTCCCTGACGCGATCCTGATGAACAACGCCGGTGCCGCGTTCTCCATGACCGTCCTGAACGCGACCACCAACAACCGCGCGCGCGGCGCCACGGCCTGCGACTTCGATCAGGACGGCGACCTGGACATCTATGTCTCCTGCTACCGCCTGCGCGAGAACAACCTGTGGCTCAACGACGGGAACGGCACTTTCACGGATGTGGCGACAGCCAGAGGCGTCGCCGGGGAGGGCACACTGTATTATGACCGCGGCCACACGATCGGGTCCTGCTGGGGCGATTTCAACGAGGACGGCTACTTTGACCTCTTCGTCGGCAATTTCGCGCACGCCGACGTCTCGCAGGACCGGCCGATGTTGATGCAGAACATGGGGCCGAACAACGGCTACACATTCGTCAACCGCTGGACGCTCGACGGCACCCAGTATCAAGAGTCTTACGCGGTCCCCATGGCCGCGGACTACGACAACGACGGCGACCTGGATCTCTTCTTCACCACCGTATACGCGGGTGACACGTCACGTCTCTGGCGCAATGACGGCAACTGGGTTTTCACCGACGTGACCGCTTCATCCGGATTGCCGTCCACGCTGGGGCAGACGTACGGCGCGGCCTGGGGCGATATCAACAATGACGGTTTTCCGGATCTACTGACCAACAACAAGATCTTCATCAACCAGGGCAACGCCAACAAGTGGCTGAAGGTGCGGCTGCTGGGCAACGGCACCACCGTCAACCGCTCGGCCATCGGCGCGCAGGCGCGGATCGCGCTCAGCAACAAAACGCTCGTCCGGCAGGTCGAGGGCGCGTCCGGCAAGGCC
>JAKQQT010000145.1 GCA_029564025.1 Armatimonadota bacterium | reverse complement strand
AATCACGCGGCCGAACACGGCATATCCGCCGTCAAGAAACGGGGTTGGGGCAAGGGTGATGTAGAACTGTGAAGAGGCGCTGTTCGGGTCCTGCGTGCGGGCCATGGCCAGAACGCCGGCGGCGTCGTGCTTCAAGGCCGGCACGATCTCCAGCTTGATTCTGCGCTCGCTGTTGGTCTTCGGGTCGATGAACCCGCCGGTGCCGTTGCCCTTGGGGTCGCCGGTCTGCACCACAAAATTCGGCTCAACGCGGTGGACCTTGATATTCGTGTAGAATTTGCGTTGCACCAGGTCCAGGAAGTTCCCTCCGGTGATGGGGGCCTGCTTCTGATAGATGCGTACCTTGACGACGCCTTTGTTGAACTTCAGGGCGACAACGGGGTCTTCGGCGGGCTTGGGCGCCGCTTCCGCTTCCAGGGCGGCCAGGGCCACCAGGGCGACAACAGCCAGGGGGGTGATATGCGTTAACATCGGGATATCGGTTCTCCTCTCGTGTTACAGGTCAATGCGCGGCCAGCCGGCGCGCCTTCTTCAGTCTATCCTCCCGCGCGCCGGCCTCGCAAACGGGCCGAACCGGGAAGACTACTGTCCATAAGACGCCTCCAACAACCGCAAGGTGCCAATATCCGCGGCGTTGCGCGTTAAGATATGATTGTCAGCGCAAAATCCGGGCAAGATATGGAAACCTTCTTCATCGTCAATCCGAAAGCCGGCAACAACCGGATGGGCTCCATCTGGAAGTCCTACCAGAAACACCCGGCGGTATCCGGGTGGGAGTTCACCACCTCCGCCGAGGATGCCACACGCATGGCCCGCGAGGCCGCCAGCTGGGGCATGAAGGCCGTGGTGGCGTGCGGCGGCGACGGCACCCTGCACCACGTCCTGCAGGGCGTGATGGCCTGCCGCCACGAAAAGCGCCCGGCGGTCGGGGTGTTCCCGTGCGGAACCGCCAACGACCTTGCCCGAAGTCTGGGCATGCCGTTGTCCCTCAAGCGCGCCATCGAAGTGCTTAAGGTCGGCAACACCCGCACGGTGGACGTTGGCATCGCGCAAACGCAAACCCGCAAGTGCTTCTTCCTGGTCGCGGCGTTTGTGGGCGCGGGAGCCACCATCGCGAAACTCGCCAACACGCAGGGCAAGAAATCGAAGGGCCTGCTCGGCTATCTGCCGTACATCCCGCGCGTGGTCCGCTTCTCTTCGGACGTGGTCATCCGCTTCGGCGAGATGTCGTGGAAGGGCTCCATCCTCTCGGTTGAAGTTGCCAATGTGCGGCTCGGCGGCGGGGGCATCCCCGTCAATCCGGACGCCACCCCCTACGACGGCCAGCTGGATATGATGATCATCGAGCGGAAGGGCGCGCTGGACACCCTGCGCCTGCTTTCGGCGCTGAAAAAGGGGACGCACAACAGCCTGCCGTTCGTGCACCACCGCCGCGTCACCGATGCCGTGATTCTGGGCTCCGACCTGGAACTGGCCGCGGATGGGGAAATGCTGGGGGCTCTGCCGGGTTACATCTCAATCAAGCCCGCCGCGCTGAACTTCATCGTTCCGCCTGCCGAAACCAACAGCGAAAACGACTTCTGATACCGAACCTACCGGAACGCGTCCAGCCCGCACGCGCGGCGGACGAATCGCGCGGCGTCCGCCATATCCACCACAATCCCGGAATCGCCGCCCTGCTCCGCGTTCAAACGTGTGTGTTCCGGCTCGGTACCGGTCAGCAGGCCGCCGGCCAGGCCCAGGCAGGTTGACGCGTCGATCATCGCGCCTGGATCGACGGGACCGACTGCCGCCGGAATAAAAATCTCCCAACCGCTGACCACCGTCCGGTTGGCAACCAGCGCGCTGGCGCCGGCGTTCTCCGCGCACACGAACCTGCCGGCCGCAACCGCCTTCAGCCCTATCTTACCGGGTCCCGCATCGACCCACAGAAAGCGCTCGTCGTCCGTGTACGCCTCCTTGTTCGCCTTCAGCGTGCCGGTGGCGGCCGACACATATTTGCCGTTCGCCAGCGATTTCAGCGCCACGGAACCGTTTCCGGCGTCAATCACCTGAAAAAACTCGGAGGTTCCCGCCGTGCTCCGGTTGGCGATCAGGTCCGCGTTGCCGTCCGTTCCCGCGCTGACGAAAAGGTTGTTGGCCGACGACTTGAGCGTCATTGTCTGACCCACTGGAGGATTGTAGGTGTAAGCCCGCACGTAGTCAATGCGGTAGTCCTGGGGAAACACGGTCGTCGCGTCCGGATAGCCGGGCCAGTTCCCGCCCACGGCGAGGTTCAGGATTACGAAGAACGGTTTGTTGAACAGCCACGTTGTGCCGGACGGAAGGTTCGCCACCGTTTTCGTCATATATACCACGCCATCCACGTCCCACGAGATCGCGTCCGGTCGCCAGCGTATCGCGAAAGTATGGTATGCGTCCTTGAACTGTGCTCCGTTGGGCAGGGTGTAGTACCCGCTGATGCCGTTTCCACCGGAGTAGCCCGTTCCGTGCAGTGTCCCGTACACCTTGGAGAGCTCCTTGCCGATGTTCTCCATGATATCAATCTCGCCGCTGGCCGGCCACCCGACCGTCGGAAAATCGGTTCCCAGCATCCAGAACGCCGGCCATATCCCCTGGCCGTACGGCATTCGGATGCGTGCCTCGATGTAGCCGTA
Organism: Armatimonadota bacterium; assembly: GCA_029564025.1. Lineage (GTDB taxonomy): Bacteria > Armatimonadota > DTGP01 > JAKQQT01 > JAKQQT01 > JAKQQT01. The sequence goes on along the minus strand of JAKQQT010000145.1, from coordinate 6,653 downwards.
TTTGGCCGTCATCTTGTTGCGCGAGTGCAGACGCGCCGACAGGTATGTTCCGTTCGACTCTTTGGTCGCCCGGATGCGAAGCGCCTTCGAGTCCTCCGCGTCCGTGTCGGAGATAATCTGCGCGTGGGTCAGGTCGCTGGTGTAAACCTGCCACTCGTTGTTGCCCCAACCGCCGCCGCCGAGGTCGTAATTCCACTTTGCCGAGGATGGCTTGGTGCCGGCCGTGCCGTTGAACTCATCGCTCCACAGCAGGGTGTAGCCGGCCGGCGGCGCCGCAATGGCGGCCATCGACAACAAACCGATGACGGCGCACACGAGGCTGAAAAAACGGGTGCACAAGATGAGGGTGTGGTTCGTAATATCCATGATCATGACATTTTACCACGACCTGGAATATCGCGCGAACCGCGTCCCGTTCGCCAAGTCAACGGGAGCGTTTACGGTGTTTGTGGACCGGCAGATCCCGGTTCCGCAACGGCGGCGGGGCGCCGGGGGTTTCCGCACGAAGGGCTTCGATCGCGTTCATCACCCGCTGGGCCTCGTGCGCCAACGAAATCGGATCGTTCGCCGCGGCGATTTCAATCGGCTTGCCGAACGTCACGGTGATTTTTCCGTGCCCGAACCAGGGGTGGTCCCGGCTGAAGGACCGGTGGGTGCCGGTAATCAGCACGGGGTGCACGGGTACGCCGGCTTTCAGGGCAATCTGGGCGATGCTGGAATCGGCGGTCGCCATGATGCCGCGCGTTCGCTTGCCTTCCGGAAAGATAAGCACGGCTTCGTTGTAACGAAGGAAACGCACCGAAACCCGGTTGGGAGTGTTTTCCATACCGGCCTTGTCCACCGGGAAGCCGCCCATGCAACGCGCAAGGAAACCGATCAGGAAGCGGTCGAACACGTCGCGTGTGCCCAGAAAATGGACATACCGGGGGCACCGGAACCCGACAACCAGCGGATCCAGGTAGCTGGTATGGTTGGCGGCCAGCAACACCGGCCCGGATTTTGGCACGTTCTCCAGGCCGAAGACGTGCACCGGCCCAAGCAGAAAAAGGGCCAGGCGCAGAGCGGGAGACAAAATCCAGTAGAGAAAGCGGAACATCGCTCAGGTAGTTTACAATAAATTCGGAAGTCGGGCAAGCGCGGGACGCTTGCCGGCGCTTTGCGGAACGGTGCCGCTATGCACACTGTAAGACGGGCTCGCGCGGGTGAGTCAACTGCAAGGCGGCATCCGCGCGCTTGATTGCGGGTCAAATCCCGGGTTATGGGTGGGTGTTCATTGGAAAACGTGCGTGTTCTATTGGCGGAAGACGAGCCCTTCGGGCGTCTGGGGCTGAAAACGGCGCTGGAGTCGCTTGGCCACACCGTGGTCGCGGAAGCGGAAAACGGCGATGACGCCCTGCGGTTGGCGCGTTCCGAACGCCCCGATATTGCCGTGCTCGATATCCGCATGCCGGGCATCGACGGCCTCGAGGTCGCGCGCATCCTGAACGAGGAAGCCATCGCCCCGGCCCTCATCGTGTCCGCCTACAGCGACCAGGAATACATCAGGCGCTCAACCGAGTCGGGGTGCCTGTACTACCTCATCAAACCGGTTCGACCCGAGGACCTTCGTCCCGCCATCGCCATCACACTGACGCTCAGCCGGCAAATGACCGGACTGCGCGAGGAAGTTCGCAGAGCCACCGAGGCGCTGGAAACCAGGCGGCTTGTGGAACGCGCCAAGGGCATGCTGGTGGAACGCTATTGCCTGAAGGAACACGAGGCTTTGAGGCACCTGCAACAGAAAAGCATGGCGACGAGGCGGCCTCTGCGCGAGGTGGCCGAAGCCGTTATCAGGCGCTTCGTCGGTCCGCGCACGGATGAACACCACGATGCCGGCTAGTTCAGAACCGTTTCACGACGAAGCCCGCCTGCGCTCGGCTCAGCACCGGGTGCGCAACGACCTTCAAACCCTGTTCAACCTTCTGCTGATCGCCGAAAAGAGAATGGGCGTCGCGGAACTGCCAATCGGGGAGTTTCGGAGGTGGATCACCGGACTCAGTGCCGCGCACGACGCCATGCCCGTCTGGAAGGACGACAGGCCGCGCCTGCAGGACCTGATCGCCGCACTGCGTTCACGCGTGGATGCCGGCAACGTCGTCATCACCGAAGGCGGAGAACTCACCGTGCGCGAAACATCCGCCGTCGGCATCGCGCTGGCCGTTTCCGCCATTCTGGACGATTACCGCGAACGCACCACACCCGACGACCCGATAATCTGTTGCATAACCGCGGAGAACGCGAACCTTCACCTTCAAATCACCCGGCGCTCGCAATCGGGCCCCTCGCCCGCCTGGCCTCCGTTCAGCGTGGTGGTGGCGATGGAAGCCCTGCGCGGAACGTGCGAGCAATATCATCAAGACGGGCAGTTGCGAACCATACTGATAATACCGTGTCGCTGATTCGAGAACTGCGGGAATTGTACCGATACCGGGACCTCGTGGCCCGCCTTGTCGTGCGCGACGTGAAGGTCCGGTACAAGAACTCCGTACTGGGGTTCTTCTGGTCGCTCGCCAATCCCCTCGCGCAGGTTTTCGTCATCACCGTCATCTTCAAGTTCGTCATCCGCATCGGCTTCCCGAACTACAGCGCCTACGTGCTGGCCGGTTTCCTGCCGTGGACCTTCTTCCAGATGGCCGTGCTGGACGCGAGCCAGAGTATCCTGCATCACGGTCCTCTGCTCAAAAAGGTGTATGTGCCGCGCGAGGCGATTCCCATCAGCATCGTGATCAGCAACCTCATCCATTTTGGCCTGGCCTTGCTGGTGCTGTTTGTCTACATGGCCGCGCTCGGGGTGCCGTTCACTCTCAAACTGCTCTGGTTGCCGGTCCTGATCCTATTCCATTTTCTGCTGACGCTGGGCGTCGGACTGGCGGTGTCCTGCCTGAACGTGTTTTACGAGGACATCAAGTACCTGATGACGGTGGCGTTGAACCTGCTGTATTACATCGTTCCGGTGATTTACGTGGTGGAACAGGTGGCGAAGAACGTGCCGGCGCGATACGAGTGGCTTTACACCCTGTACCAGTTGAATCCTCTGGCGGTCTGGATCACGGCATACCGGCACGTCCTGCTACCGCCGGTACCGGACGCCATCGGCCCGCAACCGCTGGAGCCCGTGTTTCTCATCACCGCCGCCGCCACATCGGTCCTGTCCGCCGTCGCCGGGTACGCACTGTTCAACCGCTATAAATGGGACTTCGCGGAGAGGCTGTGAAGATAGACCGTGTGAAGGGGGCGGTAGTAACAAACTATAACAGAAAATTGGGCATTAACCGTGTCATTCCGAGGCGTAGCCGAGGAATCTGCGGTTGCTTCACCCGCCGCAGGCGGCGGGCAGGGATGAACCGCGGATTCCTCACATTCGTTCGGAATGACACTGTTGAAGCCTGGATTGCCGATATTGTTGGTAAATACAGCCCTTGTGCAAGCAAGTCGAGAAACATATGTCCAACCCATGACCCGCCAGCCTGCCATAGAAGTCAGAAACCTCTCCAAGCGCTTCCGTCTGCGCCATTCTTCCGGTAGCCTGAAGAACCTGTTCCTGCGCCGCACCGGTTCCGCGCGCGAGGACCTGCTGGCGCTGAACGGCGTTTCCTTCACCGTTCAGCCGGGTGAAACGGTGGCGGTGATTGGACGGAACGGGAGCGGCAAGTCCACGCTCCTCGGTATCCTGGCGCGCGTTTACCGTCCGCTCTCCGGCGAGGTTGTCGTTCGCGGCCGCGTGGCGCCACTGCTGGAACTGGGCGCCGGCTTTCATGAGGACCTGACCGGCCTGGAGAACATTTCCCTTCATGGCAGTATCCTCGGCATGACCCGGGCGCGCGTGCTGGAACAGACGCCCTCCATCATCGAGTTCGCCGAACTGGAGCACTTCATCGACACCCCGATACGGGGCTGGTCCGCCGGTATGGTGATGCGGCTCGGTTTCAGCATCGCGGTCCACTCCGATCCCGACCTTCTGCTGGTCGACGAGGTGCTGGCCGTGGGCGACGAGGCATTCCAGGCCAAATGCTACCGCCGGATCGCCGGATTCCAGGAACAGGGCAAAACCATCCTCTTCGTGAGCCACGACCTGGACGCCGTGCGCCGGGTGGCCGCCCGCGTATTGTGGATCAGCGACGGGCAGTTGCGCATGGACGGGCCCACCCGGGAAGTCGTTTCCGCCTACCACACGGCGTCGCTGGCCGCGCGCGAGGAAGGCTCCGCGTAACCGGCCAACCGCGGCGCCGCTCTACAATGAGCATGACCGGCGAACATCGGACCCGCTTTGCGTGTTTCGTCCCTGCGTGAACCGTGAAAAAACCGTCGAACAGATTCTCCACCGCCCGGCGCAGGTTTCTGAAACTTGCGGCCCTGACCGTCGGCGCCACCGCCGTGGGAGGCGGTTGGCACGCCTACGACCTGCAGGTCACGCGCAAGGACGTGTGGGTTCCCGCCCTTCCGCCCGCGTGGGAGGGAACGCGCCTTCTGCACCTCTCCGACATGCACCGCGGGCCGTTTGTGCAGGATTTCTACCTCGAAAAGGTGATGGAGCAGGCAAGGGGACTGTCGTACGATATCGTCGCCCTCACCGGCGATTTCATCGCGTGGAGCAGTGAGTACGCGAAGGGACTTCAGCCGCTGTTGAGCAACCTGAACGCTCCGCTCGGCGCCTGGGCAGTGCTGGGCAATCACGACCACTACCGCGGCCCCCGTGAAGTGTCGCGCGCCCTGCAGTCCGCCGGCATCAACGTGTTGTCGAACTCCTCCACGCGCCTTCAACGCAACGGGCAAAGCCTGTGGATTGCCGGCGTGGACGATATGGTCACGCGGCACGAGGACCTGAAATCCGCCCTGAAAGGCGTGGAACCGGGCGTGTGCACCGTCCTGCTGTCGCATACGCCGGACATCGTCCTTCGCGAGACGCCGCAACCGTATCACCTGGTTCTCAGCGGCCACACGCACGGCGGCCAGGTCTGCACGCCGGACGGAACGCCCATCTATTCCGCCACGTCGGTCGGCATTATGTACGCGGGCGGCATCTATCCGCTGAAGCAGTTCACCCTGGTCGTCAGCCGGGGGATCGGCCTGGTCGCCCCCCCGTTCCGAGCCTGGTGCCCGCCCGAGATCGCCCTGTTGCGCCTGCGCCGAAGGAATCCCTCATGATCACGCGCATCCTCACCGCTGTTGTCGGCATACCGTTGGTGCTTGTCCTGCTGTTCTGGCCGGGCGGAACGCCGTGGACCGTGTTCGTGGCGGCTCTTATCGCGATGGCGTGCTGGGAATACGCCTCGGCGCTGTGGAAGCAGGGGATATTCACGCACTGGATCGCGTTGGTTCTGGGTTGCGCGGCGCTGTTCCCGCCCATCGGTAGCTGGGAAACATTACACGGTTGGTTCATGGCCCGCTCGGATCTGCCGATTCCTGGTTTGCTGGTGTTCGCGCTCATGCTGGTCCTCGGGGCTGACCTTGTGTGGAGCCGCCGGGCGCCCATCCGCAACATCGGTTCCGCGTTGTTCGGCATCGCCTGGATAGGCGCGCTGATTCCGATGCTGGTCCTCCTGCGAATGGCGCAACCTCTCTGCGATTGCGTGGACACGCCCATCGGTGATTACGGCGCGTGGGTGGTGCTGTGGGCCCTCCTCATCATCTGGTTCGGAGACAGCGCGGCGTACGTTGTGGGCAGGAAATGGGGCGGACGGAAACTTGCGCCCGCCATCAGCCCCAACAAAACCTGGTCCGGCGCCATCGGTGGACTGATCGGTTCCGCTCTCGGAGGCGCGATCGGCTATTTCCCACTGACCGCCGACTGCGGCGAATACCGGTTCGGTTGGGAGATCATCGCGATCGGGATGGTGGTCGGGGTGATCGTGGGCCTGATGGGCCAGATCGGCGACCTCGTGGAGAGTTCCGTCAAACGCGAACTCGGCATCAAGGATTTCGGCTCGCTCCTGCCCGGCCACGGAGGCGTGCTGGACCGCTTCGACAGCCTCATGTTCGCCGCGCCCACGCTCTGGTTCCTCGCAAATGGCCTTCTGCGCTAATCGCCAACCACGCCGCGCAGGGCGATCTCAGCGTCCCGCATCGTGATCCGCCCGTCGTCGTTGCCGTCCCACGCCCTGATCTGGTTCACCGTCGGGTCAACTCCGGAATTCGCGGAGGTGACGATGGAACAGCACCCTCGAGCGTTAATGATTCCCTGGGGCGTTCCGACCAGCACGCCGCCGCCCCGCGTGGCCAGGAAGTCCTTGAAATCGCCACAGGGCGACCAACCGGCGACAAACGTCCCCGCCGGTCCGGTTCCTTCCGTGCCCCAGTTCACGCCGCCGTTGCCGCTGACACGCAATCCCCGGTTCGTTCCGAGCAGGATACGCGAAGATTGCCGCGGGTCGACAGCCAGCATGGTGGCGCGGAAGCCCGTACCCGAAACCGCCGATTCGTGGTACAGCTGGGACCAGACAGCCCCGCCGTCCGACGACTTCCACACGGTGACGCCGTTTCCGTCTTGCGAGGCGCGGAACAGCGTGTTCGCGTCCACGGGAGACACCGCGAGTACGGTATCCGACGCGGTAATCGTGGTGTTCACCGTCGTCCAGTCGGCGCCGGAGTTGTCCGTGCGCAAAAGCCCTTCGCCC
>JAKQQT010000118.1 GCA_029564025.1 Armatimonadota bacterium | reverse complement strand
GTGGCCCGCGAGAACGGAATCAGGATTCCGACCTTGTGCCACCTGGACGGGCTGACGGCTATCGGCGCCTGCCGCGTGTGCGTGGTGGAAGTCGAAGGCATTCCGAAGCTCCTTCCCGCCTGCGTGACAAAGGTCACCGAGGGCTGGCACGTCAATACCGACAGCGAACGGTTGCAGGCGTTCCGCAAGACGATCGTCGAGTTCCTGTTCTCGGAACGCAACCACATCTGCTCGGTGTGCGTGTCCAACGGTCACTGTGAACTGCAGAACCTCGCGAAGAACCTCGGAGTTACGAGCCTGCACGTGCCGTACAAGTTCCCGAAAGTGGGAATTGACGCCTCGCACGCCCGGTTCATCATCGACCACAACCGGTGCGTTCTGTGCGCCCGGTGCGTTCGCGTGTGCGACGAGATCGAAGGCGCCCACACGTGGGACGTGATGGGACGCGGATTCGGCGCGCGCGTGATCACGGACATGAACCAGCCGTGGGGATCGTCCACCTCGTGTACCAGTTGTGGAAAGTGCGTGCACGTGTGCCCCACCGGAGCGCTCTCCGAAAAGGGCAAGGCCGTGGGCGAACAGACGAAGCGGCAGGGCTTCCTGCCGTATCTCACCGTGATGCGGGAGGAACGTGAATGAGCAAGATCAGTTTCGCGACGGTGTGGCTGGACGGCTGTTCCGGCTGTCACATGTCGTTCCTTGATATCGACGAGCGCCTGTTGGCGCTGACCGAGAAGGTTGAGATCGTCTACAGCCCGCTGGTGGACCACAAGGACTATCCCGATCATGTGGACGTCTGCCTCGTGGAAGGCGCCGTTTCGAGCGAAGACGACCTGAAAAAGATCAAAAAGATCCGCGCTCACACCACCACCGTGATCGCTTTCGGTGATTGCGCGGTGACGGCGAACGTGCCGTCGATGCGCAATCCGTTTGGCGTGAAAGCGATTCTGGACCGGGCGTACTTCGAAAACGTGACGATTCAGCCGCAGGTGCCGAACCAGGTGGTTCCGCCGCTTCTACCCAAAGCACTGCCTGTGCACGAAGTCGTCAAGGTTGACGTTCACCTGCCAGGCTGTCCGCCGCACGCAGATACCATCTTCACGGCCCTCAGCGAACTGCTGGAAGGCCGCATGCCCGATGTCGCCGCGCTGACGCGCTTCGGAGCCTAGGAGAAACATATGGCGAGTCAGATATTGATAGATCCCGTGACCCGTATCGAAGGTCACGCCAAGATTACCATATTCCTGGACGACGACGGCGGCGTGAAAGACGCGCAGTTCCACGTAACGCAGGTCCGCGGATTCGAGAAGTTCTGCGAAGGCCGTCCGTACACGGAAATGCCGTCGCTGATGGCGCGCATATGCGGCATCTGCCCGGTAAGCCACCTGATGGCCTCGGCCAAGGCTTGCGACGCCTTGCTGGCGGTCCGGATTCCGAAGACAGGCGCCAACCTGCGCCGCATCATGAATCTGGGCCAGATTATCCAGAGCCACGCGCTGTCGTTCTTCCACTTATCGTCGCCGGACTTCATCATCGGCTGGGACGCGGATCCCAAGGTCCGCAACATCGTGGGCGTTGCACAGCAGTCGCCGCAGATGGCGCTGGACGGCATCCGGTTGCGGAAGTTCGGCCAGCAGGTCATCGAGATTCTCGGCGTCAAGCGGGTTCACCCGGCGTGGGTTGTTCCCGGCGGCGTGAATGAGCCCCTCAACCAGGAAAAGAAGGACACCATTCTGTCCCAGATTCCGGAGATGAAGGCCATTACCCACCGGACCCTGGCGTGGTTCAAGAACAACATCGGCAACCACCGCGACGAGATCAGCACGTTCGCCAACTTCCCGACGATGTTCATGGGCCTCGTGACAGACGAAGGGGGCCTGGAACATTACGACGGCAAACTGCGGTTCGTGGACGCCAGCGGGCGGAAGGTTCAGGAAGACATCGAACCGGCCCGCTACATGGACTACATCGGCGAAGCCGTGGAACCGTATTCCTACCTGAAGTTCCCGTACTATCTGCCGGTTGGCTACCCGGACGGCATCTACCGAGTCGGACCGCTGGCACGGTTGAACATCTCGGACAAGTGCGGAACGCCGGAAGCCGACCAGGAACTGGCTGAGTTCCGGAACCTCGACCGGGGTGTTCCGATGTCGTCGTTCTACTTCCATTACGCCCGGCTGATCGAGATTCTTTTCGGCCTCGAGACGATCGAGCAGTTGCTGAACGATCCGGACATCCTCAGCCCGAGGGTGCGCGCTTTCGCCGGACCGAACGCGTCGGAAGGCGTGGGCGTTTCCGAAGCGCCGCGCGGAACGTTGATGCACCACTACAAGATCGACGATGACGGCCTGATTACCTGGGCCAATCTGATCATCGCCACCGGCCACAACAACATGGCCATGAACCGCGGCGTCACCCAGGTGGCCAAGCGGTTCGTGAACGGCAAGAACCTCCACGAGGGTATGTTGAACCGCGTGGAAGCCGTTATCCGGTGCTACGATCCCTGTCTGTCCTGCTCCACCCATTCTGACGGCCGCATGGCCATGGACGTCTCGCTGGTGGACGCGGGCGGCGCTCTGGTGGACCGTATCACCAGGGACTGACACGGAATGCTAACGGCCTCCGCGCCTGAAGGTACGCTCGTTATCGGCTACGGAAACACTCTCCGCGGCGATGATGGAGCAGGCCCCAGGGTGGCGGAGGCCGTTTCCGCGTCTGAAGGTCCCTTCCTCTCCGTCATTGCCGCGCACCAGTTGACGCCGGAAATGGCCTACGATGTCGCCTCGGCGGAATGCGTTATCTTCGTGGATGCCTCGGCGGACACGGAGCAGACGGCAGTACTCGTTCGTTCGGTGGAAGCCGACGGATTGCCGTTTCAGGGCGCTCATTCGTCCTCTCCCGAGGGATTGCTCACGATGGCGCGCGACGCCTTCGAAAGGACGCCGACAGCCTGGCTGGTGACCATTCCCGCGCGAAACTTCGAGATAGGCGAGGAATTCAGCGAGGTGACGGAACGGGCGGTGGACCGGGCGATTCAAGTGGTTCTTCGTCTCATTGAGGAAGCGGCATGCACGAAGTCGGGTTGATGCAGAATGCACTGGAGATTGCCTTCAGAGCCGCCGGTGAGAAGGGCGCGAACCGGGTGACCGCGCTTGGCTTGAGCATCGGCTCGCTATCCGGCGTGGTGCCGGACGCCATGCGGTTTTCTTTTGACGCCATGACGCCCGGCACGATAGCGGAGGGCGCGGAGTTGCGGATCGAGGAGATACCGGCCACGTGCTGGTGCGGGCAGTGCTCGTCTCTGTTCGAAACGGATGATATCCTTACATTGTGTCCGTGTTGCGGCACACCGTCCGCCGACGTGCGCGACGGGCGCGATATGCGCATCACTTTCGTGGAGGTTTCCGACGATGGCGGGTGATCCCGGTTCCCGGCGTACCGTTCTCAGCGTGGATGAATCGTTGTTGGGTCACAATGAGGAATATGCCGCCCGCAACCGGTCCGTATTTCGCGAGCACGGCTTGTTCGTTGCCAACGTCCTGTCCTCCCCCGGTTCCGGAAAAACCACCCTTATTCAGCGCACCCTGACTGACCTCGCGCCGAGCCGCAAGGGCGGCGTTATTGTCGGCGATCTGGCGACCGACAACGACGCGCGGCGGCTGGCCGATTCCGGAGCCCCGGTGACCCAGATTCTCACGGGCACCATGTGCCACCTGGAAGCCTCGATGGTCGGCGATGCGCTGGGCGGAATCGACTTGTCGGCGCTGGATTACCTCATCATCGAGAACGTCGGCAACCTGGTGTGCCCCGCATCTTACGACCTGGGTGAAGACGTGCGGATAGGCCTGCTTTCCGTAACCGAAGGCGAAGACAAACCCCTGAAGTACCCCGTCATTTTCAAAACCGTGCAAGCGGTAGTCATTACCAAGATAGACATGGCGTCGGCCGCCGGATTCGACCGCTCCGCCGCTCTTCACAACATCGCCATCGCCGCGCCGGACGCCGAAGTATTTGAAGTGTCGGCTCGAACCGCCGTCGGCCTGGATACCTGGTATGCCTGGCTGGAAAGCCGGATGAAACAGGAGAAGACATGAATCTGGATCAGGAAGCCCTCGAGTACCACAGCCGAAAACCGGCGGGAAAACTGGAGATTACGCCGACCAAGCCGTGTACCACACAGCGCGACCTTGCGCTTGCCTACACTCCGGGCGTTGCGGAGCCGTGCCGCCGTATCGCCGCGAATCCCGACGATGTTTTTCAATACACAGCCAAGGGGAACCTTGTCGCCGTCATCACCAACGGTACCGCCGTACTTGGTCTCGGCAATATCGGAGCGCTGGCAGGCAAGCCGGTTATGGAAGGCAAGGCTCTGCTGTTCAAGCGGTTCGCCGACCTGGATGCCATCGACATCGAGGTCAACACGGAAGACCCCGAGGAGTTCATCCGCTGTGTGCGCCTGCTGGAGCCGAGTTTCGGCGGCATCAACCTGGAGGATATACGCGCGCCTGAATGCTTCATGATTGAAGACCGACTGCGCGAGATGATGAATATCCCCATCTTCCACGACGACCAGCACGGTACAGCCATCATCTCCGGGGCGGCCGTGTTGAACGCATTGGAACTGGTGGGCAAACGCATCGAGGATGTAAAAATCGTGTTCAGCGGAGCCGGCGCGGCGGCCGTGGCAACCGCACGGTTCTACCGCTCGCTCGGCGCCAGGCCGGACCGCATGCTTTTCTGCGATCGCGCGGGTGTGATCTACGCCGGTCGAACGGAGCACATGAACGAAGTCAAAAAGGAATTCGCCGTGGAAACCGACGCGCGAACTCTTGCCGACGCGATGGTTGGCGCCGACGTGTTCATTGGCCTGTCCACAGCGGGCGCCGTGACTCAGGACATGCTGAAAACGATGACGGAGAATCCCGTGGTGATGGCTCTGGCGAATCCAGATCCGGAGATCACCTACGAAGAGGCTATCGAAGCGAGGCCGGATGCCATTGTCGCAACCGGCCGCTCGGATTATCCGAATCAGGTAAACAACGTTCTCGGCTTCCCGTTCATCTTCCGGGGAGCGCTGGACGTTCGCGCGACACAGATTAACGAGCCGATGAAAACCGCCGCCTCGTACGCTCTGGCCGCCCTGGCAAAGGAGGATGTGCCGGATTCGGTGGTCAAGGCCTACGGGCAGGAAGCCATCCACTTCGGCAAGGATTACCTCATTCCCAAGCCTCTTGACCCGCGGGTTCTGCTGTGGGTTGCCCCGGCCGTTGCGAAAGCCGCCATGGAATCGGGGGTGGCGCGCACTCCGGTTGACCTTGACCAATACCGCGCCCAACTCGAAGCACGACTTGGCAAGTCCCGCGAAGTGATGCGGATTATGATCAACAAGGCGCGCGCCAATCCGAAACGCCTGGTGCTCTCTGAAGGCGAACATCACAAGATGATACGCGCCGCCGCCCAGATGGTGGACGATGGAATTGCCCAACCGATATTGCTGGGCCGGGAAGAGGTAATTCGGGGCAAAGCGGCCGAATTACAGATTCACCTGGACGGTGTTCAAGTGGTCGATCCCGCCGCGTCCAACCAGTGTGAGCGCTACGCCGAACGCATTTATGAACTTCGATGCCGAAAGGGAGTGACGCGGACCGAAGCGAATGAACTGATCACGAATCCGAACTACTACGCCGCGGTGATGGTCGATCTGGGCGATTCCGATGCGATGATATCCGGTCTTTCGTTCCATTACCCCGAAGCGCTAAGACCTCCTTTGCAGATCATTCGGACCCGGAACGGCTCGAATGTCGCGGCGGGCGTGTATCTCGTTACGACACGCCAACGGGTGGTGTTCTTTGCCGATACAACGGTTAATGTGGAACCCGATGCGGAGACCCTCGCCGAGATTACGATTCTGACAGCCCGTTTGGCGCGGGACTTTGACGTGGAACCGCGGGTCGCCCTGCTGTCGTTTTCGAACTTCGGCAGTGCCCGTCAGGCCCGATCCGAGGGAATACGCCGCGCGGTTGAGATTATCCGCCAACGGGAACCGGGACTGATAGTGGATGGAGAGATGCAGGCCAGCACTGCCTTGAACGAGGAGATTCTGAACGGAACATACCCGTTCAACCGACTGCACAAGGAAGCGAACGTTCTCATCTTCCCCAACCTCGAAGCCGGCAACATAGGGTATAAACTCGTACAGCGGCTGGCCAACGCGGAGGTCATCGGCCCGATACTCGTGGGTATGCGGAAGCCGGTGTATATTATGCAACGCGGCGATGAAGTGAAGGACATCGTGAACCTGGGCGCGATTGCCGTTGTGGAAGCCCAGAAGCGGCAGAATGCAGAGGATTCCGGGGCGGGGCGTGGCGGCTAGCGACCGGATACGCACCAGGTTGAGTGTTCGCGGCGCTGTCCAGGGAGTGGGCTTCCGCCCGTTCGTCTACCGGCTGGCTACTGATATGGGTCTGTCCGGTTCCGTCATCAACACGCCGCGGGGCGTGGTGATCGACATCGAGGGACCGCCGGTCCGGGTGCTGTCATTTCCCGAACGGTTGAGGTCGGAACTGCCTGCCGTCGCACGGATCACGGATCTGGAATCAGAGACCCTGGAACCTTTGGGCTGTAACGGTTTCCGCATCGAGCACAGTGAAGTCGAAGGTGTCCGAACGGCGCAACTCTTGCCCGATATGGCAACGTGCCCGGATTGCCTGGCCGAGGTATTCGATCCATCCGACAGGCGTTACAGGTATCCGTTCACAAATTGCACACACTGCGGTCCGCGTTTTTCCATCATCAAGTCGTTGCCGTACGACCGGCCGAACACCACGATGAGCGGCTTTTCAATGTGTCCGGCCTGTCTTGAGGAGTACCGAAATCCGCTGGACAGGAGGTTCCACGCCCAACCCAACGCCTGCCCCGATTGCGGCCCTCATCTCGAGTGGTGGGACAAAAGGGGGAGACGCCTGGCGGAGCGGGATGACGCATTGCTGGCTTGCGCTGACGCCCTGAGAGAGGGCAAGGTCGTCGCCGTGAAGGGTCTCGGCGGCTTCCACTTGATGGCCGATGCGTTGAACAACGATGCCGTCCAGTTGCTGAGGGATAGAAAACACCGGGAGGAAAAGCCCCTGGCGGTGATGTTTCCGTCGTTCTCCGACGTGGAGGCGGTTTGTGATGTGGACGACATCGAACGGGAACTGCTGACCGGTTGGAAAGCCCCCATTGTCCTGCTTCCGAGAGCGTTAAGGGGGCAACTGGCCTTCTCCGTGAGTTGCGGCAATCCAAATGTCGGCGCTATGTTGCCTTATACTCCGTTGCATCATCTGTTGTTGCGCGAGCTCGGTTTCCCGGTTGTGGCGACCAGCGGAAACTTGGCGGACGAGCCAATCTGTATTGATGAATACGAAGCCCTTCAGCGCCTGGGTGGCATCGCCGATGCATTTCTGATGCACAACCGGCCGATTCAGCGCCACGTGGACGATTCCGTGGTCCGCATGATGGCCGGTGGTGTTACGAATCTTCGCCGCGCGCGAGGATACGCACCCGCGATGTTGCGGGTGGAAGCGGAGCCCGGCAATGTCCTAGCAGTCGGAGCTCATCTGAAGAACTCGGTGGCGGTGTCGGTCGGCAGGGACGTCACTCTCAGCCAGCACATCGGCGACCTGGAGACGGAGCAGGCTTTCGGCGCTTTCAGCCGCGTGATTGACGACTTCGAGGCGATGTATGAGCTGACTCCGGAGGCCGTGGTGTGCGACCTCCACCCGGACTACCTGTCGACGCAATACGCCGAACGCAGGAGGGACGCTGTTCCAGTCCAGCATCACGCGGCGCACGCTTATGCCTGTATCGCGGAGAACCGGGCCGAACTGCCGGTGTTGGCGGTTGCCTGGGATGGAACGGGGTATGGGACGGACGGGACGATATGGGGCGGAGAGTTCCTGTTGGTCGGCGAGGACGGTTGGAAGAGAATCGGAAATATGCGTCCGTTCCCGTTGCCGGGTGGTGACCTGGCGGTCAAGGAACCCCGTCGCTCGGCACTGGGTGTTTTGTGGGAGATGGTAGGCTCCGAGTCGCTGGAATTGAGTGACCTTCCAACACTCGCCGCGTTCACCGGGCTCGAACTGCGCGTTCTGAAACAGCAACTGGAATCGCGTATCAACTGTCCGATGACCTCCAGCGTCGGTCGTTTGTTTGATGCCGCGGCGTCCATCATGGGATTGCGGCAGACCATACGGCACGAGGGGATGGCGGCCATGGCCCTGGAGTTCGCCGCCGGACGGACATCGCGGGCATACCGGTACCTGTTTGACGTGTCCGATGATGATTTCATCGTCGACTGGGAACCGGTTTTTTGCTCCATTGCGGACGACGTCGAGGAAGGGGTTCCCTTGGAGTGGATTGCCGCGGCTTTTCATAACACGCTGGCACGGGTCATTGTCTCTGTGGCGGAAGAGGTCGGCGCCCGGCGAGTTGCCTTGACCGGCGGTTGTTTCCAGAACCGGTATCTTACGGAACGTGCTGTGCAGTGCCTGACAGAGGCGGGTATTGAGCCGTTGTGGCATCACGAGGTTCCGCCGAATGATGGAGGCATCGCCTTCGGGCAGATTGCCGCTTATGCAATGGACCCGCGACTGCGGGGAGAAAAGGGGTAGGGTATGTGCCTGGCGGTGCCGGGTAGGATAGAAACACTGGTTGACGACGGGCCGCTCGCCCGACGGGGTAAGGTCGACTTCGGCGGAGTTCAGCACGACGTCAACCTCTCCTGCGTGCCGGAGGC
This sequence comes from Armatimonadota bacterium, assembly GCA_029564025.1. GTDB lineage: Bacteria > Armatimonadota > DTGP01 > JAKQQT01 > JAKQQT01 > JAKQQT01. The sequence continues at coordinate 12,069 of JAKQQT010000118.1, read as the reverse complement.
GAAGGTTGGCGACTATGTCATCGTCCACGCCGGTATGGCGCTGAACGTCGTTGATGAAGAAGAGGCGCGCGAGATATTTGAACTTACCGCGCAATTGGAAACGACGGCGGAAGAGTGAAGTACGTCTCGGAATACCGTGACGCCGACACGTCGCGTCGGATTGCGGAGGCCATCGACAAGGCGGTGACGCGCGCATGGGCCGTTATGGAGGTCTGCGGCGGCCAAACGCATTCCATCGTGAAAAATGGGATCGACCAATTACTGCCGGAGGAAATCACGCTGATTCACGGGCCAGGCTGTCCCGTTTGCGTAACGCCCCTCGAGACCATCGACCGCGCGATTGCTCTGGCGAAAAGCCCCGATGTTACCTTCTGCTCGTTCGGAGATATGCTGAGGGTTCCGGGTTCGGAGTGGGACCTGCTGTCAGTGAAGGCGGCCGGCGGCGACGTTCGCATTGTCTACTCTCCGATGGATGCCGTCAAATTGTCGGCGACGAATCCGGACCGGCAGGTCGTCTTCTTTGCCGTCGGCTTCGAAACAACCGCACCCGCAACCGCCATCGCGGCCCACACCGCCCGCGAACAAGGATTGATGAACTTCTCGTTGCTCACAGCACACGTGCTGGTGCCCCCTGCAATCGAGGCAATATTGAAGTCGCCGGACTGCCGGGTTCAGGGATTTCTGGCCGCGGGCCACGTGTGCGCCGTGATGGGGTATACGGAATACGAGCCCATATCAGCCGAGTATAAGGTTCCCATCGTTGTTACAGGCTTCGAGCCGGTCGACATCCTGCAGGGCATCCTGATGTGCGTGAACCAACTGGAGGAAGGCCGCGCGGATGTCGAGAACCAGTACAAGCGGGTGGTGCAACGCGAGGGAAACCCGTCGGCGCGGGCGCTGATGAACCGCGTGTATGAACCGTGCGACCGGAAGTGGCGGGGTATCGGGACCATCCCGGGCAGTGGGCTGAAACTGCGCGAGGAATACGCGGAATACGACGCCGAGCGCAAGTTCGACCTGGATATGCGCCCCGTGGAAGAGCCTTCCGAGTGCAAAGCCGGCCTCGTCCTCCAAGGGGTTATCAAGCCGAACGAGTGCCCGGCGTTCGGCGTTCAATGCACGCCCGACCAGCCGCTAGGCGCCCCGATGGTGTCCGCCGAAGGCGCCTGCGCCGCGTATTATCGTTACAGAAGAAGCAATTCCTGAATATGGACGAACCGCTCGATTTCAACCTTACGTGTCCCGCGCCCATACGCCGCTACCCGCACATTCTGCTGGCGCACGGCGGCGGCGGCCGTCTGATGCATGACCTGCTGGACTCCGTGATAACGCCTGCATTCAAGAACGAGATTCTTAACCAGGGCCACGACTCGGCGGTTCTCGACGTTCCGACCGGAAGGCTCGCGTTCACGACCGACTCGTATGTGGTGCACCCATTGTTTTTTCCCGGCGGCGACATCGGCTCAATGGCTGTCTACGGTACGGTCAACGACCTCGCGATGAGCGGGGCCTCGGCGGTTGCGCTCAGCGTGGGCCTTATTCTTGAGGAGGGCCTGCCGATGGAAACGCTGTGGCGCGTGGTGCAGAGCATCGGCGCCGCGGCGAGGCAATGCGGTGTGCGCATCGCCACCGGCGACACGAAGGTGGTCGAACGGGGCAAGGGCGACGGGGTGTTCGTCAACACAAGCGGCGTCGGCGTTGTTCGGTCTTCGAACGTCATTTCGCCGGCCGGCGTTCTTTCCGGCGATGTCATCATTGTGAACGGCGACCTGGGCAGGCACGGAATGGCGGTGATGGCCGTGCGCGAAGGCCTGGAATTCGAGAGCGAAATTGACAGCGACTCGGCTCCGGTGGCTGAGGCCGTGATGGCGCTGATTGACGCCGGCATTGACGTGCACTGCCTGCGCGACCTGACCCGCGGCGGGTTGGCCAGCACGGTGAACGAAATCGCTAAGGCGTCGGGAACGGGCATCACGTTGGAGGAGACCGCCGTTCCGGTGCGAAGCGATGTGTCCGCCGCGTGTGAAATCCTGGGTTTCGATCCGCTGTACGTCGCCTGCGAAGGCCGGTTCGCCGCGTTTGTGCCTGAACGGGACGCCGAACGCGCCGTCGAAATCATCTCGGCGAACTCGCCGGCGGAAGCGGCCGTCATCGGGCGGGTAACAGGCGAACCCCCGGGCCTGGTCACGCTGACAAGCAGAATCGGAACACGACGGATACTGGATATGATGAGCGGCGAGCAACTGCCGCGCATCTGCTGAAAGGACAGGACTGGTGAGGATCTACATATCGGCGGATATGGAAGGCGTGGCCGGAATCTTTCTTCCGGAGCAGTTGAAACGGGGAACGCCGGAGTATGCCGAAGCGCGGCGCTGGCTGACCGCCGAGGTGAACGCCTGCATCGAAGGCGCGTTCAAGGGCGGGGCGACAGAGGTCATCGTGAAGGACGCCCACAGTAGCGGATTCAACTTCGTGCTGGACGAAATCGACCCGCGCGTCGAAGTCGTGCAGGGTGGGTCGCTGAGCCGCTTTCCGGGCCTCGATTCCTCGTTTTCCGGTTTGATTCTGCTGTGTTACCACGCCATGGCGGGAACACAGGAGGCTATCTGCGACCACACGATGTCCAGCGTGGACTGGCATAGATATGAACTGAACGGTATGGAGTTAGGCGAGGTAGGCATCGACGCCGCCGAGGCGGGCGCGCTCGGTGTGCCGGTGATTATGGTATCCGGCGACGACAAGGTGTGCGCGGAGACGAAGCAACTGCTGGGCGACGAAACGATGACCTGCCAGGTAAAAATCGGCCTTGCCCGGCATTATGTGCGGACAAGACCGCCTGCCGCGGCGCGTTACCTGATTCGCGATGCCGCGGAAGAGGCCGTGCGGAATTCCGGCAGGATGAAGCCCTTCAAGCCCGAGCCGCCTTATCTGGTTCGCCTGGAGTACAACCTCACCTCCGGCGCCGACCGGATTCGTTGCGACGGTGTGCGAACCGTTCGCGAAGGCCCGCGCACCATCGTGTTCAAAGGCGACGACCTTCTTGAGGTTATCACCCGGTCGCTGTGATGCGGGGGTCAGGATTCGGGATTCGGGGCAAACAGATCACCACAGAGGCCCGGAGGCACAGAGACGAAATGAGGCATCAATCCGGGTAGGGGCACGCACTGGTTGTGACGGAGGGGCCGTGGTAACTGTGTGAACGGCCTTGGTACCTCAAGCGTTGAAGGAAGCGGATATGGCCTAACCCCCACCCGTTGGGCACCCCCTTCCCGCACACGGGAAGGGGGCCCGGGGGGTTAGGTTATCGATGAATCGATTCGCCCATGAGTCATCGCAAGGACTGTGTCGGCGGTCCGACCCTGAATCCCGAATCCCGAATCCTCTTCCGGTTGGTTACAACGTCACCCAGCACCCCGTTTCGGCGGCGGTTCGGGCGGCTTGAAGCACCCTCACGGAGGCGATCAACTGCTCGGCGGGAATCGGCCATTCGCCGGAATAAACGCCCTCCACAAACGCGTCCAGCATCGGGCCGTAAAGGTTCTTCGGCTCCGGCCCGGGCGCGGCGTGGATTTCGGTTTCGGTGGTCACCAGGTCCAGCGTGTATTTGCCGCCGGAAACACCGCAGATGACGTTGATACCCGCGATGAGACCGTCCGGGTATTTCATCAGAATCGCCGACTGGTCTTCCGACTGCGCTTGCGGATAAACGCGCTTTGATTTGGTGCACGCCACGGCGACGACGTCCGGCCCAAAAGCGTCCAGCAGGGGATCCATCGCGTGGATGCCCATGTTCATCAGCGAGCCGCCGCACTGTTCCACGTTGTCCTGCCACATGCCGAGTCCCTGCAGATACCCCGACAGGCTGTGATGCACGTTGCCGAACGCGGCCAGGGGCTTGCCCTTCTCGCCGGTACGGGCGATGCGGGCCAGTTCCAGGAACTCCGGTAGGAAGCGGATGGCCGACGCCGCCATCAAAACGGCGCCTGATTCCTTGGCCACAGCCACCATTTCCTCGGTTTCACTGAGCTTCGGGCTGAGGAATTTGTCCGCGAATACGGCGATTCCGGCCTTCAGGTAGGGAGTCGCCAGCCTGGGGTGGTCCGAGATGATGGAAGAGTTGATGACGGCGTCCACCTGGCCGATAGCCTCTTCGGGCGTCTCCATCGCCTCGCTGTTGTGTTCCTTCGCGAACTCGGCGGCCTTGTCCTTATCAGTGTCCCACACGTGGGTAATCTTGTGGCCGCGCTCTTCAAGATACGGCGCGAAGGCGTACGGGTGGGTGAGTGACAGGCCGAGCACGGCCAGATTCAGTTTACGGTCTTTACTTACGCTCATAGTCTCCCCTGATGAAGTGATAGATGTCGTGGTAGAACTCGCGTTCCACCGGGTCGTCGTGCAGTCGCATACGCTCGATGGCGTTGTAGTCCTGGAACCACGCGCAGGCAGATTCCTTCATATATCCAAATTCGACACCGCCGTTCAGGTAGTCGCGGAAGCGTTGGTGCCGTTCCTCCTGGACCTTGTGGTGGCCGATGTTGCCGAGGTAGTATTCCATCTCCCAGCCGGCGTGCCGGATCTTCGCGTTGAGCGCGGGACCTTCGATGCCCGGTGTGTCCAGATAGAACATATGGTTCGGTTGCTGGAACGCCAGGTCGAAGTAGTAATTCTCGTAGTTGTCCAACAGGTGGACGTTGTAAGTGGCGTAAAACGGTATCCACGTCAACTTCGCGTTGACGGACTTCAGGTGCACGCGCAGATGCTTGAGGAGCCAGTGGTCGTCCACGTCCCAGCCCCGGTACACCGTTTCGAACGGCCAGTAGAAGCCGAGGAGGTTGATGTTCTCCCGGGGGCTCTCGTTCCATCGGCGCAGGGCTTCGTCCACGAACCACACCGTGGCGGCGAGCCTGTCCTCGCTGGCTTTCTGCACGCTCTGTCCAGTCACGCTGAAGTTCAAATTGCGCGTTTCCCCCGGCAGGCGTCCCCAGTGCGTTTGCTTGATGCCGGGGTAGGGGACCAGAAGGACGACGTTGTGCTTGTGCTGGGGGGCCGGCAGAGCGGATTTCAACTCGGTGATGGAGCCGTCCATGCTCTCCAGCCAGCCGCCGGGAGCGAAGTACACGTCCAGCAGGTCGTCATAGTCGCGTTTTGTGGCGGGGTTTGAGACCGGGACGGCGTAGAAGTCGCCTTCTCCACACATCGTGGTCCCGACATTGATGTCGGCCGCGAAGTGGTTTCCGGACGGCGCGACAGCCGGTGTGAAGAGCACCGAGTCGAACAGCCAGTCCAGCGGTTTTCCGGACTCGTCTTCGTAAGCCAGATAGTGTCGTGCGCGCTCCGGCGACCAGCTGTCCGCCTGCCGCCCGTACCACAGCACCATGTGCCGCAGATATCCCATTTCGGGAGCGCCCTGAGGATAGTATCCCAAGGTGAATCTCCTGTTTGTTACGTCCGCCTCCTCTTTATGCTAGCGCGTGTGGACGTTCGAAAACCCTGCCCGATGGAGTGACGAAAAATGAAAGGCGGGACCGGCATACCACCAGTCCCGCCTTCCGCTCGTTACGCCTCGGAACTACGGATTGACGTCCAGGCCAACGACCTTGCGCAGGATTCCGGTGGCGTCGATGAGTTCGACTTTACCGTTCGAGTTAAGATCCAGCCGGATTATGTCGTCGTATGAAGCCGTTGTCCGCCCTGCCGCGATGTCGAGGGCTTTGGAGAAGTCCGGTGCCGTGTACGGGAGGGCGTAGTACACGGAGATACTGGTCAGGCCGCCCGCCGAGTTGTTCAGGCTTGTCACCACGTGAACGCGGTTGGCCGTTTCGTCGAACGAGTAGGCAACCGGAACTCCGTTGGAGAGAACCTTCCACGGACGGAAGGGTGTCGGAATCCGGAGCCACGTATCGATATTGACGGTACCGCCTGTCACGTTCCGGAACACCTGTGCCGTGTGCCTGCTATCGGGGTGCTCGGCGATATTCACATTGATACGACGGTCCTTCATCGGGAGGTTGTTGAAGTTCACCGTGGTCCAACCCGTGGGCAGTTTTGGCGCAATCCGAATCGTGTCGGTATGTGCGTCCGGCTGGAAGTCCAGCAGTCCCATCACGCAGTCCACGAAGGTGGACATCGATTCCCAGGCATTGGGCCAGGCCGTCTGAAGGCGAAAATCGGCTTCGCCGGGGTATAGCAAACTACCAAGCGGGGCGATCTGTTCAGCACCGAAACCGACCGGTCCGAGTTTGTCCAGCAGAAGGTCGAACTTTGACTTGTGGACATCCGTATCAGCCTTATTGGGCGTATAATCCGCGCGGGTGAGGTAGTACAAGCCGTACCACGCGGTTGTCAGCGGCCACGGGCCGCCTTTCCAATATGTATCGCCCCAGTAGCGGTTGACGAGTTGGTCGAATTCCCCGCCGAAGTTCACCAGCGGGTGGTTGTTGCCCCAGCGGTCGGTGGCTACGCCGTTGATTCGGTCCGCCAGGTGAGAGACTTTCGGATCGATTGGACTGAAAACGTCGAACGGATAGGAGAGTCCCAGTTGCGAGATGTCGGTGTTCTCACCGTCCCAGTTCAGCCTCTCAATCAGGCCGGAATGGATATCATCGGCGCGTCCGCCGAACAACGCCGCTTCGACCGGGTTTTCCAGTATTTCGGCGATGCGTTTGGCGTCGCGCAATCCGCGCTCTACATTGGCGTTGGAGTACAGGAAGTCGTCCCAGGAATCCTCCCAGACGTTGTTGCTGTACATCAGTTTGTTGGGATCGTCGAAATACAACCGCGCGTCGATGGTGCTGTCTTCACTGCTCGCTCGGGCGGCCTCGTACACCATCTGCCAGTGGTCCTTCAGAAAGTCGAGGTTACCGGTGACGTTGTAATGGAAAAGAGCGCCCCACGGAACCACGGCGGTCTCGTCCACCTGCGGTGACGACCAGACGATATAGCCGTCGGTTGTGTACTTCTGATACCAGAAACCCTTGCCCCAGGATTCGTTTGCCCTGTAGGCGACATCCTTGAGGAAGCGGTAAACCTCGGCGGCTTCGGCTGTGTGGCCGGTGCGGTCCAGCGTGACGGCGGCGTACACGGCGTCGCGCGGCCAGATGAACGGATAGGCGCCGTTGTGGAAACCGGCAATCACGCCACCGCCCTTGCGGTCCAGGTGCAGGGCCGTGGCCAGCAAACCGCGCTTGTAGATGTTATTCCATCGTTCGTCCGGTAATTGTACGTTTACGCCCTGCGCCAGCCAGTCGCGCCAATAGTTCTCTGTGCTGACCTGGTACTCCCACATACTGCGGGAATGGAACCAGTCCAGCGCGGGGGCGATCTGGTATTCGTAGGTTCCGGTGGCTCCGGCGAAGTTGTCAAAACCGCCGACGACGGCCACATCGACTTCCTTCTGACCGCCGGGAGCGAGCGTTATCTTCGTGCCAATCCACCCTTGATCGTTGTCTCCACTGCTGTCGCGCCAGGAGTCCGGCGAAATCGTACCGCCTGCGGAACCGACCGAGTCGCAGGTCTTGATAGCCGCGGCCAGGTACACGGAAACGGCTTTCGTGTAATCGCCGAATGACGTCGGGTTGTACTCTCCGCTGGCGGATGTGTTTCGGCCCGTGTTGTCGAAGGCGACCATCGCGCCGCGCGAGGCATCGGCGAACATCATGTCGTACGAATCGCCGCCGTTCAGCGCAAAGTCCCCGAAGTAGTAGAATCCCACGGTCTTCTCGGTGTCACCGTTGTTTGACAGGATGAATCTTTTAATGTGGATACCCCGGTTTGGCTGGCCGCCCTTGTCGTTCGGCAGTTCGCCGGCGCGCGGAGAGAAGTCCCACTGCTGAACGGTGATGTCACCTGCGGTAGTGAATCGGTAGTAGGTGTTCAACACGTTTGTGTCTGTGATGTATGCCTGCGAGTGGTCCGAGTAGGAACCGTCCTGGTTTGTCATCCAGTACGTCTTCCCGTCGACCCGGAGGCCCGCGAACGCTTCGTTCAGGTTCATCTGGCCGCGGTGGCCGAGGGGAAGACCCGGCGGGAACGTGTCTTCACCGTCCACGTAACCCTCGTTTTTCGTGCCCATGCCCTGAACACAACCCGCGGAAGGGTAGTAAACGTCATACAGCGAGCCGTTCTGGTCGATCTGCGTATTGATGGAGCCGTTTCCGACAATCGCCTCTTCCTTCCAGATATGAATGGGTGGGTAGCCGTTGGCGTGGTCTTCAAAGGCGCTTCCGCGTCCCGGCCAGGCGATGTTGACGCGGTACTCGAAGGTACGGGCCGGCGCCGATGGATCGTCGCACGTGCCGTCCGCGCAACCGGTGTTGTTGGCGAATACTTCAGGGCCGCCGCCAGAGTGCCAGGAACCGATTTTGTAGCGAACCTTGACTCCGTACTGGCTGGTTCCGGGGGGCAGTGTGGCCTTCCACCAGTCCGACACGGGGCCGCCGGTGTTTTCATTGCGCACGAACTGCGGATTTCCGGTTTCTGATCTCAGAACCTGGGTAGAACCGGACGCATTGCCTTTGGAACCCTGGGGTTCGGAGCCGTCCATCGTGTAGTACACGGCAACCCTGTCGTACCAGAACTGGTATCCGATATGAATCCAAACGATTACGGCATCGCCTTCGCGCGGTGCTTCCGGTTCGCGCATGGTGATATCGGCGGTTTCCCCGTAGACGCCGAGAGCGGGATCGTGGCGAACATAATCGGGCGTTGCGCCGGCTGTTGAGGCGAGAAGACAAAGAGTGATGACGGGAAATAACCCCTTGCAAAGGTAGTTCATGGAGAGTCCTCCTAGGCGGGCGGAATTCAACGAGGCCCGCGAAATATACAAACCGATATCGTGCTTATCAAACGGAAATGATGCCCGGCTAACCGCGGCAATGGTGCCGGTGCGGTGGCTGTCCGCTTGTCATGGTGCAAGTTCCGGAACAATTTGCTGTTATTTGCTGTCAGTTGTGTTGAAGGGGTGCGAAATGGGTGGAAACACCCGAAGATTCTTGCCGGAGATGACCCGGTCTACCCCGGAGATGGGACGGGATCATATGATGCACAGCAGTTATGAACAGGAGAGTCGGTTTCCGATAAAGCGTATCCTCGGCCTGTGGATCCTGATGGCCGTGGTGGTTGTGACGCGGCAGAATCCCTACGTGATTTCAGGTGATCCGGGGACGAGCCTTCTGATCAGTCACGGCACGGCGGCGGTGATGCTGGCCTTGTCGTTGTCACTCTGGTTCACGCGGTCTCTGTTCGGCAAGTTGAACGCCGTTGTAGGTATCGCGTATGTGCTGTGGTATTTCTCCTGGCAGTTAACGTATGGTCTGCACTAGGTAGTGACTCCAAATAGGAAAGCAGAACGGGGGCCTGCAAAGGCCCCCGTTCTGTTTGCGCTCGCTAGCCGCTTCAGTCGGGTTTTCGAAGGTCTTCCATCAACTTCGAGACGTGGCGGGCAACATCCAGGTCGTTCATCAAGAGCGACTTGACCTTCTGGCAGGCGTGAACCACCGTGCTGTGGTCCTTGCCGCCGAACGCGCGACCGATCTCGGGCAGGCTGGCGCCGGTAAGTTCGCGCATCAGGTGCATGGCAACCTGCCGCGCAAGCACAATTCCCTTGGAACGGGAAGTGCCGTTGATTTCCTCGACGCTGACGTCAAACCCCCGGGCCACCAGACGCTTGATATCGTCCGGCGTGATAGCGCGGTCGCGGTTTGGCGATCGCGAGAAGTAATTGCCCAGGACGTCTCCTGCCAGTTGCTGGGTGATCGGGCTGTGCGTAACGCTGGCGTAGGCCAGCAGTTTGATCAGCGCTCCTTCCAAGGCTCGAATGTTGCTCTGAATCAGTTCCGCCATATACATGAGGACGTCGTCGGGAATGACGGTGCCTTCCTGGCTGGCTCGATTCTGAAGGATAGCGAGTCGGGTTTCGAGTTCGGGCGGCCGGATATCGGTGATCAGCCCTGCCTCGAAACGGGAACGCAGACGCTCGTCCAGGCGCAGTTCCTTCGGCGCCACATCACTGGAAACGATGATCTGCCTTCCCATATCGCGGAGCGCGTTGAACGTGTGGAAGAACTCTTCCTCGGTGCGTTCCTTGTCCGCGATAAACTGGATGTCGTCCACCAACAGGACGTCGGCGTGACGGTAGCGGGCGCGGAAATCCTCCATCTTGCGTTCTCTGATAGCCGAGACGTACTGCGTGACGAAGGTCTCCGCGGAGAGATAAGCGACGCGGCGGTTTGGGTTGGCGGAACGAACCGCGTGTCCCACGGCCTGCATCAGGTGTGTCTTGCCGAGTCCCGCACCGCCGTACAGGAACAACGGATTGTACTGACGCCCGGGATTCTGCGCGGCGGCCACGGCGCCTGCGTGCGCCATCCGGTTACTGCGACCAATGATGAAGGTTTCGAAGGTGAACCGGTCGTTCAGCGGCACGGTGCCGAAGAAGTCCTCATCCGGTTGGCGGGGTGCGGCCGGCGGCTTGACAACTTCGACCTTTCGCTTGCGTGTGCCGGAAGCGGCGGTTTCCTTCAACGCGGGAGAAACGACGAAACGCAACTGGCGGAACGATCCGTAGGCGGCTTCGACGCATTCGGAGATCAGACCGGCGTATTTGGTTTCCACCCAGTTTCGCTTGAACTCGGTCGGCGCACCGATCACGATTTCGGTGTCCGTGATTTCAAGCGGGCGGAGTTCCGCGATCCAGGACTCAAATATGGGCCGGCCTGCCCTGTCGCGAGCGAGCGCCAGAACGGCGTCCCACGCTTCGTTGCAGTCGGTATCGTGTATCTCCAGTGGTAGTTGGTTGGCGCCTGACATATCGATCTTTGACCGGATGAGACAACCGACGGTCATCTGCGGACTTTCCGCGGCCCGTGGTTGGGGCGCCTCCTTCGGGCGGAGGGCGCCCGACATCTGGAGGCAAAGTCATGGTAATGGGTTTCAGAGACCTCTGACCAGAGTCCGCAACCCGAAATCAACGATTGTCAGGTGTTATTGTGGGCCATCGGATGAACCGAGGTCCTGACCGGTTTTTTGTCCGGCGGGGAGACCAACGGAAAGCCGCGGGAATCAAGTCTTACAGGTGTTAAATCTTGTACACTTCCGACTGATCAACGTTATAAGTACAAGATTTCGCGTTGAAATTAGTGTGATCGCCGGAAATGGAAAAAGGCCGGAGCAACCGCTCCGGCCGTGATTTCGTGGCGCGCTCGGAGGGACTCGAACCCCCGGCCTTCAGGTCCGCAACCTGACGCTCTATCCAACTGAGCTACGAGCGCGTGCCGACTCATGATAACACGCAGGCGGCCCAAAAATCCAAAGGCCGGCAAGACAATGCCACAGGAGGGCTCACGCGGTCGGACGCTAGCCCTCCTGTATCGTGTCCGTGTTTATTCGTCTGCAAACGGATCCTTGTCGCCGAGATCCGCCAGGAAAGGCGGCGGTGGTGTGTCGTTTTCGGGATCCCTCAGCGAAGAGCGCAACTGCTCCAGCAGGGCCTCGGCGCGGTCCCGGGTCAGCGGGTCGCTGTCCGGCGATTCGGCCAGTTCATGCAGGCGCGCGGTTCGAGACAACAGGTCGAGTGCATCGCCCGCATCATCGGTTTCGGTGTCCTCGGCCGTGGAACCCGTTGCCAGAACCCGAGCGAGTTTCCTGCGGGTCAAGGCCGACATCAACATCACGGTGTCGAAGGTTCGGAAGAACTGATCTTTCGTCAGCAGTCCGTCCTCAACCGCAATGAACCAGTCCAAAGTCACTTCGCCGTCGCGCGGATCAAAGCCCAGGCGCCCAACCTTGACTTTGTAGTTCTCGAACAGCAGGGTCTCCAGAGCGGCTTGCTTGTGCTCGTGGTCAAGCGGGATCATCACAATCTGCGTGCGCACGCTCAGTCCTTCACCGTTTTCCACCGTGGCCTGGCGGATCACAACCTGCCCGAGCGGGGTGTCAAACGGAACCAGGATGGACTCGTCGCGCGAACTTTCGTAGTAGCGAAGTTCGCGTTCATCCAGAAACTCAATGATGTCGGAGTAGTATACCATCTGTCTTCTCCTTTCGTCGTGTTCAATCATCCTCTGCCACGGA
>JAKQQT010000114.1 GCA_029564025.1 Armatimonadota bacterium | reverse complement strand
GACGACGGACCAGGCGGCACGACAGAGGACCTTCTGCGCATTCTGAAGGAGCACAACGCCAAGGCGACGTTCTTCCTCGTCGGCATGAACGTGAAACAACGGCCGGAACTGGCCCGGAGGATCGTTGCCGAGGGTCACCAGGTCGCCAGCCATTCGCGCAGTCATCCCGATATGACGAGGTTGCGGGACGACCAGATTCCGAAGGAGCTCGCCGCCGCCTCGTATATCCTGGCGCGCGACGCCGGCGTTCGGGTGCGTGCCTTCCGGCCGCCGGGCGGCCAGTATGATGAACGCGTTCTGCGCGCCGCAAAGGAACAGGGCCTGCTTACGGTTCTGTGGTCCAACAACACGGGCGACTACACGGTCAAGAATCCGGCCTGGATCACGCAGCGGACGCTCAGCAACGTGCAGAACGGGGATATCATCCTTCTGCACGAGAACCAACCGCACACGGTTCAGGCGTTACCTGCCATCCTCGAAGGACTTGAGAAGAAGGGCTACAAGGCTGTCACCGTAGACGAACTAACCGCAAGACACTGATCGCGCGGAGTATTGCGGCGTCTGAGATATAATGGATGTGCGTGCGCCCGTAGCTCAGGGGATAGAGCAACTGCCTTCTAAGCAGTGGGTCGGGGGTTCGAATCCCTCCGGGCGCGCCAGTGTTCTGAATTCTGAAGAGTGAAGACCGAAAACTGAAAGCGAAGAGGCCGCCCCGGGTTGGGCGGCCTCGCGTTCGTCAGGATCGTATTTTACCGTCAGGATTTGGGTTTGCCGGATGGCAGGGTGGACCGCCACTCGCTCCACAGTTCGCTGATGGTTTTGTTCGTTTTCTGTTTCCAGATGTCGTCGGAGTACTGACCCTTTCGCATCGCCGAGTTCAGGTCCGGCACCAGGTTCTTGTCGTATTCTGTTTGAGCCCAGTTGAGAAACTGCGCGCCGATCTGGTAGGCTTGCGGTTCGTTCGGCACGCGGTCCGCCGTGAAGTTGAGCGCCTTGATGACCGGTTCGAAGTGGTAGAACCGGATGTAGTCATCCACAGCCTCCACCAGCCAGCCCGGATTGTTGCCCCGGTAGGACTGGATCACGTGCACCATTTCGTGCACCACGGCGCCGTAGTCATCGGAGCGGTTCCGGAACCACGCGGCGGCGAAGTGACATTCAGAACCGGCGGTGTATGCCACGCCGTCCATCTCGCGGTAGATTTGCGAGAACTTCGTCGGCGGTGTGAAGCCTTCCGTGTGCAGATAAGCCGTGATGAACGGGTAATACGCCTCGCAGATCGCTTTTGCGCGGCCCGCAAATCCCGCCAGGTCCGGCGCGCCGGTCGTATCGAGCGTGATCTGAGGCGTGTTCTTCTCCAGTTTGGCCGCGGACGCCGCCAATTCCTCCGCGCTCAGTTTCGGCGTGTAGGTTTCGGGCCTGCGCGCCGTGTTGGGCCGTTCCGGCAACAGCACCACACGGGTCGCGGTAAATGTGCCGTCTTCCTTCTCGGTACCGAACACTCCGATGCGCGCGTCGATCTTCAGGTCAGCCCGCGACGCCTTGCCCTCGGGTGAGCGTTCAATGGCGGCCGATTCGGGTATCGTCACCGTCACGTCGCCGCGACGGCTGGTCAGGGTGTACACATCTCCCTTGACGGCGCTGATAGTGCCGGAGCGGTCCGGACGCACGAAGCCGGCGCCGGGTCCCGCCAGCGGGGTCTGCGCTGTGGCCTGCGGTACCGTGAAAACCATTCCGCAGAGAACCGCTACGAACGGGAAGATCACTCGACGGAACGCCTTGCATCGTCCGGTACAACCTTTACTGACAGTCATATCACCTTTCCTCCTGAGTCGAGGACACGGATTCACGGTCTGGCCATTGCCGTGATGTGCTCCGGCAACAGCGCCGCGTCGTACAGGCGGACATCGAACATATCGCCCGCAAAGTAGTCGCGCGACGTCGCGCGGGCGTTTTTGGTGCCGATGTACAGCGGGTCTTCACTGGTCACCATTTTGCCCGAAGCCTCGGTGCGGCCGGCCAGCTTGCCGTTCAGATAGAGGCGCATGCTCGCGCCGTCGTACACGGCCGCCACGTGATGCCACGTGTTCAGTGCAGGCAGAGGGCATTCCACCGATCCGACTCCGCTGAGCTCGAACAGGAACTTGCCCTCGCTGGCGGTCAGCCGGAACTGGTTGTCCTCGCGCCCTTTCTGCATGATACGCTTGTTGCCGTCCCAACTGGTGGGGCGAATCCACGCGGACAGGGTCATCGCATCGGTCGGATTGAGTTCGGGCCGGTTGTTCAGCACGATTCCGTCTTCCCGGCCGTTGAAGGTCAACGCACCGGCGGCGGGTCCCTTCGTCAAAGCCGGCTGTCCCAGCGTCCGCAGGGCGAGGTCATCCACTTTGCCGCGGGTGTTTTCGAGATCCGGTATGAGGGCAAATACCGGAGCGGCCGCCGTGAATGTCAGCGCCTTTCCCGTCTCCAGTTTGTTCGAGCGGGGCGACACATCGCGGATGCCGTTGACGGCCATCGAGTAGGTTCTGCCGGACACCGGCGCGGGTTGAACAACCAGGTCCACACAGTTTGATCCGGCGTCGGCAGATACCTTCGCGGAACTGACGGTCAGTCCGTCAATCTTCCAGTTAGCCGTCGCGGCGGCCGAGGCGGCCTCGACCGGTTCGGAGAACGACACACGGACCAGCGGCGAACCCGCCGCGGCAACGACGCCGGTGACTTTCGGCGCGGTCTGGTCGTCAACCTTGAACGTGCCGGTTACCACCGGTCCCGCCTGCTTGGCGCCCTTGAAGGCACGGGCGCGGATCACGGTGTCTTTCGTCAGGCGGATCGGCGCGGAAAATAGCGGCGACGTTGCGGTTGGAACCGTTCCATCGACCGTGTACCGAACCTGCGCGTCGGAGTTGAAAACGGAAGGCTTCAGGACAACGGACGTCGTTTCCTTGAAGGTTCCACCCGCCGGGCTCAAGGTCGGAGCGGTTCCGGCGGTATCGAAGGTGTCGTACAGCGGCTGTGCCGGAGTGGCGGTGTCGTTCGGATTCGACACGGCGGTGATGGCGAACACGCGGATGGCCGGATTCTTCGGCAGGGTCAGCGTTTTCGTGCCGGCCGGAACGTCGAAGGCGTAGCGGAAAGCATACGCGTACTCATAGATTCCGTTGGCGCCCTTGGCGTCGTGCCGGTGGGTGGTGTAGAAGGCGATCGGATCGCGCTTGATGAAGGCGGGCTGAAGGCCGTAGATGCCGCCTTCCAGCCGTTGCAGGCCCGGATTGTTGGCCGGCTTCTGCCAGATGCGGTTGTACCACTGTCCGACGTAGCCGCTCCAGTCCTGAACGGACACCGGAACAGCCTTTTTGCCGGCGACGAAGGTTCCGGTTGTGTCGCCGTTGATGGACGACGCCAGCACGTACACCCTGGTGTAATTGCCGCCGGGCAGGGCAACCTTCTGGCCGTTGCAGGCCAGGGCGGTCTTCGCGCCGGGACCGGCCTTTGCGAGGCGGAACGGAACACCCGCCGAGGTGACGGTTTGCGGGAACAGTTCGGCGGGGAACATGCGGCCCTTGCCGTCGAATCCCTTTGCCGAAACCTTGCCGTCCGGTCCCGCCGCTTCCACGTCGTACTTGAGGGTAACGGATTTGGCGACCGGCGCTGACACGCGAGCGGCTGACGGGGCGAGGCGCAGTGCGAACGCCCTGGCGCTGTAGCCGGGGATGGTGGTGACCAGCGAGCCGTTCTTCAGCGCGGCCTCGCCGATCGTTTCTTCCTGACCGTTCACTTCGCGGGCAGACGTGATGGCGGCCGCGGCGGTCAGAGTGACATTGGCGGGAGAACCGCTGAGTTCCTGAAGGCGAACCACGATGTCCTTGCCGCCTTCGGCCTGCTTGATGGCCGTAACGGCCACCTGAGCGTTGTTGACCTTCAGAAGGCTGAAGGACTTGCCGAGTCGTCCCGCGTGGGCGGGAGCCTGGAAGGCAATCAGCGGCTGGTTCAGGCGGGCGGCTTCCCACGGGGTTTTGCCGCGCCACGAGCCTTCGTGTCCCATCAGTGCGTAGAGGACGCGGTGGCGTCCGATATCCTGGGTGGCCTGGTCCTGATACGACCGGGCGCCCGGGGTGCGGATCAGCGTCAGGCGGAGAGTGCGGTCATCCGGCTTGTCGGATGCGTACTTGCAGTCTTCCAGCACGGAGACGCCGTACTTGCCGTCGCGGTCGGTGAGGTCGAACCACTGGTGATGAGGAACTTCGTACTTCTTCGGGTCGTTGGTGGCGCGTTCGGCCACACCCATTCCCATGTTGTAGGAGGCCTTGTCGTTGGCCACGGCCATCGTGAACTCGGTTTTCAGCGTGGTTTTGAGTGTGTTCCAGTCGATGTTGTTGTCGAACTCAACGCGGTTCCCGGCGCCGGCGGCTCCGAGGCGGACGACCTGGACAAACTTCGAACCGCGCGAGTTACGCGTAACTTCCAATGCCACGCGAACCGGGCCGTTCTCCACGATGCGCACGGTGGCGGGACCGGAGACATAGCCGGTCGGCGGCTCTTTCTGGTCTTCCCAGTCGATGTTCCAGGCGGGCCACTGGTCCGGTTCGTCGTGCTTGAAGGCAAGCCTCGCCGGGGCGGACAGCAGGTTGCGTCCGGCCGCCTTGTCCTTGATCTGCGCCACGTCGCCGTTCTCGTTCAGGGTCACGAGGTACCGCGAGTTCTCCAGGGAATTCTTCGTCACGCGCAGACCGGTCGGCGCCTTGTACGCCGTGTTGGACGGGCGAACGTCATAGGTGGTGAAGCCGACGGACGGCGCCTTGGCGAGGAACAGAACGCGGATATAAGCGCCGGAACCGGAAAGAACCTGCGAGGGCACTTCCACGCCGTCCGGGCCGTATACGCGCACGTATTTCGTCGCCTTGGGCATGCGCACGACGGCCTCGACGATGTCCTGCCGCGCGGTGGCAAGCGGATTGTACACGACCAGGGCCACGCCCTTCACGCGTGTGTCCATGCCGCGGATCACGGCGCCGGCGCTGTCTGAAAGGGCGCCCGCCGAACGGTTGAGGGCCACCACATCGTCGTTCCAGGAGTATTCATAAGCCTTGGGAACGCTGGTGCCGGGCAGGATGTCGTGGAACTGCGTCAACATCAGCAGGTCCCAGGCGTCGCGGATCGGCGTGTAGGGATAAGCCTGCGCTCCCAGCCAGTCGGCCGTGATGCCGGCGCGTTCGGCGGAATCGGCGAGAAGTTCGTTCTTGCGGTTCCAGCGCTTCACGTAAGCCTGGGAGGTGATGGAACCGGCGGAATGCTCGGTCAGCAGAAGGTCGCCGGTGTATTGCGGGAGTTTGGAGATCTGTTCGGGTGTCAGGTCGCGGAATATCTGGTCCGACGGCGAGGAAACGACCGTCACCGGTCCCTTGCCCTTCAGTCCGGTTTCCAGCCACTGAACGGAGCCCTCGGTGGGGGCGCCGCCTTCATCGCCGACGCCGTAGTAGCGGAAGTCGACAAAAGCGCCGGACTGGTTGCCGGTCTTGTTGATGCGGTCCAGGATGTAATTGCTTTCGCTGAGGTCCTCGTTGATGCGGGAGTTGTACGAACCGGCGTCCAGGGCGGCTGTTACGAACTTGCCGTCCGGGCCGTACCAGCGCCCCACCGAAAACGGAATGCCGACCGCCGAGCCCCACGTCAGTTTCTGCGTGGAGAAGCCCTTGATGCCGCTGTGCGCGAGGAGAGACGGCAGGGAGGCCGGGAAACCGAAGCAGTCGGGCAACATGAAGTCGATGCTCTGCTTGCCGAACTCCTTCTTGAAGTATCCGTTTCCGTACAGGAACTGGCGGATAATCGATTCGGAGGATGGAACGTTGACGTCGTTCTCTTCCCACGAGGAACCGCCCACGAACCAGCGCCCCTGCTGGATGTAGCCCTTCACGCGGGCGTAGTCCTTCGGGTAGTACTCCTTCATCATCCGGTAGCGGCTTGCTCCGGAGAAGGTAAACCGGTAATCGGGGTACTTCTCGAACAGCGCGAAGTTCTGCGTCATCGTGTTCGGAATCATCCGTCCGATGGTGTCTTCGTAAGTCCAGCGCCACTGGGTATCGAGGTGCGAGTAGCCTACTTCGTAGAGCACCTTGTCCTTGGCGGGATTGTATTCGGAGCGGGCGGGAGCGCGCGGAACCGCCGGAGCGGCGTGGCACGCGGTTCCCAGCGCCATACTGACAACGGCTAGAGCGAAGATCCTTTTCATGTGTGTCCTGTCCCGGTCGAAGCCATGCGGTCCACAATTGGACCAACTGAGAGAATTTTACGGTACTTGGTACCGCTTTGGTCAAAGTTATACTATTATGGTGCGGCGCCCCCCGGAAAACCATCCGAATCCTCCCGCTGGATTTCGCCGCGCGAGGGATTCATAAAACACGATATGTCTTGCGAACGCACTTTCAGTTTTCCTCTGGAGCACGGCCTCCACGCGCGGCCTGCCTCCACGCTTTGCGACTTCGCCGCCCAACACCGCGCCGACGTTCGGCTGTTGAATGAACGAAACGGCATCGAGGCCAATGCGAAAAGCGTTCTTTCCCTCGTGGCCGCCGATGTCCGGTTTGGTGATCCCTGCGTCCTGACCATCGCCGGAGAAGACGAGCAATCCTGCACCGCCGCGTTCGATGTTTTTCTGGCCGACGTTTTCCCCTCCTGCGATGAACCTATACCCGCGCCGACGCTGGGAGGTTCCGGATCGGCGCCTCCGCCGCGCGTGATCGCCTCCACCGGAGCCGTATCCGTTCCGGGTATCGCCGCGTGCCCGGGAACAGTGGCGGCGCCGGCTTTCGTGCTGGAAGCGGAGCCCCTTCCGGACGTGCCGGACGGAGCGGACACTTCCGAGCGTGAAGCCGCCGCCATCACCGAAGCCGTGGAAAGCGCCGCCCTGGACATGGAATCGACGCTGGCAGGTGTTTCGAACGCCACCGAAGCGGATGTCCTGAAGGCGCACCTGGCCATCCTGCGCGATCCGGAGTTCCTTCAGCGCGTCCACACCGGCATCGGATCCGGTTGTTCGGCCGGCGCGGCGATTGTTTCCGCGCGCGACCATTACACCTCGGTTCTCGGCGCTTCCGAAAGCGAGTACCTGCGCGAGCGCGCGATGGACGTGCGCGACGTCTGCGCCCAACTGCTACGCCGCCTGTACCCGACCACCGAACGGCGCGAGCGGCCTGTTCCCGCCGAACGCCACATTCTGGTGACCGAGGACCTGACGCCTTCCGATTTCCTGGCCCAGGACAAGAACCTGCTGGCCGGCATTGTGATGAGCCAGGGCGGCGTCACCTCGCATACCGTGATCCTCGCGCGGGCCGCGGGAATCCCCTGCGTTGTGGGCGCTCAGAACATCGAGCGGATGGTGAAAACCGGCGATTCACTGGTCGTGGACGCAACGCGGGGCCTGGTGGTCATCGATCCGCCGACGGCGGTCCTGCGTTACTACCTGTTGGAACAGGAACGCGAACGCAGGCGGAAAGAGCAACTGGCCGGGCACGCCGCGGCGGAAGGCCGGACTCGCGACGGCCGGCGGGTGGAAGTGTCCGCCAATGCCGGCATGGTGGAGGAAGCGGCATCAGCATTTGCCGGCGGCGCCGAAGGCATCGGGCTGTTTCGCACCGAACTGCTTTTCATGGACCGCGACACCCCGCCAACGGAAGACGAGCAATTCGAGGTCTATTCGCGCATCGTCGCTGAAGCCGGGGGACGCCCTGTGATTTTCCGGACACTCGATGTGGGCGGCGACAAGCCGATACCTTATCTGGGATTGCCGGAAGAGGCGAACCCATTTCTCGGTTACCGCGCCGTGCGGTTTTATCCCGAACACGAAGATATCTTGAACGCGCAGATTCGCGCCGTGCTCCGCGCGGCGGCCCTGGGGACAGTGCGCCTGATGGTCCCGATGATTTCGTGCGTGGAGGAAGTCCGCTACGCGAAAGGCCTGGTCTCAAAGGCCGCCGAAAGCCTCGACGCGGACGGCATACAGCGCGGGAACGTGGAAGTCGGCATCATGGTGGAGGTTCCGTCCGCCGCGATGATCATACCGGCGCTGGCGACCGAGGCCGAATTCTTCAGCATCGGCACCAACGATCTCGCGCAGTACCTGATGGCCGTGGACCGCGGCAACCGCAACGTAAGTCACCTGAAGAGCCTTCTGCACCCGGCCTTGCTGAAGACGCTGATGAAAATCGTGGACGACGCGCACGCCGCCGGCAGATGGGCCGGCATGTGCGGAGAGATGGCAGGCGTGGAGCGCCTTGCGCCTGTGCTGGTCGGCCTCGGCCTCGACGAACTGAGCATGGCCGGTCCTAACATTCCGGCGATGAAAGCGGCGCTGGGCAAGTGGCGCACGGACGAGTGCCGGGAGATGCTGGAGTCGGCCGCGGCGCAACCCACATCAGCGGACGCCGAGGCGGTGGTCTCCGCGTTCACTCCGTCCGGTGAACGTCCCGCCGTGCTCGGTGTGGCGATCACGAACCTGAAGTCCACGGCGCAGTCGCGCGAAGAGGCCATCAAGGAACTGGTGGACCTTCTGTCGCTGGATGGGCGCGCGGGCGATCCGAATCTGGTGGAGGAGGCGATCTGGCGGCGCGAGGACGAATATCCCACCGGCGTGGGTTACGGATTCGCCATCCCGCACTGCAAGTCGAAGGACGTGCTGGTCAATTCCATCGGTTTCCTGCGTTTGGACGAGCCGATCGTGTGGCAGGCGGAGGACGAGGAGCCGGTTCGGTTCGTGCTGATGCTGGCGATCCGCGAGGCGGACCACGGAACGGAGCATCTGCGGATTTTCGCGAAACTGGCGCGCAGGATTATGAATGACGAGTTCCGCGAGCGCCTGCTGACGGAAAGCGATGCGGCGGAACTGGTAGGTTTTATCCGGTCCGAGATTGAGTGACAGTTATCACACGTGAGAGGAAGGAATCATCGAGATGGCTTTTGAACCGAAGCGTTTGAAGCAGTACCTGTTGAGCGGTGTGTCCTACGCCATTCCGTTCGTGGCGTGCGGTGGTATTCTTATTGCCTTCGCGCTGGCCTTTGCGCCGAAGGGCGCGAACAATGCGCCGGATCCATCCGGATCCCCGTTTCTGTCGCTGATCTTGAACATCGGCGTCAGCGCCTTCACCCTGCTGGTACCGGTGCTGGCGGCGTACATCGCCTTCGGAATCGCGGACCGGCCCGGCATCGTGCCCGGCATGGTCGGCGGCTGGATCGCCACGCACCTCGCGCCCGCCACCAAACTGGTGCCGGTCGAGGGAATGAAGGACACGTACCAACTGGTTCAGTTGACGAATGCGACAATGGGGAACGGCGATTACATCAGCGCGGGATTCCTGGGAGGCATCGTGGCCGGCCTGATCGGCGGCTTCGTGGCGCTGTGGTTGAAACGCATCAAGATGCCCACGTACCTGAAGCCCATCATGCCCATCATGATCATCCCGGTTGTATCGTCGCTGATCGTCGGTTTCATCATGTACAGG
>JAKQQT010000113.1 GCA_029564025.1 Armatimonadota bacterium | reverse complement strand
CGGCGATGGGCTTGGCGAGTTTTGCAATGGACGCGCCGAAAGACTTCGTTTGTGTTGAAGCCTTCGCTAGTCCCGCCTGCATCCCGCCAGCATCGGCGCGAATGCCCACAACAAGCTCTTCTATAACTCTCGCCATTGCGTCATCCTTTTTTCAGGCTTCGGACAACCGCGCGGATTTCATCTTCCGTCATGTCCCGCCCGCGCCCGCCCCACTGCGGGATGAAGTCGGCCACCTTCGTCTTTGCCATGCACGCGGCGTTAGCGATGATGGCCGCAAGCACGTCCGCGCGGTCGTCTCCGATGGGGCTTGTCCGGCTGAACTCCATCCAGTCCGCAAGCTCAGACATGGGCCACGATTCAATTTCACGGACGCGCACGCCAAGGCGCAATGCCAATGCATGGCAGAAACGCCTCAGCGGCGTCATCCGTTTTTTAGGTCATCGTCTCCGCCCGCCAGCATTCCAGACATGCGCATGATGCTAAGGTAGACTTCCTGCATGTCAGGGTATCGGCTTGCCGGGATTCCGGCGAGGGCCGCATCCGCATCGGGATACAGCCGCTCGCCGGATTCACCAACAAGACACGCGGAAAGGACAAACCCCATTTGCCGGACGCGCGCAAGTGCCAGCTCCTCGCCTTCAATGTCTGCGGGTATCGCGGGCACTGACATCGCTTCCAGCACGCTCAATTCACGGTACGAAAACCCCTTCAGTGTGTGCGTCTCGAATGACATGGATTAGCTCCCACTCGCAGCGCGTGCGAACTTGTAGGTCGTGGTGGTCGGCGCGTCTTTCTCGGAACTGTCGGAGACGCCCGTGCAAACAAACGTGCCGACCGTATCAGAGGTTCCAGACGAATAAACGATGGTGACGCTTGCGGTGTCGCCGTACACGTCGGCGGGCGCGCCGTAGCAGGTGACGGTCAGCTTGCTGTCAAGCTGTCCCGCCTCATACGTCTTTTCCGTGTCCGCAAGTCCGGTGACGTCAATTTCCGCGCCAGTGTCTTCGCGGCTGATGCTCGCCACGGTCCCGAGGGCCGTGGTTCCAAAGGCGAAGGTTGTTCCGTTTGCTGAAAGGCTCATTTGTCTCTCCTATGCCCACACGCGGGCGTTTCTAACGTTGCGTTTCTTCGGCCACGGTTTCGCCATCTCGGCGCGCAGCCTGTCGGTCATAACCTTTATCGCGGCAGTTGCCTTCTGTTCCAGCGCGGGTTTCAGGAAGGGCTGTTGCTGTTCAATTTTCGGCGCGTACATGATGGGCATTTTGCGCATCTTCCTGCCGAGTTTCGCCCCTGCCTTCACACGGCCAGCGGCGCGGCGGACAAGCGCGCCATCCTTTGATGTGCGCTGCTTGACTTCGTACTCCCGGCGGTCCACAACTCCAACGCGGGCGAATGCACCGCCCTTGACTGCGGACACTTTCACGCCGATGGATTTCTTGAGCGCGCCCGTGTCCACCGCCACAATCCGGCGTGCCTCAACCTGGACAACCTTTGCGGCGGCGCGCATCGAGGCGCGCAACGCATTCTCCGCGCGGCGGTAGGGCTGGCCGCGCAACATGCTAGCAATCTCAAGCGCGTTTGAGTCTATGCGGATGGAGCTTTTGAATAGTCCGTTGCTCATGTCCCGCCGTCCGTTTCATCGTTCGCAAATTCAACTATCATGCGCAGGGTGACAAGGTTCTTCCCCGCGTTCAACCGCTCCATGCTTGGGTCATCGGGCGCGGGTTCCATCGCGGAAAACCACGCCTTGCCGCGAATGTCCGGCATGATTGCGTCCACCACTTCGGCAATCTCAATGAGTGCTTCCTGTAACGTGGTCTCTGTCAGGTCTGTTTCCTGTTCAAAGTGGCACACTACGACAGGCCGCGCAACAAAGCAATCAGCGGACAGGCCCAACGCCTGCCGCTCCAACCTGTACTCCGCGTGGTAGAGCGCACAATATTTGTCGGGCAAATCTTCCGCCGCACCGTAGAACAGGACGATATGGTTCTTCGCCTCTTGCGCGCTTGATGCGCCTACCCAGGTCTGGAACGCCACGCTTCCAGCGAGGGCGTTCCGCATTGCATAAAGCGAGTTGAGCATGCCCATTACCGCCGCCCCCTTCCCGCTATGGACACGTCCGCCCGCGCACAGTCAAGCCGCCAGATAGCACCCTCTCCCAAGTCCGCAGACAGGACGCTGTAATCCTTCCCGCGAATGGTGAGGATGGATTCACCCGCCACGATGCCCTCTATGGCGTCCGCGTCAATGCGCACGAAAGCGGACTCCGCGCGCTCGTTCCACGGCGTGCCGTACTGCGCCACGTCTTGCGGGTTGGACACAATCGCCGTCACGTCCACCGCCTCCGAAGAGGGAGTCACCTTGACGGTGACCCCCTCCCCGAAAGAGGCAAGCATCAGCGGCCATTGCGCGGCCATCTGGTCGGAGTAGAAGGACATGCGGTCAGGTGACCTTCACCAAGCAACCGAACGCCGGATCAATGAGCTTCTGCTCGTAGTTGCGGCTCACGGTGTAAACCCACTGCTTCTTGTTCGCGCCGATGTAGTCCACCGTCACGGTCCATCCGGGGGTGTCGCCATCCCATTCCAGCGTGCGACCGATGGACGGCTCCGTCAGCGGCGCGCCGGGGCTGGCAGTCTTGCAGACCATCGCGTAGTCGTTGCTCCACACGGCGGCGGCGGTGAAGGTGTCCTCGACCTTCGAGCTGTTCTGCTTCGCACGCGAAACGAACAACTTCGTCAGGCCGAAGATGGGGGCAAGGTTCGCCAAAAGCATCGGCACCGTCAGCGCGGCAGAACCGGGGAAGGAGCTACGCACCTCGGCGGCACTCAGAAGCCAAGCGAGCTGCTGCGAGTTGATGACAAGCGTGTCCGGCGCAACGCCCGTCAGGTCCTCAGACTCCATAACGGCGGTCTGAATGTCCTTCACGGGCGTGGCAGTCGCGGCGGTCGCCCACACGGAGCCGTCATAATACGGCGCGATGGTGTCGTCCCAAACCGCCGTGTTCTGGAGGGTGCTGGCGATTTCAATTTCCTTCGCCAGATGCACGCGGGCCATGAGTGTGTTCACCGTGTCACGCTCTTCAATCCAGCCGGGAGGGGCCTGAATCTGCGCGTCAATGACCTCGCTCGTACCCTTGGGCAGGCACGAATAGGTCATCTTGCCGAGCTTGGTATCGGCCACGGTGAAGCCGTCCTTCGTCTTGTCAAGCGAGACGGGGGAGAGCATGGACTCGCGGGTGGCAACGGAAACGGTCGCCGACTGGAGGGAAACGGAGGCGGGGGGAAACACACTGTCGGCGACAAAGTTTTCCGCCTTGAGCGCGTATTCGTTGACAAGGTTCGTGAGGTCGCTACGAACCGGGGAAGTCTGGAAAGCCATTGTAGTAGGCTCCTTTCTGTTGTGTTGTTGTGGTTAGGAACCGGACGGCGCGGGGGCCATGCCAGCAATCGGAAGCACCTCGATGACCGCGCCGTCACCGGCGGCGGCTTCGAGCGCGATGCCGTAGTATTCAGTCTCGGAGGTGGCCGCGACAATCTTGCCGTTGGCCGCAAGC
>JAKQQT010000110.1 GCA_029564025.1 Armatimonadota bacterium | reverse complement strand
GGTCTCGGCGAGACCGCCCTACCGGTTTTGCGTCTCGCGTTCGCGTTCCATGCGCCTGAGCCGGCTGCCGGTTACGCCGACTCCTGCGGGCCCTGACGCACGAATGAGTAAGACGAGGGCCGACCGCTGGTCCTGATCGGTCCCTGATGGACGGCATCAACCGCTTGATTCAAGCAAGTGAAACGGGGATGCGCCCGCCCCGTTCCCCGTTCCCAGCTCCCAGATTCGGCTTGCGGAAACTCTGCCAACAGTTTTACCATTGTACTGATAAATTGTGGTTGGCGTGTATTGCGTCGGCTTGAATCAAGATGGACAAAACTGAAGTGATGATTGGATTTCCCGTGCTGAAGTTATGAAGCTCACGGAAGGGATGTGGTCATGGTCATGAAGTATGCGGCTGGCGGCGTGGCATGGATTTGCGGCGTGTGGTCTCTTTTGGCGGCCGAGCAGGTCTGGCTGGATACCGGGCCGGACAATGTGTGGAGCGTGTCTGCGCTCAACTGGGATGCCGGCGCGGGATGGGTGAACGGCAACACGGCGCGCTTCACCGGCGCGGGCGGGACACAGGCGGGCGAGACGGTCGATGTGTCGGGTGCGCTCACGGTGGCGGGCATGGTCTTCGAGACCAACGGGTACGTGATCGCCGACGCGGATGCCGACGGCACGCTGACGTTGGCCGGCGGCACGCCGCAGATCGCCGTGACGCAGGCGAAGGCTACGGCGGCGATCCAAGAAGTGATCGCGGGCAACGGGGGATTCACGAAGGTCGGGGACGGCATTCTGCGGCTCACGGCTGCGAATGCGTACTCAGGGACTACGACAGTCCAAGCCGGCACACTTCAATTGAGTCCCAACCTGCTGGCGGTTCTCGGCGCGACTGGCGCCGGCAACGATACGGTGGTTGGGGCAGGGGCCACGCTGGATTTCAACGGCGCGTACGTAGGCAGTTCAACCTTGGAAAGGTTCTCGATCCAAGGGAATGGCGTGGACGGCAAGGGTGTGCTCGTCAACACGGGATCCGGGCATGTGAACAAAAATCTCGAAGAGGTGATTTTGCAGGATAATGCAATGATCGGCGGCCCGAACCGAATCGACGTCAAGAAGCTGACCGGCAACGGCAAGACCTTGACGAAGGCGGGCGGACATCAGCTTTGCCTTCGTGAGGTGGTCAACACGGAGATCGTGATCAATGAGGGCAGTTATACGCTGTTAAGCGACTGGCGCGCCTTAGGTGGAAACACGGCGGGCGACACGACGGTCAACGGCGGTACGCTGTACGGGTACGGCACCATGTCCGTTCCGGAAAGGATCGTGTTCAATGGCGGAGCGCTGTCGGAGGGAGGGGGCGGGACCAATACGTTGACACTGACGGGACGCATCACGATGCACAACCGGATCACGGTGTCGCCCGGAAGTATGATGACGATAGAACTGGCCGGTTTGGTTGACGGCTCAGGCGGTTTCGCGCAGAGTGCCTCCGGATACACGATCCTGTCCTGTGACACGAACACGTATTCAGGGGCGACGGTCATCAGCGGCGGCAATTTGTGGGTGGGGCGGCCGGGGTCGAGCAGCGGCTTGTGGGGAAGCGGTGACCTGACGAACAGCAGCAGCGTCTATTTTTATTCCGGCAGGTTCGGAGCGGGGAGAATCATGAATTCGGGTAGCCTCTATTTCGACCGCCCGGGGAGCTATGGAATGTCCAACCACGTGTCCGGAACCGGAACGTCGCGCGTGCGGTGCAAAAGCGAGCCGGTCTTCAGCGGAAATCTGTTTTCCAACGGGTATGTGCGCGTGATCGACGGTGTGCTGACGCTCACGAACGGCGCGGGTATCGTTGCCACCGGCGAACTCACGCTGGCAGATCCGCAGGCGGGCAATTACACCAATACGGTCGTTGATTTCCCCGTAACCGGCATTGTCAACATCACGCAGGGCACATGGATCAACGCGCACCACATTGTCATCGGCAATCCCGCCGCGAGCGGATACGGTCAGATGCTGGTGGGCGTGATCAATCAGTATG
This sequence comes from Armatimonadota bacterium, assembly GCA_029564025.1. Classification (GTDB taxonomy): domain Bacteria; phylum Armatimonadota; class DTGP01; order JAKQQT01; family JAKQQT01; genus JAKQQT01. The sequence continues at coordinate 423 of JAKQQT010000110.1, read as the reverse complement.
GCGGTCAGGTAAGCACGTACGGGGCGACAGCCGAGAGCAACGGCATCCGGATTGCTCACTATCCCACGGCCTTGGGCACCTACAACATGAAGGGCGGCACATTGACCGTGGACGGCGGCTGGGACCTTTGTGTCGCGACGGACGGCACGGGATGGGTGCATCAGACCGGCGGCGAGATTTTCGCCAGCCGCGTGATGCTCAATGAACGGACGGATACCAGCAGGAGTTTCGGTCGGCTCACGGTGTCTGGCGGTGTGTTGAATATCGGGTTGACCAACGGGATATCTAACGTTGAGCAAGACGGTATCGCGGCCGACGGCCCGGCCTTGTATCTTGTTGAATTCGGCGGCGCGGGCGGTGTGGTTCGAGCGCAGACGAATTTCGCGACGTCCGTGAAGGCGACGCTATACGGAGTCGGCACCG
>JAKQQT010000106.1 GCA_029564025.1 Armatimonadota bacterium | reverse complement strand
ACCATCCGGGCGGTTGATCCCGATGTTGTGGCGGTTAAAATGGCGGCGGCGCCCAGGTCGTGCGCAATCTCGCAGGTAGCCCCGCTGATCGCATCGGTCACATTGCCCGGTTTGTCCTTTCGCCGGGCCGTCAGAGTCGTCGCATAGTCCATCGCGGCCTCGGCTGTTTGCGCCAGATGGTCCATCATCTGGACCGTTTCGGAGGGATAGCGCCCGACAGCGGTCTCGGCACTCAGCATCACGCAGTCCGAGCCGTCCAGGATGGCATTCACCACATCGGTCGCTTCCGCGCGAGTGGGCCTTCGTTGCGATATCATGGACTCCAGCATCTGCGTGGCGGTGATGACCGGTTTCCCGGCGCAGTTGCACTTGCGGATGATTTCTTTCTGGATGACGGGAACGTCCCAGATGCTCGTCTCAACGCCCAAGTCGCCCCTGGCAACCATGATTCCGTCCGACACCTCGATGATTTCGTCGATGGCATCCACGGCTTCGTGCTTCTCGATTTTTGCGATGACGGGAATACTTCCGCCCGCTGATTCGATGTGGCGGCGAACGGCGGCGACATCATCGGCGCTTCGCACGAAGGAAGCCGCGATCCAGTCGACGCCTTGCTCCACGCCGAAATGGATGACTTCGGCGTCGCGCGGAGTCACGATGTCAATGGGCAACGACACTCCGGGGACCGCCAGCCCTTTGTGTGAACTGAGCGGGCCGCCGACCAGCACCTCGGTTTCGATGACGCCATCAACGGACGAAATGACCTTCAGGTGGATTAAACCGTCGTCGAGAAAGAGATCGGTCCCCGCCGACACGGATTCCGCCACTTCCGGGTTGGGGAGGTACACCGCGGCGGGGATTATGTCGCCCGGTCTGCTCGTCAGTGTGAGATTGCGGCCGCGTTCGAGGTACATTCCCTCCGGAACTTCGCCGATACGAATCTTGGGACCGGGCAGGTCCAGCAATATCGCAATCGGTAGGTTCTTGCCGTGCGCAACCTGGCGGACGTGCCGGATTGTCTGCGCGTGTTCGTTCAGATCCCCGTGTGATGCGTTCAGGCGCACAACGTTCATACCGGCATCAACGAGGGCGGTAATCTCCTTGGGGTGCCGCGTGGCGGGTCCAAGCGTACAGACAATCTTGGTGCGTCGTGGATTGGGCATGGAATCTACCGGGTGAGTGAAACGAACGTCTGTGTTGCCCTCCCGGGGTGCATCTCACCGTGTGGGCTATCATGGTTAACGGTAACATGATAATCCGTCGAATCATATCGATGTCGAAGGACATCGCATCATTTCTTCTTGTTTTCGCTCTTTTCTCCGGTTGGTCACACGCGAGGGAAGTGCGCGTCAAGTCGGTAACGGCATCCGGCCGCGTCACGATTTCCGTGAACGGCGTTCCGTGCATCACGCTGGCTTCCGGCGCCGGTTCGTTGTCGGTGCAGGACCGCGCCAACCTGATCCGGTTACGTCTGGAACGGTGGGCGGGCGCCGGAGCGAACCCGAAATTCGGTGTGGCGCGAAAGGGCTCGTCCTACCGCGTCACCGGCGCAGGCGAGATTCTGGCTGTGCTTCTCGCACTGGGCCTGCAGGTCCGCCATGTCGACGTTGCCGTTTTCGTCGCA
>JAKQQT010000101.1 GCA_029564025.1 Armatimonadota bacterium | reverse complement strand
CGCTGACTTTCTCTGACACGCTGGGCGCAAAAATCAGTCTCTTCGGCCAGTCCGGCAATCATCACGGCATCGGGGTCGGCTACGGAACCCTGCAGATATACAACCGCGAGAGTTCCTCGGACATCGTTTTCGGATACGGTTCCAGCACCAGCCTGACTGAAACGGCGCGCATCAAGGGAACCGGCCAACTGAACGTTGCGGGTGATATCCAGGTACGGAAAGGTATCAGTGTAGGGACCACCTTGGTTCCATCGTACCCGCTTCAGGTCTACGGGGACTACGGTACGGTGGATCAGGAACAGACCACGTTCAACGGTGAGGCCCACAGCACGCTCTATATGTGGCAGTCGTTCACGGCGGGAGCGGACGGAACCTTGACCGCCGTGGAGTTGCTGGTCGGCGCTCACGACGGTGTGACGCCGTGGACCGCGACCTTGTCCATCTACTCCGGTGAAGGCATGGGTGGTACCGTTCTGTCAACGCAGACCGTGAGCGGCGATCCCGCGTGGGCGGACCGCATTTTCATGCTGGCCAACCCTTGCGCCGTCACGACCGGACAGAAGTATACCATTGTGCTCGACCCTGATTCGGTTTCTGTCCAGTGGCGGTTTCGGGCGGCAGATGTTTACGGAGGAGGGTATTCGTACCCGAATACTTACTTTGACTTCTGGTTTCGGACGTACCTGGCTGGTAGTTCCAGTCAGCCGGCTCTCGTTGTACAGCCCGTATCGCTGAATGTGGGAATCGGTACAACCGCCCCTTCCGCAAAACTGGATGTAGCCGGTACGGCCCGGATGACCGGCTTCCAACTTGGCACAACCGCCACCGCCGGACAGGTGCTGACGGCTGACGCTTCCGGCGTCGGCACATGGCAGGGATTACCCGCGCCGCCTCCACCTTCGGGACCAGCGGGCGGCGACCTGACCGGCACCTACCCAAATCCGACCATTGCGGCCAATGCGGTGGGCAATGCCGAAATCACCGATGTAGCCTGGAGCAAGGTCACGAACCCTCCATCTTCGTTCCCACCCTCGGGAACGGCGGGCGGCGACTTGTCGGGATCCTACCCGAATCCGACCATCGCGGCCAATGCGGTCAACAGCGCGAAGATAGCGGACGGTTCCGTGGCCTTCGCTGACCTTGCGAATAACTCGGTCGGCTCCCAGCACATTGCTGATTCATCCGTCGCACCGAGCGACCTGATGTCGAACCCGAACTCGCTTGTCATTGTGTCGGGCGGCGCGATGACGTCCAGAGCGGACAAGATTGGCATTGGCACCACGACGCCCGGCTTCCCTTTGAACTTCCAGAATACGACAGGCGACAAGATCAGCCTCTACGGCCAGTCCGGCGGTCACTACGGATTCGGGGTGCAAAGTGGCCTCTTGCAGATTCATTCAGACATCGCCGCATCGGACATCGCCTTCGGTTACGGCGCGAGCGCGGCTTTCACCGAGACG
>JAKQQT010000088.1 GCA_029564025.1 Armatimonadota bacterium | reverse complement strand
GCGCCGACTTCGCCAAGGACGTGACCAAGGTCCGCAAGAGCTCGGTCACGGACGGCACGACGACCTACGCCACCGGAGAGTGGGACAACTACGCCGCCGACACGACCAGCTATCTGGGCAGCCACACGATGGAGGGCGGCGACAGCGGCACTCCCATGCAGTTCCGGGTGATTGACGACGATGAAGACGTGCCGGTGATCACGAATCCGCTGGTGAACGGCGCAACGACGCCGGCGGGGTCTGCCAGCGGCCCGTCGATCCCGATCGGCGACGTGCCGGTGGGTGGATTCGCCCTCGGTTGGGACATCCAGGATACGGGCAGTGGCATCTACGCGGCCAGCAACCATTACACCTTGACCCGCAGCGGTGCGGTCGTGGCAGCCAGTGCGGTGACGAACGGCGTCAACGGTGATGGCAAGGCCTCGGCGCTATCCATCAGCGCCACGGTGCCCCGTGCCAGCATGATCTGGGGCAACTACGTGCTGAGCCTGGCGGGATCTGATTTCGATCCCGAGTGGGTGGGCGATATCTCGCGGGTCTCGAACGTCTATTACTTCGTGATCGCGGCGCCGAGCATCGGCGTGAGTCCGTCATCGCTGGCCTACGGCACGGTGGATAAGAACGTGACGTCGAACCGGACGGTGGTGGTGACCAATAGCGGCAACGCCGCGCTGGTGATCAGCAGCATCGACTTCACGGACCAGGGCCACGAACATTTCAGCGTGTCGTCGCCTGCGCTGCCGCTGACGGTGGCGCCGGGAACGGCATCGAACGTGGTGGTGAGCTTTACGCCGACGGCCGGCGGAGATTTCAACGTCACCATGACGCTCAACAACAACTCGCCGGACCATGCCGCGCAGACGCTACCGATCACGGGGGCCTGTCTCGATCCGGAGACGGCGCCGCCGACGCTGGTTGCCTTCCGGGCGGTGGATCCGGAGGGACTCACCAACAATGTGACGGACCACGCCCTGGGCCATGGAGACGTAGAGGTGGGCTTTACGCTCTACCATGTCACGGGCATGAAGTTGGCGGGCTCCAGCTACAACCTGTTCGCGCCGGATGGAACGCAGGTGAAGACCAACGCATCCTTTACGGCCATGACCCCGGTGACGCTGGATGAGAAGAGCTGCCATGAATTCACCGCGCTGGTGCCGGATTTCTATCCCGCCATTCTCGGCGTCTATACGGCGCAAGTCACGGCCGTCAGTGTCAACGACAAAACAGTGACGGATGCGATGAATCTGATCACCGTAACCGTCGGATCGGTTTACGGCTTGAACGACAACTTCAACCGGGCGGACGGCTCCACGTTGGGCGGTGGGTGGACCCGGGTGGGCAACGGGGTGGTGCTCAATAGCGGCATGCTAAAAGTGGCCGGTTCGGGTGCCAACGGCGTTTCCTATGCGTGGAACACGCTGAACACGTTGTCCGGTTTCAAGACCACATTGAACCAGAACACTGAAAAGGTGCAGTGGGTGGTCAATCTGCGACAAAGCCGTCCCGACCCGGCCGGGTTCGCTTCAGGCGCCTACAGCTTGGCCGTCGTTCTGGCCGGGTCGTCCTCCAACGTGACGGCGGGCACCGGCTATGCCCTCCTGCGCGGCAATTCCTCGACCCCCGATCCGCTGCGGCTGGTGAAGTATTCCGCCGGTGTCGGCACCTCGACCGATCTGATCTCTCTAAATGATGGCTCCAACACGGCCTATTACGCGGTCATGGTGGAATACGATCCCAGCAACAACAACTGGACGATGTCGCGGGCGTCTTCGGCCTCGACCTTTCCGGACGTGGATACGGTTACCTATGGCCAGGTGGGTTCAGCGGTGGTGGATTCGACCTACGTCGGCTCCGACCGGCCCTATGTGGCGGCCGCCTGGTCGCATTCCACCGGCACGGACAGCGCTTTGATCGACAACTTCAGGGTTTATACGACCGGCGGCTCCGGCGGCTCCGCCTCCACGGCGTTTACCGTCTATGACGAGGACATCGAAGGGCCGGAACACCTCGGCTTCAATGTGGATGGAAGCTCGTTCTCAACCAATGCGATTGCCGGTGGCCTGACGGTGACGGGGCTGGTGGCGGATGCCAATGGCGTTTATGCCGGGACCAGCAACGTCTGGACGCTGTTCAGCAACGGCATCCAGAAGGCGACCGGTTCCATGGCCATGACGCCCAACACCGACGGGGCGGGGATGACGGCCTCGCCGGCAGCCCTGTCGGCCACCATTCCCTTCAGCGCTCTGGACACGACCAATGGCACGTACACCTTCCAACTGGTCAGCACCGACTATGATCTGGACCGCCCAGGCGACTCCCTGAGCATCACCAATACCTTCACCTTCACCATCGTGGACAAAGAGGCCCCGACCCCGATCAACGTGACGGCCACGGGCGACGGCATGGAGATGGCCGTCTTGACCTGGGACCTCAATACAGCCAAGGGCGCCGTCGTGCTGCGCAGTACGAATGCTGCCGCGATCTCTGGGGCCAAGTCGTTGAAGAATGCCACGGCCTACCTTCAGGACGACGCGGGCCCCAACGGCACCACGGTGGCCTATCATGGCACCAACCAGACCGGCGTGGAGATCGTGCTCCCGATGGGCTCGGTGAACTACTTCCGCGTCTTTGGCGCCAACGGCACCATCTATTCGTCGGGATATGCCGATCCCACCGGGGGCGTGACCCTGCTGAAATACGAAGACGGCGAAATCGTCGATCAGTTTGCCTATACCAACAACTATATTTGGACGACGGGTGAGGGCGGCACGAACTGGGCCTATCTGAACGACCAGGCCGGCACCGGCCAGGGCTGGAATGGCCCCTGGACGGGCGACATCAACAAGGCGCTGACCATCGAAGACGTCAACCTGCTCTGCGGCGACTACACGCAATTCCCGGACCCCTATGCCAACAAGCTGCAATGGGTGCCCAACACGCAGGAGGCCACGAGCGTGGCGATCACTCGCAAACTGGCGACCAAGCGCAGCGGAAAGACATTCATCGCCTTTATGATGAACTACAAGGTCGGGAACAACGATTGCGACCTGTCCAACAAATATATCGGACTTTCCCTGATGAGCGGGGCGACCGCCGACAAAGAAGAAATCTTCTTCGGGAAGCTGCATGGCCGCGACAAGGATGCGGGCATCGAAGTGCCGGCTACCGGCAAGTTCATATCCAACACCCCCTACTATGCCTTCAATGCTAAACACCATGACGACTACATGATCGTGGGCGAGTGGGATCCCGCCATCAAAACCGCGCGGATGTGGGCGTACTACCAGGGCGACCTCACGCCGATTCCGCAGGAGTACACGAACGCGACGCCGATCGCGGTCTACAGCAACGCCGCCTTCAGCATTGCCGACATCACCGGCATCCGCCTGGCGGCCGGCATGACGTCTGCCGACACCAACACGATTGATCATGCGTATTTCGACGAAGTGCGCGTGGGCGACACCTGGGACGAAGTGCTGTTGTTCAACTATCCCGAAGCCTGGAATTTCCGGGTGGGCGAACAGCGCGGAACCGGGACGAATACCGTGTATGTGGTTACCGACGGCCAATTGGCGGAAACGGGCAAGGCCTATCCGATTTCCTATCTGTTGAATCACCGTACCGGCGTCACCAACGCGCAGTTCAACATCAGCACCAATACCAGCTATTTGACCGGGCTGTATTCACAAAACATCGACTTGCTGCTCAATCCGGCCAATGCGACCGACCGGAGCCGCTGGTTCACCAACTGGGTCACGACCCGCTTGTCCACCAACGACATCACCCTCGGGGTCTATACTACCCGCGTGTGGATGACTGCCGTCAGCGGCAAGGCCACCAATACCATCTTCATGGAGGGCCGCGCCGGCGCCACCGACTTGTTCTTCGGCGAATTCGGGGAAGGGGAAAACTGGGACAAGTACGTGGAAATTTACAATGGAACCGGCGGCGCCATCGACTTGAGCAAGTATGTCATCGCCAAACAGAGCAATCCTACCGGGGAGCAAACCAATGACTATACCCTTAAGGGTTGGTCCGACTTCTGTCGTTTGGCT
>JAKQQT010000029.1 GCA_029564025.1 Armatimonadota bacterium | reverse complement strand
TGGGTGTATCCTTCGGCTACCGGTATGCCTTCTGCGTGCATGGCCCTGGCGAATACCGACCGCGACACACCAAACGCCTCCGCGTCGTAGCGGAACGAATATAAGTGATAGGCGTGGCGGGTGCAGTGATCGCGCGCCTGCGGATTCAGGCCCGGAATCTCCGCAAGCGCTGTATCGAGCTGGGCCGCGTTGCGCCGCCGGATTGCGCCCTGTTCTTCCAACCGCGACAACTGGCAGTTGGCCAGCGCCGACTGCAGTTCCGTGATACGGTAATTCGTATTGACCGGTGTGGGTCCAATATCGCGACCGTCCGGTGCGCGGCCGCAGTTGTGGATGGCCTCGCACCGGTCAGCCAGGTCGGCGTCGTTCGTCACAATCACTCCGCCCTCGCCGGAGTTCACGTTCTTCGAGCCCTGCATCGAGAAGCACCCCATCACGCCCATCGATCCGACGCTCCGGTCCTTGTACCGCGCGCCGTGTGCCTGGCAGGCGTCCTCAATCACGGTCAGATTATGCCGTTTCGCGATGGCAAGAATCGGATCCATGTCGGCCGGAAGTCCGGCAATGTGCACAGGCATGATAAACCGGGTCCGTTCTGTCACAGCGGCTTCCAGAACGTTCGGATCCATCGTGTAGGACAGCGGATCGACGTCCACCGGAACCGGCGTTGCGTTGACCTCAATGACCGCCGTGCCGGTTGCGAGGAACGTATAGGCGGGAATCAGCACTTCGTCACCGGAGCGTATACCGGCCGCCAGCAACGCGACCTTCAGCGCCACTGTTCCGCTCGGAACGGCAAGCGCGCGCCGGCACCCGTGCATCTCGGCGAACCGCGCCTCAAAAGCCAGCGTCTCTTCGCCGACGTAACGACCCCAGTTCCCACTACGCACAACTCGCAGAACGGCTGTCTCTTCTTCAATGCCGTGAATCGGCCACTTGACGAAAGGCTTCGTTCGAACCGGTTCACCACCCAACACCGCCAGTTTCATCTATCCGATCCTCTTTCTTGCCCGATATCTATCCAGCGCCACGGACAGCACGATGATGG
>JAKQQT010000016.1 GCA_029564025.1 Armatimonadota bacterium | reverse complement strand
CAGCTCCGCCTCGCTCCACGGCGGCTGACATGCTCCGTTCCACTCCGCCAACACCGTCAGCGTCTCCGCCTCGCTCAGCCCGAACCCATTCCACAGCACCGCCGCCACATGGAACGTGGCGTCATGCCCCCGCTGCCCGCTGATGGCCGGCGGACATTTCGCCACATACAACCGCGCCCGTTCGATGATCGTCAGCATGATGAACCTCCTTTCCGCTCTTACCGCTGGGTGCCCACCCGGTAATGCGCCTTGATATGCGCATCCACTTCCGACCACTTGAACGCCACGGTTCGACCCAGTTTGTAAAACGGGATGATCCCCAGCGCCATGTAGGTGTCCACGCTCCGCACCGTCCGCCCCAGTCGCCGCGCGCACTCCGGTTTGCCGATGTAGCCCTCGTACCCGGGACCGCTGTTCTCCAACGGTGCCGCCTGGGCCTGTTCAATCGCAGATTGCTTCATATCGCCTCCTTTCCGGGTTACACGTCGAACAGCTCGAACGTTGGTTTCCCCAGCACCTCAGCGATACGCCGCTTCGCTTCCGCGTCGGGCTGCGCCCGACCCGTCTCAAACCGCGATACCTCGATCTCCTTTTTGCCGATGCGGTCAGCGAGTTGAAGCTGGGTCATCCCCGCCAGCACCCGCGCCGCCCTCAATCTTTTGTTTGCCATACGAAACACCTTTCGGTTGCGACAGTGGCGAACCATTCGCCGCGTCTCGTAGGGCGCGGAAGTTGCGGAATCAGGGCAAAAAAGACGGGGCTAGCATCGCGCTAACCCCGGAAAAACAACGAAACGCAAGAATCTAACCCGTTGCGGAAATTATTGCGGAACCTCCTCCTCGATCATGGTCACCAGCTCCTTCTGAATCACCTGCCAATTCTTGGCATCCATCTTCACCAGGGCGCCCAGAATCTCCCGCAACACCGCCGGGTAGCTGCGCTGGTCCAGGCTCCCATCCTTAATCTGCCCGAAAACCGCCTCCAAAGTCTCAGGGTTTTCCCCCTCATCCGCCACGCCGCCCGATTGCAGCGCCACGCCGAGCGGGACAGTTCCCTTTCGTAATGATGTCTTCCGGCATTTCACCAGCCCGAACATCCGCTTATACGCAGGCCCGCGCTTCGCCCACCCGTCCACGCGTTCATAGAACCGCCGCTGGTCCTCGCCCAGCTCCCGAGCCGCTTTCGCCCGGTCACCGTATGCAAGGATGTAAAAGAAGTAGCAGACATCCGTCGGCTCAGCCGACCGGACAAAATCCAGGTACCCGCCCGCGGCCAGCCCTTTCAGTTCCTCGTTTTCCTTCCGCAGCTCCTGCATGCCGCTCGCCGCCGCGTCAATTTTCCGCCCGAAATCCTCAACCGTTCGCTGAAACGTCTCCACTTGGGACCGTCCCTCAAGCAGCCCCGCGCTGAACCGGTCCAGGATAGGCTGAACACTCCCCGTTGCCCCGAGCCGGCCCGGGCCGATGAGCTCGACGGCATCGCACAGGGGGATGAACACGCTCCGTTGCCGTCGCAATATCCCCCGGACCACCGCCGTCTGGTGTCGGCCCGTCGGTGCCAGCACCACGAACGGCTCGCCCCAGGCCCCAGCCAGTCGCTCAAGCTCTGCAATGAAGTCGGCCTCCGTCAGCCGAATCATGAGGAACACCGCCGACCGGACGGCCCCGTATGTTCCCACCCACCAGGTCCCCAACATGCCGTCAACCACGGCCCCCTCACCCCCCGTTGGCGCGCCGAATTTCAATTCGCTCCGAACCGCGGCGCAAAGCTTCACCGTGTCCAGGACATGCGCCAACACATCTTTCGGCTCCAGCGCGATGCTCTCGCAATCGCGATCCTCGCACCGGCACGCCGCCACCATGCTCAGGGGCACAACTTCATGACGGCACCCGCAACGCGGCCGGTTCGTGCAGGGGTAATCCAACGCCAGGCCGTCGTCAGCCCGCAGAAAACCAAAGGACCATTCAAAGTCCCCGCCCAGGAGCTCCCGCCATTCCGCCAGAACCGCCGACGGCGTCGCGAGTGATTCAAGACCCTTCCACAGCTTCACCGGCTTCGTCTTCATCAGGTTCCTCAATGATGAAACCACGCTTCGCGAGCCAAGCCTCCAACAGCCCGCCGTCATCGTCTCGCTCGTACTTCGCGTGGTTCGTCGGGTGAATCGTCACACTTCGCGCCGTCTTGCTGTCGGCAAACTTCACACTGAACACCGCCCGCTGGAGATTCATCTCCGCTGTCAGCCGAAAACCCCGCGCCTCGAACGACGCAAATAGGTCCGGCCCTTTCCGAATTTCGCGCTCCGCCCCAATGCCGTGCCCGCAGAGCATCTCAATCTCCCGCACCCGCACCCACTCGATCCCCTCCACGTCCAGGCAGTTCATGGACTTCGCCCCATCCCGCAACAGCGGCGTCAGCCGGTACTTCCCGTCGCCGGGGAAAAAGTTTTCATCCCCAAACAGGTGCGCGCCAAACACCTTCCGATACAACTCCCGCTCGCCCTTGCTCCCCGCGTGAATCCGTATCTCGCCGTGCTCGATGTCATACACCAGCACGTCATGCTGCTGCGGCTGGTAGAACACGCTGCCCGATTCCCCCTGCGGTTCGTGCGTCCCCTCCCGCTGCCACGGCTTCCCATGCCGCACCATGAACCAGCATTCCGGCCCCCGAGGATATACCAGCACCCGGCACCCCCGCCCCCGCCGCTTCTTGTCGAACCACAAATCCATCCGCGCCTCCATCGCCGCCCGCGTCTCCGCCGTCGGCGGCGCAAACGCCGGGACCGGCCTCCGCTCGCTCAGGAAAGTCAGGAACGACTTTGGCCGCGCCAGGTGATACTCCGCATGGACCTCCTCAAACAACCGGCTGTCCCGTACCCACAACCGCACCGCCACTGCGGCCGGATGCGCGTCCCCATTCAGCCCAAGGTCCAACCCCTTGCGCTCCGCCGCTTCCTGCAGCTTGTCCATCCCTTCCGGCGTGGACATGTCGTGAATGTGATACAACGCCTCGGCCAATTGCTTCGGCGTGTCCCTGTCCGGCGTCATGAAAATCCTCGCCAGCGTTTCATAGTCCACCGCCCCGCCATTCCCCGGTGCGGGCAGCCTCAGCCCCCGCCCCGCGAAAAACGCCGCATAGGGCGACAACAATTCCACCATGAAACTATCACCTATTCGTTTCAGTGTGTCGTGATTGCTAAACCGATTTAATGTTATAGTGGCCATAAGCCTCCTTCATGAAACCCCGCCTGCGGCTGAACTCCCGAGTCCGCCACCTCCGGGCGCAGACTCCTACTCGTTTTTCGTCGTGTCTGGCGCTCGCTCCGGATGGCCGAAGCTTTTCAACACGATCACGTTGTTCAACTCCTCGGGTACCATTGCCCGCAGGTCTGCGCCAAAAACACTTTCCAACACCCGGTCCGGCAGCGGCAACTCTCCCGGGATCTCCCACGGCCTGATCCCGTTGCTGCCGCTCAGCAACTCCAGGCTCTTTCGCCCCAGCGAACGGGTCGTCGGCGGCACCACCTCGTCCAGCGGCTCCCCCTTCGCCCGCCGCCATCCGGCCGCGCCAATGTTCCTGAAATGCCTCTCGTAAGTTTCCTCAGTAATCAAGCCCAGGTCGCGCGCGCGCCGAACCATCGCCTGAATCGAAACGCCCCACTTCGGTTTCAGCCGCTTGAACCCTTCCAAGCTCGGGTCCACCACATCCCGCGAAAACGTCACCGCCGGCATCAGGAACGCGCTCGCAAATGCATCGGCCTGCCTCTCTGCATCCTGCCCGGCTGCTTCCAGCTCATCGTCCGAGTAATGACGATGCAACAGCAGGTGCCCAACTTCATGCCCCGCGTCGAACCGCGACCGCGCGCGGTCCTGCTTCTCATCGCCGAGAAACGCGAACGGACGCCCGCTCACCACGCACGAGTATGCGTCGAACCGCACATCACCAAAGCCCGCAGAACAAAGCCGCACCCCCTTCGATTCCAAAAGCTCGCCCAGCTTCGCAATGGGCCGGTCACCCAAGCCCCACGCCCGCCGGCAGGCGGTCGCCGCATCCTCCGGGCTGCTGCCCGCTGCAATCTCGGGCAACGGCGCATCCGGAAATGACACCCACTGCTCCAGCCAGATGAACGCCTCGGCCACCATCTCCGCCAGGCGCTGGGCCTGCCGCCTCAGCAACCGGGTCTTTGCCGCCGACCGCGCCCGGAACGAAATCGGCCCCCGCCGCGCCACCTGCTCCGGGATCGGTTTCAACAGCAAGGCCACCGGCACATCCAGGACCCGGCCAATCGCTACCAGGTTCTCGGCAGTCGGATTCTTCGACCCGTCCTCCCACTGGCTCACCGCCGCCACCGACACGCCAAGCTTCTCGGCCAGCTCCGTCTTGGTCTGGCCGGCCAGCTCTCGCGCCTGTGTGATTCTTTCAGGTAAAGCTGTGCTCATGGCGCTTCCCCGCTCGCCCGTTTCTTTTGCTCCGCCGCCGGGCTCAGCTCCACAACCGGCTCGCTGACGGGCTCGAACTCAATGCTCGGCACCAACATCGGCATCAACTTGATGTTCCGCGAAAGCTGCCTGTAAACCGCCCGATTGTCCGGGTCCGTGTACGCGCGCAGGTAGGCGAACTCCGAGCTCTTGCCTCCATGCACCAGCACCAGTTGGATCAACCTGCTCGCCTCCTCCGCCCAGCCCTCCAACCCCCTTAACACCGGCGACACTTCGTTGACCTCCCGACCACGCCGCCGGAACATTGATTCCCGCGGGGCATCGTTCTCCTCCATCAAATGATGCGTCGTCACCGAAGTGTACCTCCCGCGCAACTCCAACACGGACACGCCACCAAGCTCCACCCACTCCGCCGTGATCCCGTCGAACGAACCCCGCTCCGCTGCCATCGCCAACTGCTTCTGGACCATGTGCCAGCGAATCACCCCGCGCAGGTTTGGCAGATTCGGCGTGTCCAGCAACGGATCCGCCCGCACATCACTGCGGGCCAGGGTCGCTCGCTCCGCCTCCAGAACGGCTTGCTGCACGACAGTCAGGTTTCGCTCGCTCCAATCCTGGGCGACTTCGGTTAAGAAAAACGTCGGTTTAGTCATTTAAGTTAATCAACTTTAGTTTAACCCAATCCGGCTGTCAACAGTCTTTTTTTAACCAGACCAGTAAACTCTGGAAAAGCCTTAAGCTGGGTGCCCAGCCCGAGGATACCCCGCCGGCACCCCCTAAAGTAGCGCCCAGGCACCGAGGCAGACACCCCACCCTGCCCGTCGCATCTCACCAAAGCAAGCGCCAAAGACCTCAACCGAATGGCCCGCCCCGCGCAAGCGCTAAGGCACCGTCTGCTGAATCAGTCGGTCACAGCGCTCTGGCTCCCGCCCACGCCACCCCCGGCTATGCATCACCCGCTTCTCCGCTAGGTAAGCGCGGACCATTTCCACGTCGAAGAACACCAGGTGCCCAATCCTCACATGCGGAATGGTCCGCGCCTTGGTCTGCGTCCGCAGCCACCGCAAAAACTCGGCCGGCACCCCTCGCTGAAAAGCTCATTCAGCAATCCCTGCGCGTTCACCAGTTTTCCTGTCAGAGTTATACTCACGTCATTCATGGCCAGGAGCAGTCCTTCACACGCACCCGGCAGTCAAGGCAATCGCGCAAGCGGCCCGGCATCGTCGCCCCGTCAGAATTTTCGTGCATCTTTCCCCGTCCCATCGCACCATTGCGCGACTTTTCGTCATGGGCGGCACTCGCGTACAACTGTCGGTCGGCAAGGTGTCCCTTCCGGGCCACCATGCCCCGCCGCGTCGCCCCGCAGCCAACCCACGAACCACCCCCAGCACTCAACCCGCCCCTCCGGCGCCATTCAGCCAATGTCCTCCGACCTGACATTCATCACCAATGAGCACGGCAAATGCCTGACCGACCGCTTCACCGCGCTGCTGGGTGACAACACGCGCCTTTTCGACTGCCTGGTCGGCTACTTCTTCATCAGCGGCTTCCACAAGCTCCATTCGGCGCTCACCAAAACCGAAAAGATCCGCATCCTCATCGGCATCAAAACCGACCGAGCGACCTACGACCTGATTCACACCGCGAAAGACCAGCAGGAGTTCGTCTTGGAATCCCACGCCCACGTCCGCGAGCGCCTCCCGGGCGAAATCCTCGCCGAGTTCCAGAAGTCCGGCGATACCTCAGAAATCGAAGATGGCGTCCGCAAATTCGTCGAGTGGATCAAGTCCGGCAAGCTCGAAGTCCGCGCCTACCCCTCCGAACGCCTGCACGCGAAGCTCTACGTCATGACCTTCGTGGACGGTCACATTGACAAAGGGCGCGTCATCACCGGCTCCAGCAACCTCACCGAAGCTGGCCTCCAGGAAAATCTTGAGTTCAACGTCGAACTCAAGAATCGCTCCGACTACGAGTTCGCTCTCCAGAAGTTCAACGAGCTTTGGGCCAAGTCCGTGGACGTAACCAAAGATTGCGTCACGACCATTGAAGTCAAATCGCCCTACGCGCAGTTCACCCCCTACGAACTCTACCTCAAGTTCCTCTACGAGTACTTCCGGGGCGAGCTCAACCTCCCCGACGAAATCGAGGACATGTACCTCCCCGCCGGCTTCAAGAAACTGAAATACCAGGAGGAGGCGGTCCTGAATGCGCGCAAGGTCCTCGACGAATACGGCGGCGCCTTTCTGTCCGACGTGGTCGGTTTGGGCAAAACCTACATGTCCGCGCTGCTCGCCCAGCACCTCAACGAGCCCTCTCTCGTTATCGCCCCCCCGCACCTGCTCGACGCACATAATCCCGGCTCCTGGCCAAACGTATTCCGGGACTTCGGCGTCCGCGGCTTCCTGTGCGAATCGCTCGGCAAACTGGAATCCCTGCTGGATCGCGACTTCCAAAAGTTCACGACCGTTTTTATTGATGAATCCCACCGTTTCCGCACCGAGGACACCCAAAGCTACGAGATGCTGGCGCAGATTTGTCGCGGCAAGCGCGTCGTTCTGGTTTCCGCCACGCCGCTCAACAACACGCCGCAGGACATCCTGAGCCAGATCAAGCTGTTCCAGCCCGGCAAGAACAGCACCATCCCGAACGTCCGCAACCTCGAAGCCTTCTTCGGCGCGCTCCGTCGCCGGCTCGAAGGACTCGACCGCCAACGCGACCGCGACCAATACTTCAAGATTGTCCGCGAAAACGCCCGGCAAACCCGCGAGAAGATTCTCAAGTTCCTCATGATCCGCCGCACCCGCACCGAAATTGAGCGATACTACGGCGAAGACTTGAAACGGCAGGGCTTGAAATTCCCGGAAGTTGCCAACCCCGAACCGCTCTTCTACAAGTTCAACAAGATCGAGGCTGAAGTCTTCGACGAGACGATCCGTTCGCTAACGCACGACTTCAAATACGCCCGCTACACGCCGCTGGCCTACTACACCGGCGACCGCGACGAGCAGGATGTCCAGAGCCAGCGCAACCTCGCCAAGTTCATGAAAATCCTCACGGTGAAGCGGCTCGAAAGCAGTTTCACCGCGTTCCTGTCCACGCTCGGGCGCTTCATCCACACCTACGAGCGCGTGATTGCAGAGTTCCAGAAGGGCCACGTCTTCATCAGCAAGAAACACATCGGGAAGGTTTTTGAACTGCTCGAATCCGACGACCAGGAGGGCATTGATCGGCTGTTGGAGGAAGACAAGGCCGAGAAACTGGCTGCCAAGGACTTTCTGCCGGCGTTCATCACCGATCTCGAAAACGATTTGAAGGCGCTGAAAGCCATCCGCAACCAGTGGAAGAAAGTCACCCGCGACCCTAAGTGGGAATCATTCCGGGGCATCCTCAAGAAAACGCCGCAGCTCAAGGACGGCAAGGTCATCATTTTCAGCGAGTCGAAGGAAACCGCCGACTACCTGGCCGGAAGAATCCGCGACGAAGTCGAACCCAAAACCCTGCTCTTTACCGGCGAATCGCTTCACAGTGTCCGTGAGGATGTCATCGCCAACTTCGACGCCAGGGCGTACCGGCCCAAGGACGACTACCGCATCTTGGTCGCCACGGAAGTCCTGGCCGAAGGCGTGAGCCTCCACCGCTCCAATGTCGTCATCAACTACGACATCCCGTGGAACCCCACCCGCCTCATTCAGCGCGTCGGGCGCGTCAACCGCGTGGACACCAAGTTCGACAAAATTCACACCTACAACTTTTTCCCAACCGACGAGGGCAACGACCTCATCAAGCTCCGCGAAGCCGCCGAGGCGAAAATTCATGCCTTCATTCAAATGCTCGGCGCGGACGCCCGCCTATTGACCGAGGGCGAGGAAATCGTCTCACACGACCTGTTCGCCCGGTGGAACTCCAAGAAGACCATCACCGGCGAAGACGAGGACGAGGAAACCGAACTCAAGTTCCTCACCGAAATCCGCGCCCTCCGCGACAAACAGCCGGATTTGTTCGAGCGCATCAAACGACTGCCCAAGAAAGCGCGGTCCACCCGAACCCTGTCGGTTGAACCTGCGGTCCAGAATTACCCCGCGCTGCTCACGTACTTCCGGCAGGGCAAACTCGACAAGTTCTTCCTCGGCGCATCCGGCACCCAGCCGACCGCCGAACTGGACTTCATGACCGCCGCCACAATCTTGAAGCCTGCCGACCCCAAGGAAACCCGCCAATCCATCCCGCGCGACTTCTACGATTTGCTCGACAAGAACAAAGGCGCATTCGTCACCGCCACCACCGCCGATGCCGAGCAAGCCGCATCCACGCATCGCGGCAGCCCCAATGACGCCTACATCTTGAAACGGCTCAAGGACAAAGCCGTTCGCCGCTGCCAGCAGTTCACCGAGGACGACGAGGAATTCGTCGGCAAAGCCATCCGTCTGATCGAAGACGGTTCGCTGCCGAAAGCCACCGCCAAGAAAGTCGCCGCCTCATTGAAGAAGCCCGAGAACCTGGCACCACTCAAGGTCCTCGCCGTCCTGCGCCGCGACATCAAACAGCAGTACTTCCAGGCCAACCCCGCCGCGCACGCCAGCCAGGCGCTCGCCCCGCGTGAGGTCATCCTCTCATCATTCCTCGTCCAACAGCCATGAATCCGCAACAAGCCCGGGAACGCGTCGCCGAGACCTTTCCGCAACCGTTCAACACAATTAAGTTCCTCGAATTCACCCGCAACCTCCTCAACAAGTTCGACGAATCCAAGGCCTTCGCCCGCAACAGTCAGTACATCAAAGACGCCTTCAAGAACCACGTCTCGCGCTTTGAACGGCTCGGCACCTACACCTCCCCAGACGACGATAAGCTCGATGTTCTCGTGGTTCACCTCACCAGCGAATCCAAGCTCGAACGTGCCCGCACCGCCATCCGTAATTTCGTTGCCGACCACCTCAAGGAAAGGCAGGAAAGGGAAGCCGCGCTGGTCGCCTTCGTGTCTCCAACCGAGAGGCAGTGGCGGTTCTCCTACGTCAAAATGGAATATGCCGCCGTCGAGACGGAGACTGGTCGCGTTGACGTCGAGACCCGTATCACGCCAGCCCGCCGCTTCTCCTACATCGTCGGCGAAGGCGAAAGCTGCCACACGGCCCAAAGCCGGTTCCTCGCCTTGCTCCAGGACACGGAGAATTTTCCCACCCTCGCGCAACTCGAAGAAGCCTTCAGCGTCGAGGCCGTCACCAAAGAGTTTTTCAGGAAATACGCCGACCTGTTCGAGGAGATCGAAAAGGAACTCAAGAAGCTCGCTGCCAAAGACAAAACCATCGGCGACGAGTTCAGAAAGAAGAACGTCAGCACCGTGGACTTCGCCAAGAAGCTCATGGGCCAGATCGTCTTCCTCTACTTCCTGCAAAAAAAGGGATGGCTCGGCGTTGCCAAAGGACAGGATTGGGGCACTGGCCCGCACGATTTTCTCCGCCGGCTGGTGGGTCAGGCTTCCGGTCAGTCGCCCGGCGTCAACATCTTCAACGACGTTCTCGAACCGCTCTTCTACGACACCCTGGCGACCGATCGTGGCCATGAAGCCTGGTGCAGCCGCTTCAAATGCCGCATCCCGTTCCTCAACGGCGGTCTGTTTGAGCCACTCGGCGACTACGACTGGCACAAGACCGACATCATTCTGCCCAACAAACTCTTCACCAACACCGAACACAACGATGCGGGGGACATCGGCACGGGCGTTCTGGACGTGTTCGACCGCTACAATTTCACCGTCAACGAAGCCGAGCCGCTCGAAAAGGAAGTGGCCATTGACCCGGAAATGCTGGGCAAGGTTTTTGAAAACCTGATCGAAGAGAACCGCCGCAAAGGTCTCGGCGCCTTCTACACCCCGCGCGAAATCGTTCACTATAAGTGCCAGCAATGCCTCATTAACTATCTCGACACCGCGCTCAATACGGACAACGAGCTGATTCCCCGCAAGGACATCGAAACCTTCATCCACCTCGGGGAACAAATCTCCCACTACGAGGCAGTGGATGCGAAGTATCCCATCAAGATGCCGGCGACGATTGAAAAGCACGCCCGCCTCATTGACGAGAAGCTCGCCACCATCACCGTCTGCGATCCAGCCGTCGGTTCGGGGGCGTATCCCGTTGGCATGATGACGGAGATTGTCCGCGCGCGTTGCGCGCTGACTCCCTACTTCAACGAAGCTCACGACCGCACGCCTTATTACTTCAAGCGTCACGCCATTCAGCACTGCCTCTACGGCGTGGACATTGACCCCGGCGCGGTCGAAATCGCGAAGCTCCGCCTCTGGCTCTCCCTTGTCGTGGACGAGGAACACGTGAAGCAGATAAAAGCGCTGCCGAACCTCGACTACAAAGTCGTGAGCGGGGACTCGTTGATGGGTGTCGAGCAGGACCTCGATAGCCTGCCAGCATTCAAGCGGTTGGAACAACTGAAACCCCTATACTTCGATGAGACGAATCCGAGCAAGAAACAGGAATACAAGACGGAGATTGAGACGCTGATCGCTCGCATAACCCGGAATAGACAGGTTTTCGACATTCACATTTTCTTCTCCGAAGTGTTCCACCGGAAGCGCGGTTTCGACGTGGTAATCGCAAATCCCCCCTACATCGGCGAAAGCGGCCACAAAGAGCTGTTCCGAAGAACCAAGGAAGGCCCTTTGGGCCATTTCTACTTAGGCAAGATGGATTACTTCTATTTCTTTTTCCATCTGGCTCTGAACCTGTCACGGCCCAAAGGCGAAATCGCCTTCATCACCACCAATTATTACCTCACCGCTACCGGGGCCAGGAAGCTCCGCGCAGATTTTAAGCAACGCGCGCTCATTCGGAATTTGATTAACTTCAATGAGCTGAGGATCTTCGAATCAGCCCAAGGCCAGCACAGTATGGTCACCATGCTCAGGAGCGTGAGGGGAGAGGCCACGGCGCGCACGTGCATCACCGACCGCACGAGCCAGGCGACACCAGACGTCTTGAGCACCATCCTCCGCTGGAATGACGAGGAGACGCAATACTACCAAGTCCCCCAAGCGGAACTTTACGACGGAGGTGAAAACTACATCCGACTCAATCGAGATCAAGCTCCCAAGACTGGTCAGAGCACTACGATCAATGCCGTTCTCGACAAGGTGGCCGCCCAAGGTGAGACGCTGGGCAAGATAGCGAACATCAATCAGGGGGTGGTGAGCGGATGCGATTACGTCTCGCCACGGAATGAAGAACGGCTGCCGGCGAACACGGAGGCGCTGCACGGCGACGGAATCTTCGTGTTTGACCTCGACAATCCCAGAGACAAGCACGTCGTGACCGGATTCTCAGAGAGCGAAAGAAGACTACTGCGAAAGTTCTTCAAGAACTCAGACATCACCCGGTTCTCATGCAGCACCCAGACATCGAAGCGACTGCTATATATCGGACGCGATATGGACGACATCAGTCAATATCCCCAGGTTCTCGAACATTTGAAGAAGTTCAGGGCCATCCTCTCGGAGCGCCGGGAGGTGGAAAACGGCGTGATCAAATTCTTCCAGCTCCAGTGGCCGCGAAGCGAGGACATCTTCACCGGGCAGAAGATCGTTATCCCGTATCGATCAGAGGAAAACGCTTTTGCCTACAACGACACGGAATGGTTCTGTCGGTCTGACTGCTATATTATCACGCAGAAATATCCAACCTACGCCCTCGGCTACCTGCTGGCCTTGCTGAACAGCACCCTTTACTTCCAATGGTTGTTTCATCGCGGAAAACGTAAAGGCAAGATGCTTGAGATGTTCCAGATACCTCTTTCAGAGATTCCGATAAAGCGCATTTCGCCCGACGAACAGAAACCCTTCACCAGACTGGTTGACCGCATCCTCGCGGCGAAGCAGCGGGATGCCGAGGCGGACACGAGCGCGTTGGAGCGGGAGATAGACGAGCTGGTGCATGCCCTCTACGGCCTGACGAAGGAAGAAAAAGCCCTGGTGCAGTCCGCCGCGAAGTGACCGCCACCGGGTCAATCCCGCCACCTCCGCCGCAACCATGAAACCAGACCCAGCCGCCGCCCGCGTCGAGCACCTCCAGGGGCTTCTGCTCCCGCTTACCCCGCGCCAGGTCTGCGACCACCTCCGGCTCAACTGGTGGGCTGCGGCGCAGTTGCACAAAACCGGCCTGCTCAGCTTCGACCCGGCCACCACCGAGAAGCTGGACGAGCGGCAGGAACTCGAACTCCGGTTCCTCGGTGCCCTCGTCGCCGCTGGCTGCGATCACGCGATGCTCACGCGCCTGCTGGCCGGCCTGGAAAAACCGTACTGCTACCGCCCGGACCGCCTCTACTACGACTGGCCCTCCCAGTCTTGGGCGCTCCTCCCCAAAGCCCCGGAGGAGCCAGACCCCGACCAAACCCTCGGCGATTGGCTCTCCGCGCTCGCGGAGGACGCCGACCTCGCCACATTGCAGGACATCCAGGAGCGTGTCGCCGCCACCATCGCCGCCACCGCGAAGAGAAGCGCGGGCGAGCAAAAGCCACCACCATGAAAGCCATGGTGAGAGAAACAGAGGGGTACAGCGAGAACATGCTCGTATCCATGCTGCGCCGCACGTCGTTTCCGTCTGCGTTCTTTGACCAGCCAGCTCCAGTCCGTGGCGTCTGTTTTACAGGCAGCCCCGATTCGGCCCAACTGGCGCGGACCTTTGCCGAACGCAGATTGCGCCTCGGGGTCCTCAGCGTCGGTTCGGGAGCGGGCATAGCCACAGCCTGGAGGGAGCTCAAGCGGATCCTTGCGCATCCGCAAACTCAATTCTCGCGCGTTGGCGTCCTCCTGCCGCAACTGGACCAGACACCTCCTCAAGTGCAGCAGCAGATTGCCGAAACCATCCTCGCAACCGACAAGCTCCTGTGGTTCCCCTCGGCAAACGACCTCCGGAAGCTGAACCCTACCTTGAAGCTGGCCCTGGTAGTCTATCTCGGACTAGGCTCGGACAACCGGATGAAGATACTCATTCAGGCCGGGCAGTTACTCAGTATTGACCGAGGCAGCCTCAAGCGAGCGCCGCGGCCCGCCTTGAATTAGCCATGCCTCCCGACACCTTCACACTGTTCCAGAACGAGGGCTTCTTGATGCAGGGCTGCTAAACAAAAAACCCCGGCGATAACTCCGCCGGGGCTGAAAAACCCAAGAAACCACCATCAGACG